>JBBQGK010000090.1:0-14784 GCA_038322885.1 Bacteriovoracales bacterium | reverse complement strand
TGGCCAACGTTGGAAAAGTCATGGCCTTGAAAAACCTTCCCTTCTTGATTTACAATACTGTCGTCACTAATCACTATACGGTCCGTTACGCTGAAGAAATTATTGACTGCAGAACCCAACCCAGCTTGTGTACAAAATATCTCTCTCAAACTGCACGTGATCCCTATTCCAATGGGAACTTTGCTCATCCTGTTCCAGATCCTCTTCGTCCTGGACAAACCATCACTCAAGATAACAATACCGCCTTAAGTCTAGCGCTCAATACGAAGTTTCCGAATAATGTCTTTGCCATCAAGTTCAGTCCGATTGATCAGACAGATAAAGGGTCGGGCAATACTTTCTTTTCAGATATTTCTGTAAAACAAAAACTTCCTTCTGAATGCAAATCTTTGTGGGGTACGAGCCAAGGTGAAGAAGAGTATTTTTTTCCCTCTAAGGGATACTCAGTATTCTCAAACGACTCGAGCATAGCGAATGACCTCGGCGGGAAAGACTCACCCCTCAACATCCTTCACCTATCCCACTACTACACCGCGGGCTCTTACTTAACCTCGCTTAGTAACCCCATGCCTAAAGGGCTTATGGTGGCAGTGCCAATAGATATTGCCATCTACAAGGTCCGTAACAACGGTGAGGTAAATGGTGAAAAAAGCCTAAGTCTTATCATCAGTAAGTGGCACGGTGGCGTAATGACTGACGCCGACTCTGTGGTGAGGATACCTAAGCTCAAAGGACCCTTCATCTTAACCCGTAGGATAGGAACCTCAGAGATGGGTATGATGTATAATCCTATGGAAGCCAAGCTGACAAAATAGTTATTGGAGGCCTTCAGTGAAAATTAATATCCTGGCACTATTCGCCCTTATGACAGCAGTCAGTGCTCATGCACTGAGCTTCAAAGCGAACATGCAGGCCCTTCGTCTGCCAGTTACCATTGGCCTCTCCTTACCACCTGATCAGGCCGACGCGGCACCGGGAGAGATGACCGTGGGGCTTCAGCGCATGTGCGGAGACGGGGACGTGGCCAACCTTGCTAAGAACAATCCCGAAATACAATTTGTTCCCCAAAGCCTAAATAGGCTGGATATTATTGCAGGTTACTGGATCGTTGATGGGGCGGAAGACGCAAGCCCTCTTCCTACCACAAATTCGTTCATGCCAGTTGCCTATATCCCAGGACAAGCGGTTGCAGATCAACCAGGAAGTATTCAAATTGCAGATACTTTTTTACCGATCAATCACTCCGTTTCCTCTGGTAAGAATGGATTAGAAATTCTTGCTGCAGAAGTTGTGAACACATACAAAAATGCTTCTCGCTCATTTGGATCTTCAAAGTCATTTCGACTCTATTCGGGTGTCTTCACCTGTTTGGACGTGGACGATAATGCAGCTTTAGTTTCTTCCAAAAGTAGCTCGTTTAAATTCATGCCTTCGCCCACTGAACTGACAAATCAAATCAACCACGGAAGTGGTATTCCTAAAAGTGCCTATGATGCCATGAAGTCTCTGTCTGAGAGCGATTACAAAAGCGATGGAATGCCAGATGTCGTGGGTTATAAGTTCGGATCCCCTAAGGGAAGTCTCCTCTACTCTCAAGTAGACACTGGTGGTGTTTTTGCTCCCCTCAAGGTTTTTTTTGATAAGAACCCCTCTAAGCTAAAAAATCAGGACGGAGCTGATAATGTCCAAGACGATGACATTACCTCTCTCTCAAGCACAACTGCTTTTAGCAAAGCAAAGCAGATCCTAGATCTTGATAAACCGAACCTTTCAGAGGCACCGATAGCTGATACGCGACCGCTAGAATCCGCACCACAAGCTGAAAAAGATGCTTTCAATGCGACCCATCCAACAGATGCAGATAAGCTCACTTACATGAACTCAATGATCCAACAATGGAAAAACGCTCTTCCGGTAGTAACGAGTGCAATGGATCTGGATGCGAAGTTTTCTTTTTGCGAAAGCATGGGCCTCAATTCAAACCGCGCCAAAGCAAGTTACAAGTGGGAAGTTTTCCCTATGAATGTGAGTTGTAAAAAACTTTTCAACGAGACCGATCAAATTAACACCAACGATACATCGTTATTTGATGCCTACAATGCCCTCACAACTCCCGTATCAAACGCCTCTCAGATGGCGAACTTGCTCAATAACTTCTGGAACGCCAAGAGACAACTTGCGATGAGATTCTATGTCGCCAATGCTCTCAATGTTTTTCAGAAAAATCTCCAAGGAGATAAGAATCTTGTCATCAGCCATGCCAATTGTTTTAACAAAGGCTCGCAACCTCTGATCACACGATTGGTTGGAAGTTATCCCCTCCACTACAAGTTAACCGCTTCAAGCTACTCAACCGCACCGAATCCTTTTAATCATCTTCATCCAGAACCGGGCTTCGCCATTTCTGATTGGAAAAATTATGCCGCCAGTGATGTCCTCAGCATCTGGGGCCAAGTGACGAGTCGTACACCCGTCTACCCACCAGGCGCCTTCTCTGGAATCTCTGGAATATCAGGTTTTAAACCTGGTAAAGACGGAGACTACGCAGGTGGGTCGGATGACTATGTTGCCCCACCTTCGATTGATCTTCCTGATCCAATTCCTCCTGAACCTCTTAATACCCTAGACTGGGGAGTTTACCTTCCGCTGGATAAACCAGAAACTCTTCCTAACTACAAAGTGGACGGAAATACCTTCAAGGGTCCGGCCATAAACATCCTCTTTAAAATAAGGTCTATCGGTGGAAGTTGCCCAGCCTTCTGTTAATAAAATTCTAGGTAACGATAGGGGAAACATCTCCGCTACACTCACCCTTATCGTCATGATCACTGGTGCTATCGGTTACTTCATGCTCGTTACTGACCAGGTC
Organism: Bacteriovoracales bacterium; assembly: GCA_038322885.1. Taxonomy (GTDB): domain Bacteria; phylum Bdellovibrionota; class Bacteriovoracia; order Bacteriovoracales; family Bacteriovoracaceae; genus Peredibacter. The sequence goes on along the minus strand of JBBQGK010000090.1, from coordinate 11,915 downwards.
GACTCTGAGATCAGAACCTTGAGCAGTACTCAGGCCACTTCTTATCTCAAATCCGATGTGATGGAGACGACCAAAAAACTTCTCCGAAGTGGTTCAGCGGGTCCCAATGGTGGACTCCCAAGTGGACCAGGTAATTGTAATGGTAAATACGGAGACGATATCCGAGACTTGTTTCAAAACTTCACACTCTCGGACGGGCAGTCTGAGTTCACTGAAACCATCCAAAATGCCGGTCAAGTATATCCCGATTTTTATGCGGCCAATTCAGATAAGCTCAATTGTTTTTTTCACCCACAAAGATATGGAGGAGTGAATTTTGACTTGTTTAAAATTACGATCAAGCGCTCGGCCGGTGTAAACCTCATTAACCTTTCAAACTATCTGATTGCTGAAGTGATGATCCAGACGGTTTTATTTGGAAAGAGACACACCGAGAAGTACACACTCCGTTACCGCATTGATGCTCTTTCAATGTCCCATTTTGGACTCATTTTTAACTCTAGTGGAGCAGACAACCTCTATGACCTTGACGACGGGGCCTTCGTCCAAATAAACGCTCCTGTGCTTGTCGATCAGGCCACTCGCTCGACTCCCTTTTCCCTCTCTCGCCTCACCAATTTTGGTAAACCGTTCGACGGAAAAAGTAATCCGACGAAGAGTTTAACCTACAATGAATCAGTTTATCTTGCGTCTCCAACCGTTGCACAAGATGCCGCCTCTCTGAACTTTCTATCAACCTCTGATCTTCGCGTTTATTTTAAAGATGGTGTCATCTTTGACGTGTTCACGAATCCTGCTCAGGTTGTTCCCTGGAAAATTGCGACGGGACAATATAACGAACTCTTCAACTATGATGTGATCGGAAGTGGCAGGTTTCCCTTGCCGAGACTCGACTCCGGAGAGTCCGCCCATGCAACTTCGGCCGCTGGTGTGACTAACGTCTATGGCCGGGACAAAGAAAATAACCCTATTCCCGATGGGATTGATGCCCACAACAAAAACACAGCCGGTATTTACTCTTTAATGATGGGCGACAAGTCTAAACTTTATTCCAGTTGCTCCTCAGTTGATGTTTCTTCTGGCGTCTACAGTCTCATTATCTTTAACAACCTGAACGAAGATTTCACCATCGATTTCAGCGGAAACACCACAAGCTCCGCACCACCGGTATTCTGTGGATTAATTGCGGCAAAAAATCTCACTATTATTCTCAACAATACGGAAGTGACGAGTGCAAGCGCTTCAGATACGGTAAGCCTTGTGAATCATCACTTCGTCGGAAAGATGCTCTTGAGTGGAAAACTTATTGTCAGAAACAAAGGGAAGCTGATCTTCACTGATATCCTAGAGCTCGACCAAGATACGGTGAGCCCCTACGAAGTCATCGACGACTTTACCAACGTCCAGGTCCAGTACTACAACCAGAAATATTATTCATCACAGAACTTCACCCTTCCTTTTTTCTCAGATCCAAGCATTTATTCAGAAGGTGATTATACCGGGGGCCCAAATCGGTTCTGGGTACCACGTGATACAAAAAATCTTTTTAATAAAGATTGCGGAGCCCCCTACAAATGTAGGATTTCTCCTCTTGGTTCTCCTGCCAATTCAGATGACATCCTAGCTGCTCACCGAACAAAGCTCCTCTATGAGGTGTTTAGTGTGGAGTAACCAAAAGGGATTTACCATGATCGAGACGTTGGTGGGGCTGTCCCTCCTGACAGTCGCGATCACTCTGGGGATGAACTATATCACCGTCCAACAAAATGCCCGGGCCATCCGAAAATTTCAATCTACAGTGCGCTTCCTCGCCATCCAGGCAACCCAAGAGGCAACCCTCAACTACAAATTTTATCCACCCATCGCCAAACCTGATCCGACGACACAACCACTTTACGTGGCCTGCTATAATGCCGCCGGAAATACGGTTCCAAACCTCATCACAAAGAGCAGAGATTATCAGTTTTATTTGGCCGCAGATTACGCCCCAGATAAGCCGACGAGTGCCTGCGATAAAACGATAGCCAGATTTGAAGCTCGCTTTTACTGGCTCGACCCTTACACGACGGCGATCAAAATCGATATCTTTAACCTCAACTATCGCGAGCGAGACAGCATCCGGCTTCTCACTAAAAGCTTCAAAGTTTTTGCAAAGTAGTTTCCTGCTGCTATAATTAAGCCATGCTATTGAAGGTGAAACTAATCTCGGGTGAAAGACTCGACTTTGACATTTCCGAGGATAAGTTCATTGTGGGGAGATCCCCTAAGTGTCAGGTCGTAATTGCTCACGACGGTATTTCACGCCAACATGTACTCATTGAAATTATCGACGGAGATATCTTTGTGACTGACCTCGCGAGTACTAACGGCGTGGCCATCGACGGGGTACGGATCCAGGCCTCAGAACGCACACGTTTTCAAAGCTTTTTGACTCTCTCTTTCGGATCCGTAGAAAGTCTCCAGATAAGCATGGATGAGCAGAAGACTAATGCCGTCGACACAAACCTTGAGCGCTATAACCGTACTAAGGATACCCCGGACCAGAACCAGACCTCTCCCATCGCCCGCCAACGCAAGGATGAAAAACCCAAAGGGCCCGGGAAATTTATCAGAGCAAAAGAGAAGAGAGACTACAAACCCATCATCAATGTTCTGGTGATTGCTGGTCTTATCTTAACTATTTATTATTTTGTGAGCACCAAAGAGAATGATACCCCTACTCCTGCGCCGAAGGCGAAGACTAAAAACAAAGACGATGACTACTTCTAACGAAGCTCCCGGTTCCGCCACTTATCATGAAAGCAAAACCTCGTCCCCATATTCTGACCCACGAGATAAAGCTGCCTCTGCAGGCAGGCCTTTTTTGTCGGGAGCTTCTCGAAGGGAGCACAACGAAGATCTTTCTGAATGATTTTTAAATCTTCCACCCGAGCATCTTGGCACTCTTTGAAATTATCCTGAACCACACAGGTCCAATGTTTTTCAACGCAATCATAAATGAGATAAGGCCCTGTAAGATATTTATCTGAAACCACGTCATTGATAGGATCAAAACCCTCGAGGGACTTGATCGCAGTCTCGGCCCCGGCTGTGAGCGAAAAAATCAGGAAAAACCAAAGTATTTTCATAAATTTCTCATCGGAAAACATAAACAGATAATTAAATAAGTGCAAATATGCCTTAGATACGCTAGGATGCGGTGGTGCAACAAATAAGTTAAAAAAGAACGTATATCTATGATCAAGATAAATCGGAAGGTTGAATACGCTTTGATGGTCCTAAAGGCCATGAAAGACAAAGGAAACTCGGAGCTTCTCACCGCTCGTGAAGTGTGTGATCAGTACCATACTCCCTTCGATACTACTGCCAAAGTGATGCAACAAATGAACACAGCAGGCATCCTCACATCTCAGCAAGGTGTTAAGGGTGGATATACCTTAGCGAAAGATTTAAGTCAGGTATCCTACCTAGAACTCGCCGAACTGATTGAAGGAAAAAGCTTCATGATGGATTGTCACGATGGCCCCTGCGAACTCATGCACTCTTGCAACATCACTCAACCTATCAAGCGACTCAACGACTACCTGATTAATATCTTTCAAGCACTCTCTGTCGGTGAACTCTTGAGCGAAGATAATCTTCTCGCTCTGAAAAAGCATCCAGAGAAAAAAGTTGAAAATTGTCCCCTCACCATCAAGGCCTCATTATGAAAATTGAAGAAAAACTTCAAGACAACTACAAGTATGGTTTCACCACCGATATTGAGATGGAAGAATTCCCGAAAGGTCTTTCAGAAGACATAGTCCGTCTTATCTCATCAAAGAAAAATGAGCCAGAGTGGCTCTTGGATTATCGCCTTAAGGCCTATCGCCACTGGGTAACCTTGAAGCATCCTGAGTGGGCCTATCTTCGGATTCCTGAGATTGATTTTCAGGATCTGTATTATTACGCTAAACCAAAATCAAAAAAAGAAACCTATAAGTCTCTCGACGACGTTGATAGTGAACTCTTAGAGACGTTCGAAAAACTCGGCATCAATTTGACCGAGCAAAAGCGTCTCATGGGTGTAGCGGTGGATGCGGTTTTTGATTCTGTCTCAGTGGGCACGACTCACAAAGAAGAACTCGAGAAAGTCGGCGTGATCTTCTGCTCAATCCAAGAAGCGGTAGAAAAATATCCTGATCTCGTGAAGAAATATCTCGGCACAGTGGTCCCCTACTCAGATAATTTCTACGCGGCCTTAAATGGTGCCGTGTTTTCTGATGGATCTTTTGTCTACATCCCGAAAGGTGTGAAGTGTCCGTTAGATCTCTCAACCTATTTTAGGATCAACGCCAAAGAGACGGGCCAGTTCGAGCGCACCTTGATTATCGCTGATGAGGGCTCATACGTGAATTATCTCGAAGGCTGTACAGCTCCTCAACGGGATGAGAATCAATTACACGCGGCGATCGTAGAGCTCGTGACCTTGGACGATGCTGAAATAAAATATTCCACTGTTCAGAACTGGTACGCGGGAGACAAGAATGGACTCGGCGGAATTTATAATTTCGTTACTAAGCGCGGACAGTGTCGCGGAAAAAATTCAAAGATATCTTGGACTCAGGTTGAAGCTGGATCGGCGATCACCTGGAAATACCCATCATGCATTTTGATGGGAGACGGATCCCAAGGTTCATTTTATTCAGTCGCCCTGACTAACAACTACATGCAGGCCGACACGGGCACGAAGATGATCCACATTGGGAAAAATACTAAATCAACGATTATCTCTAAGGGCATCTCTGCTGAAAAGTCAGTGAATTGTTACCGGGGTCTCGTGAAAATTATGCCGAGTGCGACGGGAGCTCGGAATTACTCACAGTGTGATTCCATGCTGATTGGACACGAGAGTGCTGCCAATACTTTTCCTTATATTGATGTAAAAAATGACACCGCAATAGTTGAACACGAAGCAACGACCTCAAAGATCTCGGCCGATCAGATTTTCTATCTGCAGAGCCGTGGGTTCACCCAAGAGAAAGCAGTGTCATTGATCGTGAACGGATTTTGTAAAGACGTCTTTAAGACCTTGCCGCTCGAGTTCTCGGTTGAGGCCGTAAAATTGATCGAAATGAAATTAGAAAACTCAGTAGGATAACTTATGATTGAAATTAAAAACCTTACCGCCGAAGTCGATGGAAATGAAATTTTAAAGGGTATCAACCTCACCGTCAAAAAGGGTGAAGTCCATGCCATTATGGGCCCCAACGGCTCAGGGAAAAGTACTCTGTCAAAAGTCATCGCGGGACACCCGTCATATAAAGTCACGGGGGGCGAAGTACATTTTGAGATCAACGGAAAGATGAAAAACCTTTTGGAGCTCGAACCGGCAGACCGGGCGAAAGAAGGAATATTTCTGGGCTTTCAATACCCGATCGAAGTTCCTGGTGTATCGAACTTTACTTTTTTGAAAGAATCTTTCAATCAAATTTGCGAGCACCAGGGGCTTGAGAAAATGAATGACGATGATTTCTTAAAGCACCTGCGAACTAAACTCAAGCTCCTCGAGATGAATGAATCCTTTTTAGAGCGTTCCGTGAATGAAGGTTTTTCAGGCGGAGAAAAAAAGAAAAATGAAATCCTTCAGATGGCGATCTTAAATCCTAGACTCTCACTCTTGGATGAAACAGATTCTGGTCTCGATATCGATGCTCTCAAAGTTGTCGCCAGTGGTGTGAATGCTCTGAAATCAAAATTTAATGCCACCATCCTTGTGACCCACTATCAGCGTCTCTTAGATCACGTAGTGCCTGATTTTGTGCACGTTCTCTATAAAGGCCAAATAATTAAATCAGGGGGCAAAGAGCTCGCCCTAGAACTTGAAGAAAAAGGTTATGACTGGCTCATTGCCGGAGTGAAATAATGTCCAACTCAAAAATCCGCACCTTAGCGGAAAATGAAATTCAGAAGTCCAACGGAAGTCTTAAAGACTTCAAGGCGACTCACTTTCATTTATTTAACGAAATGTTTGAAAAAAGCGCTAAAGAATTGGGAGACTTCTTAGAGGTCTTAGAAGTGAAGCACAAAGGTGACGTGGATGTGGATCTCTCTCACTTCATGAAATCTGACATCCCTACAGTGATCTATGTCGATGGGGTTTTGAAGGCAACGCCAAACATCGAGGGTGTAACTTTTGGCTCTATAACAGATCCGACCTTTCTTTTGAGTGATAAAAACAGATCCGATATTTTTACCCATCTTCATCATACTTTTCTAAAATCACTCAATGTCATCGATATTAAAAAAGACCAAGAACTTAAATCTCCTCTTCGGGTTTTGAAGCTTCACACTCAGTCTGGTTTTGAAACTGATTCTGTCGTGGTCGTGGCCAATCGTTTTTCAAAGTTCACTTTAATTGAAGAGACGATTTCGCTCGAGGGACACTTTTCTCATCTTGGAGAAACTCATATCATGGCAGACGAGGGATCCAAAGTTGAACACCTCGAGATCTATCAGGGAACTCCCCACTCAAATCTTCATGGTGTGACCTTTGCTCACCTTCAAAAAGATGCTCACTATCGCCACATCGTTTTCCATGTAAAAGGTAAGCGCAATGAGCACAAGCTAGACATGCATCTCCACGCACCTGGGTCCCACGGAGAATCGATGAACCTGTATCTCTTAAATGCCCAGGAGAAATCAAACATCAATACGATGATCAATCACTATACACCGGATTCAACCAGTGCCCAGATAGCGAAGGGTATCCTGGGCGGAGAGTCCAAAGGGACCTTCACTGGCCGCATTCATATTTTTAAAGATGCACAGAGAGTGAAGTCTTCACAGCTCAATAAGAATCTTCTCCTCTCTAAAAAGGCGCAGGCGTTCTCGGAACCCCAGCTAGAGATTTATGCCGATGACGTAAAGTGCTCCCACGGATCTACGACGGGACAACTTTCTCCAGAAGAAATTTTCTATTTTGAGGCGCGGGGAATTCCCCATGATAAGGCGAGAAATCTTCTCGCTCTCGCTTTCGGGATGGAAATTGTGATGAAGACCGAAAATCTTGAGGCACGGACCTACGTACAGGAATTGATCGGGAAGGAACTTAAAAATAAATTTCACCTCGGAGGTACTCCGTGAGTCTTCTGGAAAATAATCCTTACCGTAAAGACTTTCCCGTTTTGAATCAATTAATCCAGGGGAAGCGCCTCGCCTACCTTGATAGTGGGGCGACAACCTTAAAGCCACTCTCTGTCGTCGAAGAGATGGATCGGTACTACCGTCATGAGACCGCCAACGTTCACCGTGGTCTCTACTGGCTCTCAGAGAATGCGACGACCAAGTTTGAAGGAGCGAGAGATAAAATCTCCCACTTCATCAACTCTCCGGACCGAAAACAAGTCATCTTCACGAAAGGGACAACTGAATCCATCAATCTAGTTGCTCAATCCTATGCTCGTCATTTTTTAAAAGAAGGCGACGAGATCCTCCTCTCACAGATGGAGCACCACTCGAACATTGTTCCGTGGCAGCTCGTTGCCGAGGAAAATAAGCTCATCATCCGTGTCATCCCGATCAATCAAGAGGGTGAGATTTTGATGGATGAGTATAAGAAACTTCTCACTCCAAAAGTAAAACTTATCTCGGTGATCTACATCTCAAACGCCCTCGGAACGATCAACCCCATCAAAGAGATGACTGAACTTGCGCACAAGAATGGATCCATTATGATGGTGGATGCGGCCCAGGCGGTGTCTCATCTTAAAGTTGATGTGCAAGATCTTGGTGTGGATTTCCTCGCCTTCTCTGGACATAAACTCTTTGGGCCTACCGGTGTGGGTGTGCTCTGGGGTAAAGAAGATCTTTTAAATAAAATGCCACCGTATCAGGGTGGAGGCGACATGATCGATGTGGTGACGTTTGAGAAAACGACCTACAACAATCTTCCCCATAAGTTTGAGGCCGGGACTCCCCCGATCTCAGCGGTGATTGGGCTTGGGGCCGCGGTGGACTACGTTCAAAAAATCGGCATGGATAACATCCATAGGATTGAAGAAGAGCTTCTCGCCTACGGAACAAAAAAACTTTTAGGAATCCCGGGTCTCAAAATTTTTGGTACGGCAAAAAATAAAGCTTCGGTCATCTCCTTTGGGATTGATGGCATTCATCCTCAGGATTTGGCGACCCTGATTGATAAAGAAGGTGTGGCGATCCGAACCGGGCACCACTGTGCTCAGCCCTTGATGAAATTTTTTGGCGTGCCGGCAACTTGCCGTGCCTCGTTTTCCATTTATAACAACCAAGAGGATATTGATCAGCTGGTCAATGCTCTCATTAAAGTGAAAAAGTTTTTTGAATAGGAGAACTTTATGAATCACATTGATATTACCATTCAACCAACACCGAATCCGAATGCGCTCAAGTTCATTCTGGACCGTGAAGTTAAGCACGACGGGAAAGTTTCTTTTAAAACACCTCAGGATTGCAAAGACGTGCCTCTCGCGGCAGCCCTCTTCGATCTTCGCGGAGTAGATCAGATTCACTTTTTTCAGAACGTGATCACGATTTCAAAATTCAGTTTTGAAGATTGGGATCACCTTGAACCAGCGGTGCAGACGTCGATTGAGAGCTTCATCGAAGACCATGATCCGAACTTTAAAGTTTTTGATCCAGAGTCAGATCGCAGATCAAGCCTTCCACCCGAGCTCCAAAAAATTGAAGAGATCCTTGATAAGAGAATTCGTCCGGGCCTTCAGGGTGACGGCGGAGATTTAATGGTCAAAGACTTCAAAGATAATATATTGATCGTCAAATACCAGGGTGCGTGTGGAACGTGTCCGAGTTCGACCACCGGGACTCTTGAGGCTATTCGTTCTATCTTGCGCGAAGAATTTGATCCAAACGTTGAAGTTTATCTAGCACCAGAGGTTTAATATGCTGACTCTTATTCTTACTTGGGTTCTCTCGGCCGCGGCATTGATGATTACCTCAAAGCTAGTTTCCGGTTTTGAAATCAGAGATTTTAAAAGTGCGATGATCGCAAGCATTGTAGTCGGCTTTTTAAATATGACTCTCCGATGGATTCTCATTATCCTGACTCTGCCTATCAACATTCTCACCCTCGGGCTTTTTACTTTCGTCGTGAACGCTATGATTTTAAAAGCGGCGGCGGCGTTTATGGACAGCTTTAAGATCAAGACATGGGGATCGGCGATCATTGGGGCCTTGGTGCTTGCGATCGTGAACGTCATTCTTTTCGGTTTGATATAGATTTTGTTCTCGAGGTCTACGGCATAATCCCTTAAAATCTCGAAACCTCTGCCCATAAAACCAGTCTAATAATCTCGACTCCAGAAACTCCTTAAACAACCGATATGTTTACACCTAGAGGTGTTATTTGAGAGCGAAGCTTATCATCAGTTTATTATTAATTTCAGTCTCGGTCTGGTCTAAACCAGAAACTCATAGCATTGCCAAAGGTAAGAAAGTGACCGTGAATGTTCCAGAGGGTTGGGAATCAGCTGATGATTTATTCGGAATTCCACTCACTGTTTTGGGGCCATGGGCAAATGAATCTCGTCCCGTTTTATTATTTCTCTTCACTAATCTTACAGAGAAGTCTTTCGCAAAAACAGATTTCCAGAATCTCTTCAAAGACTTTCAAAAAGAAAAAGATGAATGGGTTAAGTCCCACAAAGGCGAGCTCGTCAAATACGAACCTACGACTCAAGTTGATTACAAGAAGACTGGAATTAATGGCCATTTCATTGGTGCAGAATTTAAGATTAACGATATCAATTTTATTGAGAGAAGTTATTACCTCTACTGTAAGGGTGAAGTTTATAATTTAAAGTATTCCATTCGAGACGAGCATAAGAAGTATGTCCCAGCACTACAAAAGATGGTGGAGGACTTTAAATGCGAATGATCCTCGCCCTCATTTTACTCATTCAAGCTATCCCCGCTTGGTCCACGGCGCCGGAGACCACACTAAACCGTGACATAAGACGATTCGAGGAACTCCAAGGAAAAGTCAAAACTCAATGTATTGATTCACCCAATCGCGCTCAATTTCGGATTACGATTAATGGTGCAGTTTTAAACTGTCCTCAACTTATCGCTGTCGTGAAACGCTCTCAGGTGGTGTTAGAGCGAGAGGTTGCAACCATAAAAAAAGAATGTGCTCGTCCTTCAGCTTCGTCTCAAGCTGATCAATTAGCCGCACAAGCCGCCATCATCGCAAATCGAGCCGCAGTCACTTGTCGTCGCCAATCTTCAGATGCCAGTTGTATGGGACAAATCGGCTGTGCAGCGATTGCTGTTGCTAATCCTTTAGCAGGTCTTCTTGCTCAAGCATCAACTCTAGCTGGAGTAAAAAATCAGTGTTTAAATTCTGGCGCTGGTTGCATGCAAAATATTTTTAAAGGGATCATTGACTCTGTATGGGGAACCCTTTCTTCACTCTGGGATCTGGCCGCAGGGGCGGTAACTTGGGTTGGAAGTTCGCTGTACCATTTGGTAGTGAAGAGTGAGAGTCGAACTTCTGAAAAAGGAATGCTTGCCCAAAAAACAGGTCCATCTTTCATGAATGATTTCCGTCGTGATCCGGGCGGAACACTCAGAAAACTTGCCGATAATGTCTTCCAAGGTTTAAAAACCGCGGCAATGAATAGTTATGGTTGTGAGAGATGGTCGGGAGCTCCGTTCGTTTCACACTGCGACCGAGCGATGCAAAACTGGGACTGTGCTAGCTGCCAGCAAAAAATTCAGGTCTTTTGTGGTATCGGTGGCCTTGCTGTCGGAGAAATTGTTACGGGATTTTTGACTGGTGGTCTCGCAAGCGGAGCAAAGGCGATTGCCATTGGGGCCCTTCGAGTTGTTCGTGCAGCTGCACGTGGAGCCCGTGCCTCCCGCGCCGGTGGTGTCGCTCTCGCAACAGCTCAAAAAATTCTGACGGCCATTCCTAAAAGTGCTGAGGCCGTTTCACTCGCCTCACGGGCCATAGTAAGAACAGCTGCCGTGACTGGTCGTTTTGCAACAGCCACTGAAAATCGAGCATTGAAAGCTTGGGACGCAATAAAATATTCTAAAACGACCGCTGCATTTGTTAAGGCAGATCGAGTTTTAGGGGTGAGCCAAGACTTAAAAACTATTTTAAAACCAGTTACAACATATTTGCATGCCATCGATGAAGCGACTGCCTTAGGTTTTAGAGTTGGCGAGAGTGCCATTGCAGGAACTGCTGCCAGGCTTACGACCCGAGCCACAGAAGTGGCAGAGGTTGTCGACACTGCAGGCACTGTCGCTCGAGCAGGAGCTCGTGGGCCGGCCGCAGATATAGCGGATGTAAATGTCCAAGATGCCATAGCTGCAAGAGTCGAAAGAGAGACCGTTGATTCCGATGTCGCCGCAACTCTCGAAGCATCTCCAAGAACTCGTGGAAGTTCTATCTCTAATCCTGATATCCAGCCACCTTCACCATCTCTTGTTGTTGCAGATGATGCGACGACCGTTGCGGGTACAACACGTGTGGTACCAGAAGCTCCAGCACCGCCAGCTTTAATTGTGAGTGGAGCTGAAGATGTATCCGCTATAGCGAGAACTGAAACACGCGCTGACATTTTGACGACAGAGACTCCCGCCATTGGTGCCGGCGGAGCATCGAGGACCGTAGCTTCAGTTGATACTCCGGTAGTTGTCGTTGCTGGAACTGACGGCATAAAGCTTGCTGACCGAGAAGTTGAGGCCTTGAGAGGAATTCGCGTTGAACCTGAGTCCTTACTTCGCGAGCCTCCAGTACGCACTGAAAAAATGAGTCTCGAAGATTTTGCCACGGCCAATTCTAATTATGCACGAGAAGTTAGCCTCACTCATAAAGGGCTCAACGAAGCGTTTGAATTATGGAGATCTCAAGGAGTCTATGATGACAT
>JBBQGK010000089.1:0-14955 GCA_038322885.1 Bacteriovoracales bacterium | reverse complement strand
CGTCTATTTTCAATCAGAGTTGGTGAGTAACTCGTGCCTTCAATGTAGCGGTAATTGTTTGGATTAAAGGCATCGGGCATTTCTCTCTCTGAGGTCCAGTAAGCGACGTTCTTATTAACATCATGAAATCCATTGGCCTCTGGTTTTAGAATCCCCACTTGATGCATCATCGATGAATCCGCGTAAATTGTCCCGAGCTCATAAGGATTTCGAACTCCGATACGGCGGAGTTCTTCTGAAGTGGGAAGGCGATACGTAAAATTCTTATCTAATTTATTTAACTCATCGACAAAGGCATCTGCCTCTTTGGCTGAGAAAGAATTGACCGGCATATTCACACCGACAGTGATCTCTTTGCCACCAAACATTATTGACGGTCCATTAGTTGAAAGGGAAGGATTACTTTTTTCCACCATCGTCCATTGAAGTTGGGTTAAGGGTGTTACTTGCATCTCAACTCCGTCTCCAATCGAAATGAATTCATGACTCAGAGGATTTGAAGTTGCCATCGCTGCACGAGTCGTTTCCATTTCTCTGCTGCCGTCAGAGAGCTCCACTGCCATTCTGTCAAAGATACTCATTTTATCTTTTCTTGCGAGTGCCTTCATAACGATATCTTTATGGGCCTGAGGCACTCGATCGTAAATTTGTATGGGTGATTTTACATCATCGAAGAGGTGAGTCAGGACCGCTTCTTCGAATTCAGGACTCGCCGTACCGTTTTTAATCCGAGTCATCGCTGACTCCATCAGTGAAGAGTTTTGTGTTTGAGGGAGAGTTCTAAATTCTCCAAGGACTCCGTCGTTAGAGATGCGAGTATCCTGACTTTTTAACATTTCTGTCACGAATGCATGCTTTCTAGGTTGGTCGGAAGTGAGACCTTCAAAAATAGCAACCGAAAGATCTGATTTCGTCTTGGTTGAGAGGGCATATATGACTGGTAATTCCTTTTCTGCCAGCTGAATCAACGCTGGATTTTTTGAAATGTCTCGAAGTGCTGTATAGGCATCGATATTTTTTGATCCGGCGACTCGTTCCAAGGCCTCGATGAAGTGAACTCTATCCTCATTTGGAATCCCTTCCATTTGAGTGATCCGACTCAAGAGCGGTCTAAACTCGGCCCAGTGAGACTTAAAGTTCTTGGCCCCGAAGGCATCTAGAAGATGTTCATTCTCTTTTAGCAAAGGAAGATACCCATTAAGACCTTTAGGTTCTGCGAACAATCGTTCAAATTTTTCTGGATCTGCTGCGATCTGATCTAATATTTTATGGCGATCTTCTTTATTAAAAGATGTGAGCCCATCCTCGATTGATGTCTGTCGCTCCTTCCATTTGTAAAGGAGACTCTCGGAGCGCAGTTCAATTGGTTGCGAACTATCACTCACCCAGCCTGAGACAACTTTTTCGAAGTCTGGATCCGTTCGGAGACCTTCACTCTTAAGTTTTAAGGTCTCGGGGATGTACATCATCTTGTGAGAGAGGTCTTCGCTAGCTTTGAGATTAATGGTCGAGACAATTAAGTTTTCTCTTACGACAAGTTCTTGTGAACTTTTAATCACCGGTGCACTGAAAATAGTTTGGGCGCGCTTGATTCCCGTATTGAGGCTTAAAAGGTTGAGCTCAAGTTCTGCTTGGAGTTTTTCTAACCACGAAATTTTTTCGTCCAAAGATCTTACTTCCTTCGGCGAATTTAATCCTAATGCGTCTCTTCTAATCCCTTTTGCCTCGAGGGCACGTAACTCTTCTTGAAGATGTTGCTTGAGATTTTTAGCGTCCTCGATGAGAGCCGAAACTGTTTCTTTCTGTTTAATGATAATCTGTAACTGAGGTCCAATTCTTTCCTCAATGACCCTCATGTCCGCCTGAATTTTTTCAGGTTTTCTTCTAAAGATGGCAGCACTTTTAAATTTGTCTTTGAGAGACTTCCCCGGAACAGGAATCGGGGATGGGCTTAGTTCGCTGCTTAATTCGAACCACTTATTTGTTTCTTCTCTGAGACTGTAATCATTTCTGAATCCGTAGTACTCTGGAATTTTTCCTGCGCGGACTAGGATCGATTGAAAACTCGCTTGGGTGTCTGATATTTCAGGGTAACTCAGAGGTCGCACGACTCCGAGTTCAGCGGGTTCAGGACTTCGTAATGAATCTTCTGCGATCTGGCTCGGCGTCCTTCTCGCAAGCGCGATTGAATGCTCATCTGGAAGTGGTTCAAAAATTGATCCGACAGAAGTTGGTTCAATTCCTGTGATTCCTTCTCGCATGAGTATCCTCGCCTCATCTTTGCTAAATCCTGCTTCAAGGAGAATTCTGCTCTTACGAGTGATATCCCCCGCGGTGTAGGTCCCCAGAGTTCTACCCTCTTTGGCACCAACGTTATGGGCCTTCATGATCGCCCGGTACTGAGGGTAGGAATAATTTTTTGGATTCGACGGAGTTCCTAGTGCTGAACGTGCGCGGTTAAGTCGCTCCGTTACTGGGCCAGGAATTTTATTCGAGGCCGTGACGATAATCTCTGCATCTTCGGCGATGACGGCACTTCTCTTTGCTATCTTTGCCATGGTCGCCATACCAACTGGCAAGGCCAGTCCAAGTGTACCATTCAGTAAACAGCTCGCAATGTTGGATTCTTCAACGATCTCATAAAATTGTTTTTCAGGATTGCATGATTCAAGTTCTTTGCTCGCGAGATACTCGGGCGGGAAGCAAGAATGTTTAACGTCGATGTAAGTGAGTCCCGCTTGGGTGGCGCTCACTCCGAAGAGCACTGACTTTGAAAGGTAATTGGCCGCGATCGCAGAAGTTCTGATGGTGAGTGATCCAGCTCTTGCGGCCATGAGACCTGCTCTCAAGGCAAGAGAGGTCGCGGCGTAAGGAACGAGAAGAGAACCTACAATTTCAACTCCCATTCGGGTCATGGCCCCGACTTCAAATTTTTGATGATACCTGCAAAGAAGTCCACTCTCGAGGGTCTTCTCAAGCTTGTTTTTTACCAGAACACTTTGAACGATTCCATTTTCTACGAAGGATCTCTTGAGGTCGTTATCGACATTAAAGAGAAGATTCTTCGGTGCTCCCGGATCAGGGTAGGAGAGTTTATGAATTTTTTCAAATGAGCTGTTGGCCTCGGCTTGAAGATCTTTCATGACTTTGGCGTAGCCATTTCGGAACTCAGTTTCTCCGACGTTTTTCTTCACCAGACTGAGTAGATACTTACGCATCAAGGGACGGTTCCCCATGGGAACACTGGTGACTAGATTGTCAATATTTGTTGCCAGCGGAGCAAGCTTCTTGTCGAAGCGCTGATTTACGACATCGGCCGCAGCTACCATGTCGGTACTCGTTCCTCCGATGATGCTCGCCGAATCTAGAATGTTTTCTTTCGCAGCTTTATCGATTTTAGTTTGATTTTCTCGGATGGTAACCTGGACACGTTTGAACTGCTCAAAAGCTCTCTTCTCTAATTTTTCTTTCTCTTCTTTTCTACCCTCGTAATCCTTGAAGAAATCTGCCTGACATTTATTCATCTCATAAACTTCTCTGGCAGATTCAGAAAAAATCAAAGTATCCTCGAGTTGCTCGAGATCGCTCTGATTCTTTTTACCGAGGACTGAATAATGAGTGATTTTGCAATCGATCGAATCAAACTCGCCTGAAGAAGCTTCACGACAGTGAACGCCTCTTACGAAATTTGTCATCCTTCCGAAAGCTTCGTCAGTATTTTCGAGAATTCCATCCTTACTCACACCCGCATTTGTGGAAGTAAGTTTAAGGATCGAAATGAGAGTGAGAACAATAAATAATTTCACTAAGGTTTATCGGCTTCTAAGGAGTTGATCCTTAGAACTGGTCTTGTCGGATATTCAGGTATGAGCAGGGCCTAAATCGTCATTATTCCTGACAAAGAATTGAGCTCACAACCATGAATGAATTTGATTCTTTAATCATCGCGGGAAAGAACTTTCCGCTCTTGTTTCTATGGAGTGCCGCCACGGTTCCAAAGGCCGCATGAAAGGGAGTGTAGTTTCTCATGTTGAGATTCTTTTTAAACCCATAAGATTTGCAGACAGCATCTGCCCTAGAATCCATGCCGTAACTTAAATCCTGGCATACTGAATTTCCAGTAGGGCAAGGATCAGTGAATTCCTTATCGATCGCTAATGCATAGAGTTTACCGTTAACTTCTAGTTTTGGTGCCACTATAGTGACTCCAAGCCAGCTGCATTCTAGAGAGTCGTGATGTAGAAATTTTGCACTCGAGTATCTGTTCACACAGGCAAGTGATTGGAGAGAAACGAGAAGGCCAAAAAGAATTAGTTTCTTCATAGGCCCAGGATCATACTCCTCTTTAAAAAAAAAGGTGCTTCCCTGTAGAAATTACTGTTTTGGCTCTGGTTTGAACGAGAGAATAGCTTGTCGTCTTTTAGATAACAGGGCCTTGATGCAATCTGCTTGAGGACCGCAGGCGTCCCGGTCGCGGATGAATTTATTCTCAATCTCATGAGGCTCTTTCCTTTCAATCTTCTCAAATAACTCATCTACCTCAGCATCAAGTTTGGAGAGCTCGGAACTGTGACAAATGGTTTTGCGTGCAGGAGTTAATTCGTTGTAGGGAGTAAGAACGCCGCAATCAAAACTCGGGCGTCCTAGACGCTCGAAAATTCCCACCATGTCTTTTGTCTCACAGTCTCCAACCGTACTTGGCTTGCAATTGATGGCGGTGACCTCAAGTGCATTGGTCGCTCTCATTTTAAAATTTAAAGAACAGCCGTCAAGAAAAAGGTAAGCATGGTTACGATCGTTGTACATGAGACGTGCAGTGGGAGGAGGTGAGCAGGTAAAGAGTTCGTCTGTGCCGACATTATAGTTTGTGTTGAAATCAAAAAGACATTGGGGATCCGTGCAGCGGGGGATTTTATAGATCCGGGCCCTACCATCTGGACTGACCCGGGCGAAGTCACCGATGAAGATAGGATTACCATGGATTGAGTGCTCCTTAACCTGCGCCTTCAGGTTTTCATCTGAAACTTCGGCATGAGAAACACTTGCGATCAAAAATAGAATTGGAATGATTTTTTTCATCCCAATATTTTATCATGCTCCTTTGAAAAAAAACACCCAGAGCAAGAGACAAACAAAGCCTGGGACCCCGACCATATAAAGAACAAGAGGGGGAAGCACACGGCCTTTTTCGTTTCGTATAAGATTTTTCATGAAGTCTCCTTGATTAAAATTCAAGGTGATCATGCGAATTTTGTGCCGGCCCAGAGTTCTTTTTAGTCAGATAATTGTGGAGTCTTGCCCCGAATATTTTCTATTCGGGGCAAGGAGCATCATTTTATGCAGGAGCGGTTTTAAAGTAAGGAAGCGATCTCACTCTTTTTCCATCGAGTTTGAAAAGGGCATTAGCAATGGCCGGTGCTAGGGGAGGAAGTCCTGGTTCGCCGAGTCCCGTTGGAGCGTCGTTTGTTTTTACAAACTCTACCATAACGTTTGGCATCTCCTCGATGCGAAGGACTTGGAAAGTATCAAAATTATCTTGGACGATTTTACCTTTCTCGAGTTCGATCTTTTGATACAAAAATGCACCAAGACCAAAAGCAATTGAGCTCTCGATCTGAGTCTTTGCACCTTCAGGATTGACCACCGTTCCGCAGTGAACTGCCGCCCAGACTTTATGAACCATAGGCACACCTTTTTGAAGTGAGACTTCTACGACATGACCAACCACTGAATGAAAAGATTCATGAATCGCCATGCCCCATGCTCGCCCTGCGGAAGCTTTCTTTTTTCCCCAACCAGTTTGTTCTTTAAGAAGTTTCAAAACAGCGAGGTGCCTCGGAGATTTATGTAAAAGTTTTTCCCGGTAAGTAAACGGGTCAGCATTCGTCGCATGACAGAGCTCATCGATCATCGTCTCCATGACGTAAGCTGTATGAGTGTGACCGACACTTCTCCACCAAAGTGTTTTCAGAGGAGTTTCAGGACGTGACTGTTCACAACGAAAGTTTTCTATATCGTAGTGAGTGTCTGAGACTCCTTCATGAATTAATCTCTCAAGCCCATCTTTCACCATCATTGCTTCAAAGTTCGATCCACCGACGACTGTCATGCCCACGATGTGATGGTTCCAAGCAAGCAGTTTCTTTTTATCATCAAGAGAGATTTCAACTTTATGAAAATTCATGGGACGGTAGAAACCTCCATGCATGTCATCTTCTCGGGTGTAGACCATTTTGACGGGTCTTTTAATTTCTTTTGCGATATGAGCGGCGAGCACAACGTAGTCAGAATTTTTACTTCCTCGTCTCCCAAAACTTCCTCCAGCATAGACAGTGTGAACTGTGACGTTCTCCGGCTTTAGCCCCAATATCCCCGCGGCCACGGCTTGGTCTATTGTTGGCATCTGGTGACCTGACCAAATTTCAGCTGAATCACCTTTGAAATCGATCGTGCAATTCATGGTCTCCATCGGAGCGTGAGCTAGGTAAGGAAATTCGTACTCAGCATTTATTGTTGATGCCGCCTTTTTTGCTGCAACATCTACGTTTCCTGATTCTTTTGCGATCAGTCCTTTCTTTGAGCTCATCTCTCTCATCGAATTCATCAACTCTTTAGTGGACGTTTTTGAGTGGGATTCATCGATCCATTTAACATTCAGAGCATCTCTTCCTTCTTGGGCCGCAAACGTATTTGTGGCAATGACTGCAAGATAGTCTCCATTGAATTTCACCACATCTAAAACACCTGGAATTTTTTTTGCGGCATTCTTATCGAATGAACCAATTTTGGCCCCGTCAATATCAGGTCGTGCGACACACGCGTAGACCATGCCTGGAACTCTAACGTCCATCCCGAAGATCGCCTTACCATCGGACTTGTCTGAAGCATCCACACGCTTCATCGACTTACCGATGACTTTAAAATCTTTTGCTTTTTTTAAAGGTGGATCTTGTGGAAGTTTTAAAAGATTCGCTTCTTCGGCGAGCTCACCGTAAGAGAGTTTTCCCTTTCCTTTGTGGTGAATAAAACCATTCTCAGCTCGAACTTCTGATACTGGAACATTCCAGCGACTGGCGGCCGCTGATTTGAGCATCTCTCTCATTGCCGCACCGATTTTTCGGTGCTGATCCCAGCTTGATGCCAGTGCGGATGATCCGCCCGTCATCTGTGTTCCATAAACGGTATGATTATAGACTTCATTAACGGGAGCTGAAACCGATCGGATTGTTTTCCAATCACACTCAAGCTCTTCGGCGATTAATTGGGCGAGTGATGTATTCACTCCCTGGCCCATTTCTAATTTATTAATCACCATGGTGATGGTGTTATCGGGTGAGATGTGAATAAAAGCATTTGGAGTTGAAGCTGCGAGTGTAGGAGCAGTAGCGTGAGAAACAAGAGCGTTCTTCGCTGTGGTTGGGATATTAAAAGCAACAACAAGACCTGCGAGACCAGTTGCCGTACTTACGAGAAAATTTCTTCGGTTCAAAACGGCGATATCTTTATTTTCAGTACTCATAGTTTCCCCGCAGCTTCGTGAATCGCAACTTTAATTCTTTGATAAGTTCCGCACCGACAAATGTTTCCACTCATCGCCTCACAAATCTGAGCATCATTTGGTTTTTTGTTTTGAGATAGAAGCGAGCAGGCACTCATGACCTGGCCTGACTGGCAGTAGCCACATTGAGGTACATGGTTATTGACCCATGCACTTTGAACTGCCTTTGCCACTTTATCTGTTGCGCCCTCAATTGTTTTAATATTTTTGCCGGCGACTTCTTTGAGTTGAATTGAGCAAGACCTCGTTGGCTCTCCATCGATGTGAACTGTGCACGCACCACAGAGGCCTTTGCCACAGCCAAATTTTGTACCGGTGAGATTGAGCTCATCACGGATAACCCAAAGAAGAGGTGTGTTTTCATCTGACGTTACAGCCGTCTTTTTACCATTGATGGTGATTTCCATTCATAACTCCTTTAAAAATGTCGACCACATAATTTTCATTCTTTCTCAAGTTCTGTTCAATAAGATTCGTGATAATATTTTCGAATGAAAACAAAAGTTCATTGTGTGCTGCTCTGTGCAGGTCAGAGTGTAAGGATGCGGCCTCTCCATAAACTTTTTTTGCCACTGCAGAAGGGGCCAGTCATTCAGCATGTTCTAGAACAAATCATCGGGGCAAATTTTGACAGCGTCACCGCGGTGACAGGTTTTGATTCGGAAAGGATGGAAACACTTCTAAATCCTTTTCCCCTTCAAGTTGTGCATAATTCAGATTTTATGATGGGTATGCATTCATCCATTCGTATGGGTCTTCGTACACTTTCGGGTAAAGAAGGGTTTGTTGCAATTTGTTTAGCTGACCAACCTCATCTTCAAAAAGAGCATTACAAGACGCTTATGGAAACGGCATCGGCCCATCCTCGCGCGATGCTGATTTGTCCTGAGTTTAAAGGACAGCGCGGTAATCCTGTCTTAATTAATCTGAAATTGCGCGATTTTATTTTGAGTCAACCTGATCATGACCGAGGTTGCTCTTATCTTTTTGATCTCTATCCTAATGATGTGATCTCTGTTCCAATGAGTGATGATTCAACTTTGCTTGATCTCGATACCCCGGAGGATTACCAGTGTCTTCTGAATTCTACCAACTCGTAAAAAATCTCAAAGACGAGAATGTCCCTTTTGCTATCGCCACTGTTATTGCGGTCAAGGGTTCAGCGTCTGCGCGACCAGGATCAAAGGCCATCATCTCTCAAGACGGAAAAAATATTTTCGGATGGGTTGGTGGAGGATGTGCTGAGAGCTTTGTCATAAAAAACGCTAAAGAGGCGATGGAAGATGGGCTCACGCGGATCATTGAAGCTGATCTCGATGATGAGATTTTTGGCCTAGGCATGCCGTGTGGTGGAGTCATGAGTGTTTATATCGAGCCTCAACTCACCAGAGAAAAAATCAAAGTTAGTTCCTCCGCCGATCTTGAAACTCCCTTGAAACACATTGCTGAAAATATGGGCCTTTCACTTTCATTTGAAAAAAACAGCATGAAAGAGTCGCTGGAAGAAGGCCTTCACTCAATGGCCCATTCAATCGCCATGGCCCGAGGAGTTCCATTCATCTCTCTGAAAGAAAATAGGAAAGTTTTCCCCCAAGGATCTGGTGATCAAACGGCTTTCCAACTCTCCGAACTTCTCATCATAGGCACTGGCCGCATCACTGAAGAGATGGCGCGCTTTGGAGTGCTCCTTAAATGGAAAGTGAGAGTCTATGGATGGAATCTTAATCCCGATCTCTATCCAAAAGAAGTAACCTTGGAAGAATCTGATGCTGGGTTTGAGAACTTCAATGTCAAAAAACACTCTGCTGTCCTGGTCGCAAGTCACCACAAAGGTGATCAGGATTTTATTCGTCTCTCGACTGAGAAAGGAGCTGGATGGGTAGGACTCATTTCCAGTACCAAAAGAGCTGGCATTATCTTGAACCTTCTCTCTGAGATGAAAATGCCCCCTGAGAATATTGCTAAAGTCTTTGCTCCCGCGGGCCTGGAGATGAATTGTAAAAACCCGACCGAAATTGCTCTCTCATGCATTTCTCAAATCATCGAATTAAAAAAATCATGACCCCTGATCAAGAAAGAGATTATCTCCTCGATCACGTCCGAAACCCTCGCAATGTGGGGGAGCTCTCTGATGCGAAAATGGGTGAGTGTAAAAATCCGGCGTGCGGTGATGTGGTAAAAGTTTTTTTTAAAGAAGGAGACATCAAGATTAAAGTTTCCGGCTGCACGATCTGTATTGCTTCAGCGTCTTTAATGAGTGAATTAGTAAAAGGTAAAAGTCCGACTAAGATTCAGGAACTTATTTTTCTCATGCGCGAATCCATGAAACCAGGATCCGCAGAGTGGCCATCTGAACTCCACACACTACTTCCGCTGAAGCGCATGCGCGAGAGTCCCATGAAAATTCCTTGCACCCTTGTCAGCTGGGTTGCCATGGAGAGAGCTATTCTTTAGCAAGAGTCGAAATCTTACTTAGATTTAAATCTTTATAGAGACCTTCAAGATTTTGTGGAAGTGTATTTTTCATCACCACTTTATGCAGCTTAATCGGCTCTCTGAAATTGAGCTCAGCATTTGATTTTGCAAAAGAGTTATAAGAGACCACCATAGCGAGAAGTACGAGTAATGATTTCATCTGGGGCCCTCCTTGGCCTAAAAGCATCCTTGCTTTCGAGAACTCTATTGCGAGTCCCGTGCCAATACATAAACCATTAAAAGCTTTGAGTTCGAGTAAAAAAGGGATGGGTGCCAAGTTGAAACCAAGAGGTCCAAGACGGCCCTTAGCGGAAAATACTCAAGTTGAGTTCTCTGGATAAATCTCTAAAAACACGAATACCCCGGAGCGAATTGCCCTTTTCATCAATGGGGGGGGAGTAAACGGCAATACCCATTTTGCCGGGGACAACACCAAAGATCGCGCCTGATACTCCACTCTTCGCCGGAATCCCGACGGAATAGGCCCACTCCCCAGATGAATCATACATCCCACATGTAAACATCAGGGCGAGCATGTCACCGACATACTCTTTTTTAAGAGCAACCTTCTTCGTCTTAGGCTGAACCCCACCGTTGGCGAGAGTAGCCGCCATGGTTGCGAGATCGACAGTGTTGACCATGATCGAGCACTGCTTGAAATAAATATCAAGAGTCGCCTCGATGTCTGATTCAAAGACATTGAAGTGACGTAGCAGGTGAGCGATTGAGCGATTTCTATGGGCCGTATTTTTTTCTGATTCAAATATTTTGTTATCCACTGTTAGGTCATGATCAAGATAGAGACCAAAGCGATTGAGCACATGGGCCTCGCGCTCTTTAAGATCTTTTCCCTGAATCAGTCCGCTCACAACAATCGCCCCGGAGTTGATCATGGGATTGAAGGGCCGGTTGGTATGTTTTTCCAATTCAACGATAGAATTAAAGGCTTCACCGGTTGGTTCGACTCCGATTTTACTGTGAACGAAAGGCCGGCCGCAGTCTTCTAAGATCATCCCGTAGCTAAAGGGCTTTGAGGTCGATTGCATACTAAAGGTTTGGTTTGTTTTTCCGACCTTGAAAATTTCTCCCTCTGCCGTTACGACTGCAATCCCAAAATCCTTTGGATCTGCTTTGGCGAGTTCAGGAATATAGGACGCAGGCTCGCCGTCCGCTAGAGAAGCATAGTTGTCAAAAAGCTTTTCGATGCTTTTTTGAATGTCCATTTAGGAATGATTTTTTTTATTGTACTGAACCGAAGACCACAGTGAGACCCCGATGAACGCCGCTCCAATGAGACCTGTGAACACTTCAGGAATATGGTGAACAGTTCCCCAGAACATAATGAGCGCCAAGGCACCAATCGCATAGAATGCCCCGTGCTCAAGATACCTAAACTCATTGAGCGTTCCCTGTTCCACCAGCATGATGGTCAGGCTTCGAACAAACATTGCACCAATCCCAAGTCCGATCATGATGATAAAAAGATTATTTGTGACGGCGAAAGCACCCACGACTCCATCGAACGAGAAAGATGCATCCAGGACCTCGAGATAAAGAAACATCCCCATACTGGCCTTGTGCAGGTCCATGGTTTTGTCTTCAGAGCCTGGTGTGTGAAGGAAGGCCCCGACACCTTCAACTGCCACGTACGTGATCACTCCCCAGAAACCAGAAACGAGAAAAGTCATTTTATCTGCTTCGGGCTGCATGAGTGAAAAGAAATAAAGAAAAATAAGAGTAAAGGCAATCTCTACTGCTTCCATTTTGCCTAAGTGAGAGAGAGGTTGTTCGATGGGCTTGATCCAGAAAACTTCTTTCTCTTCCTCAAAGAAATACTTCAAGGCCACCAGCATGAGGAAAGCCCCGCCGTAAGCAGCAATGCTCACATGTGCCGAAAGCATAATTTGAGCATAATCATCAGGCTTTGAAGCCGCCATCACAAGTGCATCCCATGGATTGATTCCCGCAACGACTCCAACGAGCAGCAGTGGAAAGACCAAACGCATCCCAAAAACAGCAATGATCATTCCCCAGGTTAAAAAACGATGTTGCCAAAGGGGAGTCATATTTTTTAGGACAATCGCATTTACGACGGCATTATCAAAAGAAAGAGAAACTTCCAGAATACTTAAAACAAACGCCAGAAAAAGTGCGCCAGCGGCACCTGACGCATTACCTGAATAGTAGTACCCAACAAACGCGGCCAGTCCATATCCAACAAATGAGAGGAGGAGTGAACCCTGGAAATATTTTAAAAAGTTTTTCATGCAACGATCATACCCGTTCTTCATAAAAAATTAAGCGAAAAAAAGATTCAGCTTAAAGTTTGTTATCAAAGATCAAGAAACTACGTTTCTTAATATGATGTTCCAACTCTTCACCTTGAGGTCATAAGCGTGTTGGACGGTCTTTCCATGATGATTTTCTTATCCATAATAACAAACGCGATGTCATCTTAACCATTATAAAAAGGATTATGTAATGAGCTTCTCGACCAACATCAAAATTTTCGCCGCTTCAACTTCACTTCTCGCTCTCGTGAGCTGCGGTGGACACCATTCTTCAAGCTCCGATCCTGCTCCTCAGAAAGATGCAGTTTGCTCTACGACTAATTGTCTTTCATCGATTAACTGGAAGATTCTTTTGCAGGGTCGCTCTTACCCCCACCACGCAAAAGTAGAAATCAATGGCACTGATCTTTTGAACGAGTGCCTTGGGAAACAGAAATACGTTATTGATCGCTCAACTGAGCCACAGTCTATCATGATGGAAAACTACAGTGTTCCAACTCAAGGTGAACTAAAGATAACTGTGATTGACATGGGTGCTGACTGTAAAGAATCGACAGTCTTCTTTTCACAAGACAATGTTCCATTCGATATTGTGAAAGATGTTCGAGGAGTTTCAGAGGTCCTCGTAAATCTTTAGTTAGAAAATGAACAAAAAAAGGGCCGCATAAAAGCGGCCCTTTTTTTTTAGTCGTTCAGTAGTTCGCCGAGGCGAGAGAGAAGTCCCTCATACTTCGCAGGGCGGCCTTTCAGCCACAAGAAGTCAGGGCGCTCGTTAGACTTCCATTTTCCGCCAATGATATTTCCGTTTCCGTCGATATCAAGATCGTATTCATATTTTTTAGTCTGAATGAGCTGCTCTTTTGTTCCAATGATCACTTCAAAGAAACTATCGTTTTCTATGGCAAAAGTGAGTTCAGTTTTCATACGAACTGTTTTGACAGTTCCTGGAGCAGATCTTCGATCTGGTTTACCTTCTTTATCAATTTCACTCTTAAAGAAATATACTGGATAGTTCCAAACTTCTTCTGTGCGGACAAGGTCACCTACAAAACCGAGACCCTTAAGGCCCAGCATATTCGTGATCACGAGATGGAAGGCCCCAGCGTTTAAGTCTTCATCGCATGAATCTTCTCTCTGAGAGTGAAAACCATACTCGTCATCGTCTTGATTCTTTCCACACCGTAATCCGAGCTGGTGAGTATTCTCAACCTGGAATCCGTAGGCGTAGTAATAACTGATCAGGGCCTTAATATCAGATGATCCAAAAGGAATCTTAATTCCATCAACACTGACAAGATCTTTAGGAGTCGGTTCATTATGGTTCACAGAAGCTGGTGCCCAGCCGTGACAAATCCCTTCCCAGTCAGCTGCTCGTCTGTTGGCAATTTTAGACACTTCTGCCACGAGAGGAAATTCATAGCGACCAACGAGAAGATCGTATTTTTCTGAAGGAGCGAGTGCTGCGAGATCATCGCGCGTCATGTGCAGGGCAGTTTCTTTTGAAGGAGAATCCAGTCTAAAACCTTTCTGGTTATTCGCGTTCCAACGGTAATTAATATTACCTTTTCGTAAGGCCCAATAGTCGCCTGACCAAAAGCGCTTTTCACCGGCAGCTCGTCCTTGCATCGGAAGTGCACTTAAAACTTTAATGAAACTAGGATCCATCTTGTCTGGATTAGAGATGTCTCTCCATGGAAAAAAGAGGGCAAAGGCCGGGGTTGATAATTGGAGAATAAATAAACCTAGCAACAAAGCTGTTTTCAAGGGGCCTCCGTGAACAAGTTATGATGCGTCTTTCTAGAACATCACGGAGGTGTTGACTAGGTCTAAGAGACAGTTTTTGCGGTGCATGCAGCTATTTTTCATCCTGGGCCAGAACTAAAGAATTAATCTCTTTGGCATCATACTCAGCCTCATTGGAGTCTGGACTTAACTGGATTGTCCCTTCAATGGTGTTTCTTCCTTCTTCTCCCTTGAGCCCAGCTTTACGTACCATCTTTTGGTCCATGATATTGAAGTAAGGGATGCCTTTTTTGATGGCGATTGAGGCAGCTTTTTTAAGCCATCTGATATCAGCGACCGAGTCTTCCTTGGCACTCGGAGAGTGGTAAACAACATAATAAGAAAGTCTTTGCAGAGACTCCCGCATGATGCGCGGATCCTCTTGCTGCTCCTGCCTTGTATGCACTGAGCGAACCTGGCGATGATGAAAGGAATCATTATCCTTATAAAGAAAGATAAGCCCAATCATCGCAACACCCACAATTTTCCATAACTTCATGCACTCCTCCTTGAATGCTTTTTTTCATTAGAGTCCTCCTCCGGATTAAAAGATAGGATCCCCTGCGAATTTTAAGGAAGACTTGAGGTCATGAAGGTAAGTTAGGACGTATAACAGAAAGAGTCTGTTATGGAGGATCATGAAATACACATTTTTAGTTAGTCTTTGGTTGATCGTCGGCTGTACTTCAGATCCTAAAAGTCAGGACTGGGACTCCGGTGCTGGCCGAGAGAATGCTTTCCAGGAAGAAGGAACTAATGAGAGAGAATCAAGTGCGAAAGACCAATTTCCTGTCGTTCTTCCAGCAGCTAATCAATCGCCTTTGAAATAAGAAACATTCCGTCTCGGAT
>JBBQGK010000088.1:0-15120 GCA_038322885.1 Bacteriovoracales bacterium | reverse complement strand
GAAGGTGAATCTGTCTTTGATCGCGCTGGGGAATTTGCTTTCTACTGCCCGGGCTCAAAGAATGATGGAAAAATTGTTGTGATCAGAAAAGTGGTGGCGCAGCCTAAGCGCGAAGTCGCTTCAGATAAGAATGAACCAGCGGTCTGGATGCCGAAAGAATACTAGGAAAACGAGATGAGTGTTTTTCAAGACGCCATTGCCAACTTGCTTTCGCCGATCGGTGATCTGCTTAAAGATCCCGCGATCTCGGAAATCATGATCAATGGGCCCTTTGAAATTTTCGTAGAGAAAAAAGGCCTGGTTTACAAGGTTCCTAATAAATTTGCTGACGACGATGCTCTGATGGCGTCGATGAGAGCGGTGGCCCAGTTTGTGGGACGAGTGATCGATGCTGATAATCCACGCCTGGATGCCCGCTTGCCTGACGGCTCTCGTATTGCCGTGGTCATTCCACCGATGGCAAAGCGGGGGACGACGGTTGCCATTCGTAAGTTCTCCGAGGAGAAATTAGGCTTAAAGGATTTGATTAATTTTGGATCACTTTCAAAAGATGGGGCCCGTTTTCTAGATTGCGTAATGTATCTTGGAAAAAATACTCTGGTGAGCGGAGGAACTGGCTCCGGTAAGACCACGATGCTGAACGTTCTTGGTGGAAGAATGCCCAAGACTCAGCGACTTCTTATTATTGAGGATGCATCGGAACTTCAAGTGAAGGCCGAGCACGTTGTGTATTTTGAAACTCGTAAGGCAAATCCTGAGCGTGGAATTATAGGTGTGACGATTCGAGACTTGATGGAATCTGCACTTCGTTTAAGACCAGACCGAATTATTGTGGGAGAGGTAAGGGGACCAGAAGCTCTTGATCTCTTGAATGCGATGGGAACTGGTCACGATGGCTCCATGGGAACGGTCCACGCGAACTCACCGATTGGTGCTTGTACACGTCTCGAAACTTTATGCCTAATGGGTGAAACAAGAATTCCACCCGATGCCATTCGTAAAATGGTCGGTAGCACCCTGCAAATTATTGTTCAATGCTCGCGTTACCATGATGGAGGACGTCGCACGTCTCACATCTCTGAGGTCTTAGGGGTCGATGAACATGGCCGTTATGTGGTGCGAGATATTTTCCGCTGGGTTCAAACCGGAAAAGAAGAGAACGGAAAATTCATCGGTGAGATGGTACCAACGGGATACATTCCAACATTCTTCGACGAGTTTATAGCTAATAAACTTCCCTTTCCTAAGACTTTGTTCAAACCACCTGAGTGGCTTGCAGTCCATCTCAAAAAAGTCGCTTAAGGTCTTTTCAGCCGAGCTGTCTTGAGTAGAATAAAGGCACTTCCAAAGGAGCCTTTATGAGTACGATTAAATCCGTGCATGCCCGTCAGATTCTAGATTCTCGTGGAAATCCAACCATTGAAGTTGATGTTGTCACTGATCATGGTCATATGGGACGTGCTTCTGTTCCATCCGGAGCTTCGACAGGAAGCCGCGAGGCCTTGGAGCTTCGCGATGGTGATAAGACTAGGTTCATGGGTAAAGGTGTACTGAAGGCAGTTGAGAATGTGAATAAGCTCATCGCTCTAAAACTCATTGGTAAAAATGTTTTTGAACAACGGGCCATTGATCACATGATGATTGAGATGGATGGAACTGAGAATAAAGAGAAGCTTGGTGCGAATGCGATTCTTGGTGTGTCGATGGCCGTTTGCCGGGCGGGGGCCTTGGAAAAAGGAAAGCCACTTTATAAATATCTATTTGAAGACTTGAAAGTTCCTAATGCCACTGGAAAAATGCGCCTTCCTACTCCTTTAATGAACATCATTAATGGTGGAGCTCACGCATCTAATAATCTCGATATCCAAGAATTTATGATTGTTCCTCACATGAAGAAGAGCTTCTCGGAGAATCTTCGTGCGGGAGTCGAAGTGTTTCATCACTTAAAAAAAGTTCTGCATGATAAAGGTCATTCAACCAACGTCGGAGACGAGGGTGGATTTGCTCCAGACCTTAAGTCTCATGACGAAGCCATCGAGTGCATCTTGAGTGCCATCACAAAAGCTGGCTACAAACCTGGTGTTGATATCTCTCTATCACTAGATTGCGCGGCTTCAGAATTCTACAAAGATGGAAAGTATTCGATGCAGGGTAAGGAGTACACTTCTGCGGAAATGATTCCTTACTATGAACACATGATGCAAATTGCGCCGATCTATTCTATTGAGGATGGTTTTGATGAGTCTGATCAAAAAGGCTTTATTGCTTTCCAGGCCAAGCTTGGGAATAAACTTCTTAATATCGGGGATGATCTCTTTGTGACAAATGCTAAAATCTTGAAACGTGGGATTGATCAGAAAGAGGCCAATGCGATTTTAGTGAAAGTAAATCAAATCGGATCTCTCTCTGAAACCTTCGATACCTTGAAGCTTGCTTTTGACAATAGCTTTAAGGCGATCATCTCTCACCGCTCAGGTGAGACCGCCGATACATTTATTGCTGATCTTGCTGTCGCAAGTGGAGCAGGTCACATCAAGACTGGTTCGGCCTCTCGCTCAGATCGTACGGAAAAATACAATCAGCTTCTTCGCATTGAGGAAGAACTAGGTTCTGCCGCCATCTTTGAACCCGTCAAGTAATCGAATTATAATGAGGGGGAAGGAATTCCCCTTCACTTTTCTTTTGTAGAAGAGTGATTCTCCCGTAGAATAAAAGGAGAGGATCTATGAGCAACAGCACGAAACTTTTTGTCGCCCTTACTTTTTTCTCAGACAACTCTTTCTCAAAGAACGTAGAAAGTTTCCGGTCTCGTCATGACTCTAAATACCACAATACTCCTTATCTCCATTTACCCATCATTGCTCCCTTTGAAATTGAGACAATTGAGGTACAGAAGTTAAAGGAAGAATTGGTCGAAGAACTCGAATCCTTTTATTTTGAAAATATGGCCAACAAGGCAATGCAGTTCACTGGAATGGATGTTCAGGAACATAAAAAGAATAAAATTCTTTATCTCAATCCCATCATTGATGAAGAACTTACTTTTTGTCAGGAATCCTTGTTTGCGATTTGTCAGTCCTACATAACTGATCGCGAGAAAAAGATGAAGGATTCGAAAAAGACTTTTCTCACTATTGGTAGATTCAATGAGCCCATGGATCTTCATCAGGGCATTGAGCTTGCGAGGAGAGAATTCCAGGAATTCACATTTCTTAACTTTGAATCCATATGCCTTTTCTCAAAAAGCAATGGGGTTTGGCACCGGGAAGCTGCTTTAGTGAATTTTGAGAAACCATCTAACACTTTTTTACAAACTTCGAATCCTTCCCCTATAATAAATGAATGAAGTTTCTTTTCATTCTTCTCGTTGTCGTTTCAATCCCATCCTCATGGGGGCAAACGAGCTATGTCCCGACGACAAGACTCCTACGTGAAAAAGGTTATCAGTTAAATTTCGCCGCTGATTATTTCACTACTCAAAGTACCGTTGATGACAAAGGGAAGAGTACAAAACTTCCTGGTGGATCGAAATTTACGAGGGAGCAGGGTGAGGTTAACGGTTATTACGGAGCTGCTGATAATTTTCAGATAGGCCTCGGGATGAGATTCCGCCAAAACCAATCAACTTTCTACGACTCACAGAATTTGCAACACACTCCGAGCCAAAGTGGGCTTCAGTCGACGATGCTTAGTCTGAAATATGCTTTTAAACCGGTCGGGAAACTTCAGTACACGCTTGAAGGTATGTTTCGGTACACGCCTTATACAAATGAAGATGTCGGATTAAAACCAAATCTCAATAACATTATTCTCGGTGATGATGGGAACGAATACTCTGGTGGTTTAGGAGTGACCTATTCATCGGAGAGTAATAATTTTTATACTTTTCGTGGTGGCCTTCGCCGTCCAGGAAAAGATCTGTCGAGTGAAGGTTATTATCAGGCCGAAGCAGCCTTTGCTTGGACAACAATTGCTCTCGTTGCTGGAATTGATGGAGTCACATCTTTTGGAACAAGTCCCTATGGAGGTTTCAGCGATTCGAAGCGACCGGTATTTAATACAGCTAATACCAATTTATATAATAGTGTAAACCGAGACTGGATTAATCCATACCTCGGAATCAATGTGGCGTTGGATAAGCACTGGAGAGTGGAATTTAGGGGCTCACAAGTTGTTCAAGGGCGCTCAACAGATATCGGAACAGGATTTGGTATTCAGCTGATTCGCCGAGTGGATAAAGCAGAGACTAAGGCCATTGATAGTAAATTCAAAACTTACGATCTCGAAGTGACAGTCACAAAAATTTCTCAAAAGAAGGCTTACGTCGTGATCGATCGTGGTCTGACTGGTGACGTGAATAAAGGAATGATTTTTGATTTCTTTGAATTTGATTACACTGGAGGGAACGTCCTCGTGGCGAGAGGGGTCGTTATCCGCACCAAGGCCGATTCATCCATTGTGAAAATCACTCAGAGATATAACACCAAGAAAGATATTAAAGAGGGCCTGATTGGCCGCGCTTACTATCGTTAGTCCTATCGTCTTAATCAACTAATCACTTATTTCAGGCAATTTTTAATCGGTTGTAAGCAGTTGAGATTAGATTAAGATTATATAAAAGCATTAGAAAGGAATCAGCTCATGAAGCTCGCTTATCTTAAACTCATTATCGGACTCGCTCTACTCGCACTCTTAACCTCACCGGTTTTTGCGAAAAGATTTTCGAGTAAGTACTGTGAGTTCGAATTACCTACCGGATGGGAGTGTGCTCTCGAAGGTTCAGAGTATGTTTGTCAAAGCGATAATGCTGACAGAAAAAAAGAATCGATCATTATTCTCGCGGCAAAAATTCGTGGTGAACAAGATAGTCTCGATGAGTACATGGCCTATTTAAAGAAAGTTAAAGAATACAATCTGCCCGGTGGAAAAAAACAAATCTCAGATCCTAAGAGTGTTAAACTCACAAGCATTAGCGATCAGCAGTGGGTAGATTCCCTTCACCTTGCTTCCGAAGTTCCTGGTTTTTACACTCGCTATCTTGCGACGGTGAAAGAAGATCTTGGTGTAGCCGTGACTTTTTCTGTGACCAAAGATCTCTATGCAAGTTATCAACCGATCATCGACAAGCTTGTTTCTACTTTGAGAGTTTTCCGTCAGAAGAAAACAGATCTCTCGGGTCTTCGTAATGCGAAGGCGGAAGATCCTAACTACGCCGATTCAACTTTCAATCCAAACTCAGGAATGGATCTTCAAGTTAACAAGACTCAGAAACGTAAAGCTGATGGCGGAGGCGATGACATGATGATCATCGTCGCTGTGGTGGTGGTTGGAGCTGTGGTCATGTTGATCATGAAGGGTAGAAAGAAGAAGCCGAAGAAGAAGAAGTAAAACGCCAATTATATGAGTCAGTAAAACCCCTCGCTTAGAGGGGTTTTTAGTTTAAGCCCTCGAAAACAGACTTCTACCAAGACCATTTTCCCTCTGATAAAGCATCGAATTTATAATTGAATCAAGTATCTCCACGGGCTAGCCGATAAGGTTGGTAAGGTATTTTTAAAGTGAGAGTTTTTATGAAAATTTTAATCAGTCTATTTCTCGTTTTTGTAGTTCCTGCTCTCGCTGTAGCAAAGAACTGTGTGAGAGATAGTGACTACTCTGAAGGGCCTGAAACAAAAAGTGAAAATACTTGTCCAGATCATTATCATGAAAGTCAAAACAACGGTGACCAAAACAATAACGGGCAGAACGGACAAGGCAACACAACTGGTTCTAGATGCGAAAACTTGCTAGATAATGCAAGAAAAGCTTACACCCAAGCCTATACTGTTACTCCCGTAACTAACCTCCCGGGAGCTAAAGGTGTGACTGATGACAATATCCAAAAATGTCGTGCTCTCGAATTAATGACAGAAGTGACTGGCGGCGGGGATTTATCATCAACTGAGACCACTCCAACCTCAGATAGAAGAGCTACGTGTTTCAAAAAGGGTGGATACACAGCAGACTATGAATCTTGCAAAACAACAGCTAGTGCATACAACGCGATTATTGTTCTAGAAAAAGTGATGCTAGCTGAACAATCTCAAAGAGCACAAAGTAACCAACAAAATCTTCAAGCTCAAGCAGCTGCCCAAGTTGCTTCAGGTGACGGACAAAATGCAGCTTTCGATGCAACTTTAGCTGACACTCAATTTAAAAAAAATCTAGATGAAGAGCAGGTTATGGCCTACTCAGCCGCTGTTGCTTTTCTTGGTTCCAAATTAGCTTCTTGGCAAAAAAGTTCACCCGCAGCTCTTGAAGCTTTGTGTACTAAAAAAGATCCTTTAAAGGGTAAAGAAGCTGCTAAAACAGTGACCAAACAAATTTACGATGCAACGACTATTGCCGCATTACCTCCAGTTGCGTTTCCTCAAACATCTATTTTACCCGTACTTGATTCATGTAAAACAATCGTCGAGAAAGCTAATGCAAAAGCCTCCTCCGAAATTATCGCAAACAATAATGCGAAATCGGCATTCGCTCTCGCCCTCACAGAATTTTTCACAAAGGCTGCTCAAGCAAAGTTAGCAGCCGATCGCTTAAAAAATATATCAAAAGCTGTAGCAGCTGCTAAAGCCGGAACATCATCCGGTCCAAACGGCGGCCCCGGCTTCGTCAACTGCGCTGCCACTCCTAAAGCTCCAAGCTGTATCAGACTCGGTGATCGCGTAAATGGCGCCGGATTTTCACAAGGTGATTTCAGTGCCGGTGATGGTACGGGAACAAATTCTTTTGATCTCGGCGCCACAACTGCTGGTTCAACTGGAACAGAAGCTGCTGGAACTGGGCCAACTGGAAACGTTGCGAACCTGACTTCTCCTTATAATGATCAAGCGAAAGCTGCGAACCAAATATTGGATCCTGCCAAAGCTGCTTCCATCACTCCAACTGGTGGTTCGGGCGGCGGCGGCGGTGGTGCCGGTGGTGGACTCGGTGGTGGGGGAGTTTCGCTCGGTAATGATTTGAATGGTGCTGATAAGAATGGGAACAAAGTAAAAGATATCGACGCCAATAAACTCTCTGGTAACTATGGCGGCGGCGGTGGTAAAGGCTTCAGCGCTCTCGCTTCTGCAAAAGAGGATAATCCTTTCGCAAGTCTCTTCGATTCTAAATCGCAAGGTGGACTTGAAGAAGATCGCTCGATCGCCTCAGACTCAGGTGGCACCGATTCGGGAATCTTTAAAAAGATTTCTCGTCGCTACGAGCAGGTTCAATCAGATAAACGAATCGAAGCGAATAATCTCGAGTAGGAAATGGAAAGCAATACGATCTTTGAGTATGATGTACTCATTCGCGAATGCCACCTTGATAGTTTTGGTCACGTGAACAACGCGGTCTACGTTCAACTCTACGAAGAAGCCCGTTGGGACTTCATTACTAAGAACGGATTTGGTCTCGATTATATTCAAAAGCATCAAGTGGGTCCGGTCATTCTCGATCTGAAGGTTCGTTTCCGGCGTGAACTTAAAAACCGCGAACAAGTAAAAATCCTGTCTAAGACACTGCAGATCAAGAACTCAAAGATTTTGGTGCTCGAACAATCGATTATAAATGCAAGTGGTAAGCTTGCTTCAGATGCGATCTTTACAGTGGGCTTTTTTGATATGAAGGAGCGCAAGCTCATTGATGCAAATCCAGAATGGCTTCACGCGGTCGGCTTAAAATAAAAAAAAGGCCCCCCATTCGGGAGGCCATCGTGTGTGAAAAAAAAATTAAAAATCTTAGTCGCAGTAACCGTCATTGTTGTCATCAGTACAAGTGTTTGTTTCTGAATTATCACACTGACCGTTGTTATTTGAGTCTACGCAAGTGTTGCTTGTAGATTCAGATGAGTAATTTGAATCTTCGTAAGTTGGAGTTGAGTAGTCGTAGTTCTGATCACGGTAAGTTTCAGTACAAACATAACGGAAATCATTCGACTGACCATTCATTGAATCACGAAGGTATGAACACGTATCAAATCCTCTCTCACAAGTTTGTCCCCAGTAAGACTGGATGACTTGGTGATTGTACTGATCTACGAGCTGGTAGTTACAGTAATCAACTGAGCTATAACGGTATCTGTATCCGTTGTAGACGTACCAAGCGTAATTATCAATCGTCCAATATCCGTTTCCATATGTTCCAGCTGGGTAGAAAATCCAGTTAGCATAGATGTAGTTCGGATACGTGCGGTTAACATACAAATACCAATCGTATGAGCGGTTATAACGAATGTTTCCGTAGTACGGGCTGCCGTATGGGATCTGGTTATACCCAGAGTAGCGTACTGGATTGTAGCCATATGGGCGGTGGTAGTAACGAGTTCCGTACTGAGAGCCAATTGGGCGGTAAGGACGGTAGTTGCCATTTCCTGGAGGGTTGTAGCGTGGTCCAGTTGGGTATGGACGGTATCCGCTGTTTCCAGGTGGATTATAACGTGGGCCTACTGGGCCTGTCGGACCTGGACGGTAAGTTCCGCCGTTGCCTGGGTATGGACGATATGTCGATCCGTTACCATTTCCTGGTGGATTGTAACGAGGTCCAACCGGGCCTGTTGGAGACGGACGATAAGTTGATCCGCCTGTTGAAGGAGATGGTCTATAAGTAGTACCACCGTTTCCTGGAGGGTTATAACGTGGTCCAACTGGGCCTGTTGGAGACGGACGATAAGTCGATCCACCAGTTGATGGAGACGGACGGTAAGTTGATCCACCAGTTGATGGAGATGGACGATAAGTCGATCCACCAGTTGATGGAGAAGGTCTGTATGTAGAGCCGCCCCCTGGAGGATTATAGTGAGGACCCGGATTAGAAGGTCCTGGTGATGGACGATAAGTCGATCCACCGCTTGATGGAGACGGTGATGGACGATAAGTCGATCCACCGCTTGATGGAGACGGTGATGGACGATAAGTCGATCCACCGCTTGAAGGAGATGGTGATGGACGATAAGTCGATCCACCGCTTGAAGGAGATGGTGATGGACGAGATGAGCCTCCGCCCCCGCCTCCTCCTGGAGGATTATAGTGAGGACCACGTTGAGCGAATAAGTCTTGTGAGCCTACCAAAGTAGCTAGCAATATCGCTGATGCTGTTAACAGTTTCATGTTTATTCTCCAAATCTTTTGAGAAGTTTACCAATAAGAATACTTATCTATTAAAAATGAAAATTTAAACGACAATATGCTTACACTGTCATCCCTTCAGAGTGAAGAAGTGACACCAGTCTAAATAGCAGAAAACATGAATTTATGTCGTAAAATAAAGGATAGCTCAAGAGAGGAGAGTAGGTGGACCCGTAAGATTTAGGTTAGGATGGGGTCAGGATGACCCTGAAAATGTTCTAGGGAAGATCGAAATTCATGACAAATCGGTTGTAAATCTCATCGGCATTTTCAAGAAGCTCTTTTTTTAGGAGTAAATCTCCTTCTTCAATATTTTTTTTAAAGAGAGAAAAAGTGAAGACATCAGAAATCCTCCGAGCGACTGAATAATAACTTAAATGCCAGGCCTCCGGAGCGACTCCGCCACGATCAGTTTGGTACGGTCGATAGAATCCATAGGCCTCATGACTCAACATCCTTAGACTCAACCAATCTGAGAGTGCCGAACACGGACCATTATTTTCGTATTCAGCGGTTGATAGTTTCAATTCTTTTGAAGAAATATTTTTAGCATCATAAACATCGATATCGGTACCCCAGTGATGGCGTGAACAGCCAGGCAGAGCAGACCAACGGAGGATGGCGAACATAATTTCTTTTGGAGAGAGTGAGGAAAATGTAAGTTCAATACCTTTGTCATCGAAGAGGGGACGCTCACCTTTTGCTTTTGAATTCCAGATGGAGAGTTGTCTCGAGTAATCTCGAAATGCACTTGCAATTTGGAGATCAAAACCTGTCTGTGCTGCCTCTTTTTGTAACTTCAAAAAATCATTAATTGCATGCTTACTAAGATAGAGCTTTGTTCCCTCAAGAAGTTCCAAATGTTCAATCGTTTTACCGTGGAGAATATCTATATTCATGGTCTGATTTCATCTTTGGCGGCCGCATCTGCTTTAGTTTTTCCTTCAACATCAAAGAGGCGTCTCATGCCGCTTCTCTGGTAACGGCTACTCACAACTTCAAAGATATTAGTATCTGAACCTTTGATGTCATTGTTACCGAAATCAAGATCTTGTTTCATGGCCTCGGCAACTTGAGTTGTTGTTTCAGCTGGGTTCTCAGTCCCAAATCCCAACTCCATCTGATCGGCGGGCGCGCCCGGTGAACTTGGAGCAGCGAGAGTTTGTCCTCCACTTGCACCAGTGATTCCAGAGTCTGCTTTTTTAAATTCATTTTGAAGGGCAGCGACAGCTTGTGATGGAGTTAATCCTTTAAGGCCTGAGGAATCTGAACTGGCGAATGGATTTGATTGTCCCGCAGCAGATGCTTTTAATGAATTAGAAAGATCTTCAGATAATTTTGCTTTTGAAGCGAGAAGTTTTTGTCCTGCGGCCGTTGAAGCAAGTTTTCTATTGTTCGCATCCAAGAGGCGAACGGCGTTTGCGACAGATCCCGCACCAGAAACTCCAGCTGAACCGGCCGTTCCGTTACCAACCGCAGTTATTCCTGCTGCAGCTCCGTTTAATAGTGAGAATGTTCCGGTATCAAGTCCGCTGATTCCACTCACGCTTGTTTTTAAGCAAGTATTTGAGGCACGACATGCGCATGATGTATCTTCATTTCCTGCACTCGTGATACAAGATGCGGGAGCAGAACCACTCGATGCTAAGTAGTTTCCGGCCGTACCATCAACATTTTTTCCAGTGAAAAGTGCAATGCAAACATCGGAACTGGTACGTGATGTATTTCTTTGGCCTGCGTCTGTGTAACAGTAGCAAGAAGGTTTCGCCGGATTTTCTCGATCAGTTCCATTACATGAATTGATTGCAGTGGAGGCATCGTTAAATTCGTCTTTCATTTTACGGAGGAGTTCTGCGCGACTTTTTGCGATCTTGGCTTGGTTCATAGCGTGCATGGCCATCATGCCGGACCAGACTGCGAAGAGTCCACTTGCAACCATTCTTGTCGTTGAGTTAGTCAGAAATCCTTTTGCTGGAACGGCTTTTGTAACCGCTGCTGCGGCAACCGGTGCTAAAGCACTAGCATTGGAAATTGGCATTAAATTATAATATGCAGTTATCGCAGCTTTCTTTAATTCCTGAAGATAATCATTGCTTACATCAAAGCCTTCAAATATTTTTTTATTTTCTTCGTAACTATCAATTGATGGTGATGATCTTGATTCAGGATCGTAAGAATACATTGTCGCGAAGCTTGCAAGATTAGAACTTTGGATAATACCTTGAATATAATACTTATCAAATTCTCCATTCGCTGATGTCACAACTGGCGGAGTCGGAGGAGTTACGCATGGAACCTTTTCTGTCGGGCTAAGACTAAAATGCTCCATACCCGCGACTACAGCAGCTCCAGCAAAGACCGCTGCTGCCACTCCATAAGTCATAGTCTTCATCTTTGCGGCACTAGCTAATGAGTCTTCACTCCTTGCGAGCATTTCAAATGCTTGGCTTTGAGCTTCAGAAGCCATTGCCTTTGTTGTTCCAGTTGTTGTGGTGGTCTTAGTTGAGTCAGTACTTGTAGAAAGAACCTTATCCCAATCCGCTTGGATTTTTTTAAGTCGACTTTTGTGTCCACTGTTTGCCATCATTTCGCCAGCAAATGCTGCGACTCCTGCTCCAAGCATTAGGTAGCCAGACATTGCATGACATTTAGCTGCTGGAGTAGCAAGAGTTTTAATTACAATCACCAGCGGCAACGCAATCGCCGCAATCCCCAACCCCGACCCCAACAACCCACCCTTATTCGCTAAATCCACTTGAACTTTTCCCTGCGCCTCTGCGTCCTTGATCCCTTGCTCAGCATTTCGTTTGTAACACTCTTTATCACCATTACAATTTGAAACAGCATTCATCACAGCCGCGGTTTGCTCACTCGTGATACAGCGGTTGAGAGTAGAATCGTATTGAGTTCCAGAAGGACAATCGGTGGCCATCGCCGAACTGATGAGGAGAGCTCCATGTTGTCCGGCAACTGGACCTACGATAAGTTCGAGGCAAAGAAGTAAATTTAGAAAGCCAAAGAATTTTTTCATAGCGCCCTCACGGCAAATTAACTGTTTGATTTATTATAAGGTTGTTCGCTGTTTATTGTGAGAGCGAAGACTTTTCCTCACTCTCAAGCCATTAAATTCAAGGAGTTGGCTTGCTGTGGTTTCGGTAACTTAGGTC
This sequence comes from Bacteriovoracales bacterium, assembly GCA_038322885.1. Classification (GTDB taxonomy): domain Bacteria; phylum Bdellovibrionota; class Bacteriovoracia; order Bacteriovoracales; family Bacteriovoracaceae; genus Peredibacter. The sequence continues at coordinate 2,807 of JBBQGK010000088.1, read as the reverse complement.
AGGTCTTAATCGTTTTCAACGGTCTAGATAAAAGCTAGGATATTGACCTAAAAGGTTGGCACATGCGCATAATTATCTCTCTCATGCTTCTTCTTCAGGCCCGAGCTTGGGCCGCGCCTCAGCTCATGGTCGGGGATCTCTTGCTTCAGCCAACTGATTGTTGGTCATGCAGCCTCATCGAAGAAGAGGAGGAAACGATCTATTCGCACATTGGTCTTGTGATCGCTTTGACTCCAGAAATTATGATCGCAGAGTCGCTTGGAAAAGTTCGCCGGGTCAAACTTACGGAATTTAATAAAATTACTCAGAAGGGTCAGAAGATTGAAGTCATCCGTTTTTCAAATTCTGGAGTTGTTGATGAGCTTCAAAATAGAAAAGAAGATTTTCTAAAGTATTTCGCTGCGGAATTTGAAGGTTTGGAATACGACCATGATTTTCTCTGGAACAATTTTAGTCAAAACGGAAAAGAAAAGATGTACTGCTCTGAGATGATTGCAAAACTTTTGCAAGGTTATCTTGGCATCGACATGCCCGTAAAGCGAATGCACTTCACTCATAATTCAGATCAGTGGGAAAAATATTTCAAAGGGAATGTTCCTTCTGGACAGTGGGGAAATTCTCCGGCCGATTTCGAGCGATCAGATCTCTTTCACTCCGTCGGAGAACTATGAAGCTTTGGCTCGAGAAAAGGCATCTGGATTTAACTGTTAACTGGAAGCTCTCTCGAAATCAGACGACGTTTAAAGAAAATTTTATTGTTCATCTCGAAAGTGAGAGAGGTCATTTTACCTCTGAGATAGCTCCGAATATTCGATACGATGAAACTCCAGATAAAATTCAACAGCAGTTTGATGAATGGCTTAAGTCGACTGACTTCTCACTCGCAAGCCTCGATCAAACAAAACTCTTTCATTCGCTTCGCTTCGGACTTGAGTCTGCACTTTTAACGGATCAGGCTTCGCGCGAAAATAAAACACTGACTCAATATTTGGGGCTGCCTTCAATGCGCCCAGTTCCCACATCTTTTTCCATGCCGATCACAGCAGTGGCCGAGATCAAAGATTATCTTGCTCCCTTGAAGCGATTTCAATCTTTGAAAATAAAAGTAGATGCTGAAACTGGAATGGAGATGCTTCAGGAAATAAAGAAGCATACGACGGCAAAGTTACGGGTTGATGCAAACGAAGGTTGGAAGGATCTAGATCAATTCATGCGGTTTCAAGAATCACTAAAAGGCATGAATATCGAATTAATTGAGCAACCTTTTCCAGCCACCATGATTCAGGAATATAGAGAATTAAAAAAGAATACTCCCTACCTTCTCTTGGCGGATGAATCGATAGAAGACGTTGGTGATTTCTCAGAGCTTGCGACACAGTTTCATGCTGTGAATATCAAATTGATGAAGACAGGCTCTCTCATAAAAGCACGGGACCTAATTTTTGAGGCGAAACGAAATAATATGAAGGCCATGATTGGTTGTATGATTGAAACTTCAATTGGAATTTCTTACGGAATGCTTTTTGGTGGGATGGTAGAATACGTCGATCTGGATGGCTTTCTTTTGGTTAAAGATGAACCCTTCCGCCTCGTCACCGAGGCAGAAGGGTTCTTGAATATTTCTTAGTGGTGGCCGTGTCCATGTTCACCATGTGCGTGACCATGAGACTCTTCTTCTTTAGTGGCTTCACGTGAAGCAATCACTTCTACGTCAAAGATCAAATCTTTTCCGGCCATAGGATGATTTCCATCTACAGTTACTTCATCAGAATCAACGGACATAATTGTGAAAACGGGAGAGTGCTGATCATTGTTCACTTGGAACTGATCACCAACAGTTAGTGTAGCGTCTGGTGGAAACTGAGTCTTCTTCACTTTTACAACGAGCTCTGGATTGACGTCGCCATATGCTTCTTGAGCTTTCACTTCAATTTTTTTCTTATCGCCAATTTTCAGATTAAGAACTTCTTTCTCAAGGCCAGGAATGATTTGCTGGCTACCCTCTAAAAAATAAAGAGGTTCGTCACCGATAGAAGAATCCAGAGTTGTTCCGGTCTTGTCAGTTAGAGTGTAATGGAAGCCGATAACTCTTTTCATAAATACTCCGTTTAGGTCCGCACTTTCCGGACAATTGATAAGCATAATTCTTTGTTTTGCGACATCGTTTCTATCTCTGATGCCGTCAGTTTGGCAAACACTCCGCTCACTTTATCAAACGAGGCTTTTTCAGTGTTAAAACGCTCAGATAAAGTTAAGGGAACCAAAAATGTACTTTGAAAATCAGTCCAAAATTTTTCTTCGACAGCGGCCAGGGCCACGTAATGACCATCTTTTGTGCGATACAACGAATAGCAAGGGTAGGCACCATTGTGCAAAAACCTTGTTTTCTTTTGTTCCCGCATGGTTTTTGACCAGAAGGGAGAAAAGATTTTTTCGGCCGTATCGTGGAGGTAGCTCGTCGTTTTGATCAGTCCTTTGTGACGCGAACTAGCGATAATATTTGCAAGAAGCTCCGTCGCTACCTGTTGGCCGAATGCAATTCCGGCGACAGGCATGAAAGGAGGGTCCACAATATCCTTAGTTTCGTGATCAATATGAAGAGAAAGAAAGCCGCTGATGGCCAGGGCGTTGAGGTCATGCATGGCCTTATTTTGGGTTGATGAGGCTTCAAGCTCAACCACCGCAAGCGCCTTTCCCAGATCTTTTAAAGATTCATCGTCCAGACCTAAGGCCATTTTTAGTTTTGGGGATAACGACAATAATATTCCATCAGCCGTTTTTAAAATTTCACGAAGCTCTTCTTTTAT
>JBBQGK010000087.1:0-15159 GCA_038322885.1 Bacteriovoracales bacterium | reverse complement strand
CTTTGTGAGACTATAGCAAAAGTGGTCTTTAAAAATTGGGTGAACCTTTCGAGGAACGATTTCTTTGCTTAACTTTTGTTTAACCATGATAATTAGATCGTATTGCAAATAGTTCGTGATGCAAACTAAATTCCATGTTAACTTCAGACTTCAACTGAGGTGCCTATGTCTGCTTTTAAATACCTAATTGTCTTTGGGCTTATCGTTTCTTCTGCCAATGGACAAACTCTGAATCTCTCCACTGCCATCCAGGAAGTGAATAAGGATTCTCCTTATCTTGAAAGTGCAAAATCATCTGCCCATGAAATAGAATTAAAGAAGATGGAAGCGTTTTCAACGTACTTACCGAGGCTTCGTGCGAATGGAACTTATTTAACAGATAAAAAATACCAGTACCTCAACATCAATTTTAATGGGCCAGTGGTCATTCCACAAATCGTTCCTACCTCACAATTTAATATGATTGCAGAGTGGTCTATTTTTGATGGCTTTGCCGGCACAAATCGTTACCGTGCCTCAAACGATTACGCCGATGCCGCTGCCAAGAACTTGACCTGGACGCAATTTCGTACCGAAATGGAAGTCACACTCGCTTTTTATCAGGCGATTGCAGCAAAAATGCTCAAAGAAGTGGCCGTTCAGAACGTTAAAAGTCTGGATGATCACTCTAAGGATGCACGTCAACTTCGAAAAAGTGGAGTCAGTACAAACTACGATGTTCTGCGTGTAGAAGTTCAAGGAAGTCACGGAAAAACAGATCTGGCTGATGCTGAAGATGACATCATTATCGCGCGGGAGCGCCTCGCGGAAGTTTTGGGACATGATACAGAAGAGCGTGATCTTGCAGGTGAACTACCAATCCCACAAGAAAGTGTGATTGATCAACCTATTCAGACCGCAAGCGAGAGATCGGATCTTCTAGCTTTGCGACTCCAATCAAAGGCGAGAGGCCATGAAGCCGCAGCGGCCGGACGACACTGGGTTCCTGAACTTTCACTCTTTGGAACCTACAATTGGTATAATAATTTAACTCCGGGTTTCAACGACTGGGGCTCATACCGCAATGCCCGCCAAGTTGGTTTCATGATGACGTGGAATCTTTTTGACGGCCTTGCTTCAACTTCAAGAGCAAAACAAAGAATAGAACAAAAATTCCAGGCCGAAAAATCGTCTCGTTTGGCGGAACTTGCTGCCGCCAAAGATAAGAGTGTGTGGACCAAGCGCTACCGCTCACAGTGCCGGATCTATCAGGCACGGATGGAAGACATCAAACGCTCTTCAGAGAGTGTGAGACTGGCCGCAGAGGGAAGAAAAGTAGGAGCTAGGACAAGCTCAGAACTTCTTGATGCGGAAACGGATCTTTATCGCGCACGCGCTGGAGCAGTCAGTGCTCAATTAGGGGCCGTTGAAGCTTTGATCAAATTGCAACTGGCCGAAGGCCGCCGTTATACAGATTTTCAATAATGAGTAAGGAAGATATATGAATAAGAAAAAGAAAATTGGAATATTGGTCGGGGTTATTGCTCTCATCACTGTTGGATACTTTGTGTATCAACATATGAAATGGGTCACAACTGACAACGCTCAATTGCAGGCCCATTCAGTTATGATTGCGCCGAAGATCTCTGGTTATGTGGCACAAGTTCATGTCGTTGAAGGTCAGACAGTTGAAAAAGGACAGCTCCTCGTTGAGATTGATCCCCGCGATTATGAGAACGCACTTAGTATCGCAAAGGGCGATATGGGCTCTGCTGAAGCACTTTTAAAGGACGCAGAAAAAAATCACACACGCCTCAGTCAACTTGTTAGAAGCGGAGCGATCTCTCAGCAACAATTTGATACTGCTCAGAAAGATTTTTCCAATGCAAAAGCTAAGATGGCTGCTGTTCACGCTCGCGTTTCTCAATCTGAACTCAATCTCTCGAACACAAAAATATTTGCTCCCTCAAAAGGATTTATAGCGAAGAAGGCCGTTGAACAAGGACAGCTCGCAGCTCCAGGAGTGCCTCTCATTGGATTTGTTGATGCAGAGGAAAGATGGATTACAGCAAATTTTAAAGAGACGGAGATTTTTGATGTGAAAATCAATGCACCTGTTGAAATTGAAATTGATGCAATTCCCGGAAAGACATTTCACGGGAAAGTTCAAAGTTTAAGTGCGGCCACAGGTGCGACTTTTACTTTGCTTCCTCCAGATAATGCCACCGGAAATTTTACGAAGGTGGTGCAACGTGTACCGGTAAAGATTGTGATGGATAAACTGACTGAAAATGATATCTCGCAACTTCGTGCCGGACTCTCAGCAGTGGTTCACGTTCGCCGCTAAAAAAAAATTGAAAGAAAGGAGTGCCCCTATGGAGGCAGCTCAAGAACCAAAAAAAATAAGTTCTGGTCTCATTATTTTTGTAGCTGTCCTTGCATCTCTTTTGGAGATCATCGACACCTCAATTGTTAACGTTGCCCTGCCTACAATGATGGGTAACCTTGGTTGTACTCTCGAAGACATCTCCATGGTGGTGACCGGGTACGCGATCGCAAATGCGATCATCCTGCCTTTGTCTGCGTGGCTGGGTGAAAAAATCGGACGTAGACGCTATTACCTAGGATGTATCATTCTCTTCACCCTCACTTCTGTGGCCTGCGGACTTGCTCCAAATCTCGCGACCCTTACTGTCTTTCGGATCTTGCAGGGTCTTGCCGGCGGGGCCTTACTTCCAACTTCTCAAACATTGATCTATGAGCAGTTTCCAAAAGAAAAAGCGGGAATGGCCGGCGCTATTTTTGGAATGTCTGTGATGATTGGTCCAACTCTTGGACCAGTACTAGGCGGCTATCTCACCGATGAATACGGGTGGAGATCCATCTTCAATATCAATTTACCTCTAGGGATTATCGCTTTAGTGCTTGGATCAGCTTGCATCTTTGATCGACCAAAACACGGTAAAGAATCAAAAGATGATGACAAAGGTTTCGACGGTGTTGGCCTCGCTCTCTTAACTCTTGGGATCGGCTGCCTTCAGTTTGCTCTCGAACGTGGTGAAGCAGATGATTGGTTTAGTTCAACTTCCATCACTGGATGCGTGATCATGGCCTCAGTTTGTTTGCCAACTTTTGTCTGGTGGGAACTGAGAGTTAAAAACCCCGTGATCAATGTTCGACTTTTTAAAGACAGTGTTGTTAGTTGCGGAGTTATGTTGATGGGGCTGCTGGGATTTTTCCTCTACTCCCTCGTTTTCATTCTTCCGGTTTTCGTCGGAACGGTTTTTAAATATACCGCGACCCAGACTGGTCTGCTCTTTATTCCTGGATCACTTCTGACCGCTGCACTCATGCCTCTGATGGGAAAGATGATGATGGCCGGTGTGAATGTGAAGAAACTCATTTTTACTGGTATTACCGCCATCCTCGTTTGTGAGTATTTATTGACTCTACTGTCCCCCGAGTCCAATCAGTGGGACGTGTATAATATCCTGTTTGTCCGCGGTATTGCTTTAGCCTTCCTCTTTGTCCCAATCAACTCTTCGATCATCAGCCAGTTCGAAGGGATTAACATGGGTCAGGTTTCTGGTCTCTTGAATCTTTTCCGTCAGATCGGAGGATCTATTGGAGTGGCACTAGTGGGAACCTTGATGTCTAGTCGAGGACACCAAAACTATTTAGATCTCGCTTCGAAAGTGTCCCTTTTGAACGCGAATACACAAATGGCATACTTTAGTACCCTTTCAGGATTTTTGAAAAAGACGGGAGTTGGATTCGCAGATGCCCAGCATGCGACGTTGATGGCCTTGAGAGGAAGAGTGGAGGCGCAGGTCTTTATGTTAAATTTTAATCAATTGATCTGGGTGATCATGATTGTTTTTTCAACGGCGTACATCCCACTCTACCTATTAAGGTTTAAGAAAAAAGTTGTTGCGGTAACGGACTCTCACTAAGGAGTGAGGTCCGTCATCATCTTCATCGACTTCATATCGAAAGGCATAGAACTGTGCATGTGAACGATCAGCCAGTCTTGGCCAAGCTTCTCAAATCCCAAACTTACTCTATTATACATTTCATTTCCTTCTTCATCTTGGCTGAGCTTGGTCCCTTTATAGCGAACCAGGCAGTGGGCAAAGGCCGTGTCTCTTTCGGCCCGGATGCGAAGCTCTTCCATTTTGAGTGTAAGATCTCCCTCATATGAATTGAACCATTTTTCCAAACGAGGCCGGAGCTCATTAACTCCGTGATTTGCGATGGGGGCCATAAGATCAAACGTAACAATGTCTTCAGCACAGACTGATAAGACGCCAGTGATATTTTTTTCTTCCATAAAGTTCATCCACTCTTCAATGGTTGCCTCCACTTCGAATTCTTCACGAGCATTGGTGTGATTATCAATGGTAATTTTCTGGGATAGTTCCTGAGTTGAGTGTTGAAAATCTTGGTAATTCATGAATCCTCCAAATTGGTTGAAGAGATTTTCTCACTTATTTTGAACTTCGTGAGTGCGCGGCTTGAATCTTGAGGGAAAATTATGCGTCAATGGAAGTTAAGTAGTCGAGTATCTATAAGTTTGTATCTTCAGGAAGAACATGAGTTGGAAGTCTTTTAATTCTTTTTCCTCGAATCTGCGGATAAATAAACCAAATCACGAGATAAAGTAAAAAAAGAGAGACTGAGACAATTTGAGCAAGGTTTACCGACTCCCCCATAATTCTTGTCACAAGATACACATCAAGACATGTTCCGACCGCCAGGGGTGCGAGAGCAAGAGTAATGAAGCGACTTGATATTCTTACGAAGTGTTTTGAAATTTGATGATTCGCCTGTCGGTGGTAGGCAGCTGGGGCCATGGTAAGAAGTCCAGATATGGCGACCAGGAGAAGTGAAGCAAGATGAACGTACCTCTCATCAAAAGTGATGTAGGTCTTAAAACCTGGACTAAAACCCACCATGAGCTGAAAGCCAAAAAGAGTCTGAATCCCTGGCAGGATCATCCGAGCTTCTTGTTCTATGTTATTAACCTGATCACCCAGAGTTTGTGTGTACTGGCGATTCGGGTCTATTTCAGATAATTTATTTTCGTTTTCCATTATGCTTTGAAGATGACAAAAGTTTGTCGTTCCTACAAGTCAGCTCGCTGAGCAGTTCGATCGCCTCATCCTAAAATGATGAGAACAAAAATTTTTTTTCTGCCAATGTAGTCTACCGGTGAAGGCTATAAATTAGGTCTCTTTTAAGGCCATAATATCAAATTTTACATACTTATCATGACTAAAGTTTTGACAGCTGACTAAGATATATACAAAAAAACCCATTAAAAACAAACACTTGCGATCCATTTCGCAGCGTGCTAGAATGGTTCCAAGAAGATAAAAATAACACGATCGCAGCCGGAACTTCCGATGTTGAACGAAACTTTTTATCCTCACGCTAAGTTGCAAACGAAGATAAAATTTAATGATTGTTTTTTATACTTAATTTTTTCAAAGGACTTCTATGAGCGCTCTAGAGATTTTCCGCCAAGGCGGGTTCATCATGTACCCACTGTTCATTTGTTCAGTGCTCGTGTGGACAGTTGCAGTTTACAAATATTTCAATCTTAAATCTTTCCAGAAAGACTTTAAGAAGATGGATAGCGAAATTCAAAACGCGATCTCTGCTAATAAAGTAGCAGACCTTAAGTGGATCCTCAAAAATTCTCCTGCAGTTCTTTATCGAGCTCACGAGCCTTTACTTGAAGATCACTTTATCAGTGCCGAAGCGATGAACGATAAACTTGGTCGTCGTCTTCAGGAAGTAAATGGTTACCTTAAAAAAGATCTTTGGATTCTTGGTACGATCGCAAGTTCTGCTCCCTTCATCGGTCTCTTCGGAACCGTTCTCGGGATCATGGATTCTTTTAAACAGATCGGTATCACTGGTAAGAGTGGATTTACAGTAGTGGCTGCAGGTATTTCGGAGTCCCTCATCGCGACAGCGACGGGGATCGTGGTAGCGGTTGTAGCGGTTATCTTCTACAACTTCTTGCAAACGAAAGTGAACAAGATCGCCGCTGAATTCCGTAACAAGGTTGCAGATACTTCAGAAATCTTGGTTCTTACAAAAACTAGGAAGTAATTTATGTCTATGAATACAAATAACGGTGACCAGGACGAAAATATCGTCTCTGACATCAACATGACTCCGCTCATCGATATCATGCTCGTTCTTCTCATCATCTTTATGGTGAGTTCATCAGCAGCGATCGAATCAGGTCTGGATGTAAATCTACCTGATACACACGCTGTGAGTGACAAGACAGATGCGATCCTTGTGATCTCTCTGACTAAGACTGGTGACCTTGCAGTTCAAGGTAACAAAGTCACGATGGAACAGTTGCACGATGTTGTTGTCCAGGAACTTGCGAAACTTAAAACTGATAGCGTAATTCTTGAAGGTGATGAGCAGGCCAACTTGTCTGCAGTCATGACCATCATGGATACCGCTCGTAACGCTGGTGCGAAGAACTTCTCTATCGCTGCCAAGCTAACTAAAGAGGGGAAGTAATATGAACACTTATCAAACATCTCAATTAAACATTGATGAAGATGATAAAAATTATCTCTCCAAAGCGGTCATCGCAAGCTTAATCATGCACTCACTCTGCATGCTCGTTAAGTTCGAAATCGCAGTACGGGAACCTGACATTCGCGATAATGCCATAAAAGTGGATTTCGTAGCGATGACAATACCTGTGAAGAAAATCGAACCAGTTGTCCAGGCCGTGAAACCTGTTGAGACGATTGCGAAGAAAATAGCCGTAGAAAAGAAACCTGAAGTCGTGAAGAAGGTTGTTCAGCAACCTAAGGTCGACAAGGGAACTTTGAAGAAAGTTGTTGAGAATAAAGCTCTCGGCGATCGTAAAGCTCCAAAGGTTCAGGACGTTCAGAAAGGTGATCCTGCGAGCAAAAACTTTACGGCTTATAAGCCAGGTACTGAGTTCAGAAAGCTTAAAGCGACCAACATTGGTTCAGGTGGATCTGCTGGAGTTCCCAAGACGATCACAACAAGTGGTGGATCAGGTGATACTTATAAAGGTTTAGATTTCGCGACAAAGAGCTTAACGGCCTTTAAATCTGGAAACCGTTTCACAGTGAAGAAAATTGATGACGGTGGTGCTGGTGCTGGTTCAGGAGGTGGTATCGGTGACGGAGCTGGAAAAGGCTTCGGCGACGGCACGATCACAGGAACAGTTGGTGGAACACTTCAGACTTCTAAGATTTTAACAAACGTTGGTAGTCTCACAGGTGCGACGGTCGGAAAAATTGATACAAGTCGTGGAGCAGAAGGTCTTTCAACGAAAGGCGGATCGATCTCTCTTGCGAGTGCTCCGGGTGATACAGTGATTCTTGGAAGCATGGACCCTGAAGTGATTAAGAGAATTCTTTTGGATCACCTTGCTCAGTTCAGATACTGTTACCAGAGCGAACTTGAGCGCTCAAACAGCGACAAGATTGCTGGTGTGTTGAATCTTAACTTCGATATCGGTTCTTCAGGTCGAGTTCAACGTGTGAATGTAACTGGTGCTCAGTCGATCAACCAAAACATCAAGGGATGTGTTGCAGGGGTCTTGAGAGGTATTGGTTTCCCAGAGCCTCAGGGCGGCGGAACTGTTGAAGTGAAGCAGCCGATGAACTTCTACTCGAAATATAACTAAGATCTTTTAAAAGCCCAGCTTTAAGCTGGGCTTTTTTATTTGTGTTTACTATTCTGTCTCTATGAATCTTCTTCTGGCCACCTTCTGCGTATTTCTCTTCAGCCTAACTGCCCCTTTCACCCGAATGGCCGCCATGCAGATCAGTCCTGAATCGATCATCTTGATTCGAATTCTGGGAGCAGGGGTCATCTGTTTAATTTCTCTTCTGCTAGACCCTTGGTTACCGCCAAGAAAAGCCTGGCCAGGGATTTTATATACAACGATCGGCACGGTGATTGGATTTAATAGCCTCATGGCCTATGGCCTTCGTGAAGTTCCAGCAGGCCATGCGGCCGTAGCTCTGGCCGGTCTTCCCATGGTGACTTCAATTTATTCAGTGCTACGAGATCGAGCGAATCCTGGAGTCAAATTTTGGATTTTTGCTCTCACAGGAACAGGTCTGAGTTTTGGATTTTTCTTTTTTCTCAATATCAAAGAGCTCGTTTTGGGAGACTTTCTTTTGCTTTTCTCGATCTTCTCCGCCGCTTTTGGATACGTTGAAGGTGGAAGAGTGAGTCGTTTATACGGCGGTAGAAGAGTTGTTTCCTGGGCAGTACTCCTGACTTTTCCGATCATCATACCTGTAGCAATTTTGCATTTCCGAACAACCCCTGACTCTATTCAGACCTTGCCATTTTCGGTGATCTTTTCATTAGCGTACGTGGCGATCGCTAGTCAGTCACTTGGAATGTTCCTATGGTTTAAAGTTCTGGCCAAGGGACCGATGGAGCAAGTGGCCTTGGTTCAGCTTCTCCAGCCATTCTTCACATTATTCTCAGTGATTCTACTCTTGGATGAAACGGTCGTTCCCTTCACATGGGTCATCGCAACCCTAGTCGCACTTTGTATCCTTGGCTCTAATCATGAAAAACGAACGATGAATCGACAAGTCTGAATACTTCTTCCAGGTGCCATGATTTTGTCGGCGAGCTTGCCGCCATTTCTCTCAATCACCTTGATGGATCCGATATTGTCTTCGTCACAAGTTAAGAGCACGTCATGGATACCAAGGGCTCGTGCCTTCAATAGGGCCTCTTTTAAAGCCTCTGTAGCAAGACCCTTCTTTCTGAATTTTGAGCATATGCCATATCCTATATGGCCTCCGCGGATTTTCATCCAATCGAGGAGTTCGTGATTCACTTTAAGTCTCCCAGCAATTTCACCTTTTTCTAGGATCCAATATTCTGTGCCTGGTGCTTGATTGGTTTCAAGGCCTAGACCGGATTTCATATCTTCAAGTTTTTGAAGATATGTCGAAAAATCATTTTTAATGAGGTCGAGATTTGGCCCCCACCAGTGGCCATCTTTTAAAAGGTCATGCGCCATTTCAAGAAATGAATCTTTGTATTTGATATCTGGCTGGATGAGTTTCATGATGAGATTCCACGATGAGTTATTTGTCTTAGATTTGATTAAGACAAGATTTGATTTTTAATGATGCCAGTAAAGTTGGCTACAAATATACTTAATTTATGAAAACAGCACTAATTATCCTCGGCGATCAACTTTTCCCTCCCAGCTTTTATAAACCATACTCATCTGACATGGTGTTTATGGCCGAAGATGTTGGTCTCGCCACACACTATAAGTATCATAAGCATAAAATTGCCTTCTTTTTTACTTCTATGCGCGCCTATGCTGATGAGCTAAGTCGTTTATCCTTTAACGTGACCTATGAGAAATTATCGGACTCAAGTTTCATCGATCGCCTATTTGAGTTCGTCAAAATTAATAAAATTAAAAAGATCCATCTCATGGAAGTTCAGGATAAATTTTTTGAAAAAGAGTTAGTCACCTTTTTTACAAAAAATAATCTTGAGTATGAATTTCTTCATTCACCCATGTTTTTGTGCTCTCGAATGGAATTTGAAAAATACTTAAAAAAGCATCCCAAGCCTTTTATGAAGACTTTCTATGAGACAGAAAGAAAAAGATTAAAAGTTCTAGTGAATGAGAAAGGATTGCCGGAGGGTGACCAGTGGAGCTTTGATGATGAGAACAGAAAGAAGGCACCAAAGGTTTTAACGAACCAAGGTCTTCTCGATCACCCAGAGCACAATCACCTTCAAGAGGTGATAACTTTAATTAATAAAAAATTTCCCTCTCATCCTGGATCCCTTGATAATTTTTGGCTTCCGGTGAATCGCAAAGAATCACTAAAGACCCTGAAGCATTTTCTCAAGCATCATCTTGGGGATTTTGGAAGTTATCAAGATGCCATCACGACACGAGATCCGTTTTTATATCATTCGATGATTTCCCCCATGTTAAATAATGGGTTAATTACGCCGGAGGAAGTGATTCAACAGACTCTTGAGGCCATGAATGAGAATTCGGAAATACCTCTTCATTCCGTTGAGGGTTTTTTAAGACAAATTTTGGGCTGGCGAGAATTTGTAAGGGGCATTTATCAGAATTTTTCCGATAAAGAAGAATCTACAAATTTTTTCAAGCATCAAAGAAAACTTTCCGTCCATTGGTACGAAGGTACAACAGGAATCTTGCCTGTGGATGACGCCATCAAAAAAGCTCAAAAATATGGATACTGCCACCATATTGAGAGACTCATGGTCTTATCCAATATTATGCTCCTATCTGAAGTTCACCCTCAGGAAGTGCATAAGTGGTTTATGGAAATGTTTGTGGATAGTGCAGACTGGGTGATGGGTCCAAATGTGTACGGCATGGGGCAATTTTCGGATGGTGGAATCTTTGCGACCAAACCCTATATTTCCGGCAGTAATTATATTCTCAAGATGTCTGACTATAAAAAAGATGGGGAGTGGTGTGAGGTTTGGGATGGTCTCTATTGGCGCTTTATAGATAAGCATGCTGCTTTCTTTTCGAAGAATCACCGCATGAATATGATGGTTAAGTTGTCTGAAAAGATGGACGTGAAAAGGAAAACTCGTTTGATTGGGCTTGCAGAAAATTTTATCAAAACGAAAACGAATTAAAACTTCCTGACTAGATATGGCCAACCTTCACTAAGATGATACAACCCTCATCAGAGAATGGATGATGATTTGATAAATGAGGGTTTCGAAGCCATGTTCTCTCTGGGTAACTCCCAAACTGATCTTGAAAAATTCCACTCAAAACTAAAATCTCTTCGCCACCAAAATGTGAATGAGGAACGTGCTTACAGCCTTTAGGCCATTTCACGAGAGCAGTGCTTTCAGTTTTAAACTGATGAAGTGGCATGACTTTAAGATCCCCATGTCCCTGAAGCCAAGTCTCGAAGTTAGTATTAATCCTTACGACTTTTTGGTCATCCGAATCAAAGTGGCCAAGCTTTACAAAGAGGACACATCCTTTGGAACTACCTGGTCTGTGTTTTGAGCCTGAAGGATTTCGAATATAAGTTCCTGCGGGATATGTTCCTCGCTCATCGATGAATTCTCCTGATAACACAAAAATTTCTTCGCCTTGAGTATGAACGTGTTCATTAAAGAACATGTTACTCGCATAACGAACAATACTGGTCGTTCGACCCGATTCTGGTGATTCACGCTCAAGCATGATTCGATCAACACCGGTCAATGGACTAGGGACCCATTTCATTGACATCGTTTCAACACTGAGCCTGAGTTTAAAGTCTAAGTTATAAGGATATTCCATATCATTCCTAAAAAAATTACTTCAAGCTATGAAAATGCTCAAAATCAATTTCAATACTTCGGTCCGGAAGATTTGTGAGAACGTCTTTGAAATGCCTATCAAACATAAAATTTTCTGGATAATAGGAGTGCCTAGAATAAACCGTTTGTGAATAATTTCCGTCGTGTCCAATGAGAAGACAAGCAATTGAAACGAGTTTGGGATCGATAGAGTTTGATTTAATTAGATCATACAAAGGTGATGATTCATCGATGATGTGAAAGACGACCCAGGAGAGCGAAAAGAAGGGAGACCTGGAGCGCTCTAGTTTCAATTCTTTAATTCGCCTTAAAACCGTTCCTTCTTCGCTTAATTCTTCAACCAAGGCAGAGACTGTAATGGAGGCATCAACAATGTCATTTCCTCTCGTGTTGCCAACTCGAAACGTAAGAACTCTCTGAGAGTTATGATTGTTAATGAGAATAGGTTTTGAAAAAAGGATTTTTGATGATGGTCTTGAGAATTTAGAAAAGACGATTCCGGTCACAAGTGCTGTGAAGAGAAGCCCAAAACCAGCTTGCAGACTGACAACGAGATGGGCGTAAAAACTAGTTGGGGCCATGACCCCGTATCCGATCGTAGAAAGAGTTTGAACACTAAAAAAGAAACAGTCCCACCAACCTGCATTCGTCATACTTAAAGCGTTTGGAAGGAAAAAATAAACTGAACCAAAGGCGATGTTAATGGCGATGAAAATTAAAAAAATAAAGATAAAAATTTTTATCCAACTCTGAACCATCAAATAAAAGTAGATGTCTCGAATAAAAGGCTGCTGACTATTCTTGACGTGAACTTTAATAGATGTATTAGACATAGATTAAAAAGATATCCCGTTTCTTCTTTTCTACCAAACTTAATTTAAAAAAAGATTCGTAATTTTTTTTCAAGTCTGTTTTGAAGCGACGTACTCTTCTAAAAAACCTCGAATGAGATTGGATCGTCGAAAATCACCCGAAGAAATCATACTCATCCAGCCTTCCCCATGGGAGAGGTAGTTAACTATTCCTGGGGTTGAATTGAGGCCTTGAATGAGTTGAATCTGAGTCATTTCGCCTTTTGCGGCGAGTTCGTAGACTCGACTTCTGAGCAGCATTAGAAAATTAAGTTTCTTTTCAAGCTTTAGTTTACAGTCTTCTCCCCGAATCACGACTCCATGCCCATCTAGAATTAAATCGATATCTAGTTTAAGGACTTCATTTAAGGAACTTATCCACTTAGGCCCGTCAGCTTCACCCAGCTGCGTGTCCAGGCTCTCAGAAATAAAAAGATCGCCCGTGAATAAAATCTTTTTTGCCGGATCGTAGAGACAGACATGCCCATCTGTATGGCCCGGAGTATGAATGACGTCTAGTTGTCTTCCAGAAGATAATTGAATAGCTGCAGGAAGCTCATGAACTGGACAAGCTTCCTCTGGGCCAAACAGGAATCGGCGGTAGAAAGGTTTTTCAGGTGGAAAGGCAACATTTAGGTGTGCAAGTCTATGGAGGTAAACTTTCGCCATAGGAAAGGAATTGAGAAAAAAGATATTGTTACCGGTATGATCTTCATGATCATGAGAGTTAACGATAAAATGGATTTTATCAGTATCAAGAAGAGTGAAAACTTTTTTTTGTAGCGTACGTCTCGCCCAAGAGTATCCCGTATCAAAGAACAATTCGCGATCAATTAAATAGATCACAGCATAATCAAAGCCTCCGCCGAATGCAGATAGGAATTTGGTCACGAAGTTATTGAGCACAATTAATTCTATGCCGGGTGCTATGACTTCGATCTTTGATTTGATTGGTACGAGCGGAAAGTAGTGGCATAAATGCTCAAAAGGATTCCATAGGAGCTTTATAATCCAGGATCTAATCAATGTTTACCTTCACATCTAAATTCGTTTTAGTAGAATTATGGCATGGATTCTAACAAAACTCTGCCGACATTTGGTGAAATAACTTCGGGTCTATGTCCACTTTCGACTTGGGATAGGTTCTCGGTGATTTTTATTCCTTTGGCGACGATTGCCGCTTACTTTTTATTTGCGATGAATGGCCTTTATTTGGGGGCTTTCTTGGCGTTAGTTTATCTATCCTTTAATACGTACGGTTCTTGTTGCCACGACCTTGTTCATTGCAACTTTGGATGGTCCCGCAGGACATGTTCAATCTGGCTAAGTATCATAGAAATTCTTCTGATGAGAAGTGGAACAACTTACAGAGTGACTCATTTGAATCATCATAAGTTTTATCCAGATTTTGAAAAAGATCCGGAAGGGCGCGCTTCTTATTTTTCTTTTGTACGCACTTTATTTGAAGGACCTGTATTTCATCCGAAGTTGATACTTTGGACTTTGAAAAACGGTTCGTTGAGTAATAAAAAAAATGTGATTTTAGAATTGATTGCAATAGGAGCCTTTCTTATCTTGGGAATCGTGAGTTTTAGTGCTTTTCCCTCTCTGTTGATTTATCAGGTTTTTGTGATCATGGGGTCATGGGTAATACCTCTAATAACTTCATACTTAGTTCATAATCCTGCTGGAGAGTTATCCATTCATCAAACAAGGTTGTACCGTGGATTCTTTTTCAGATTGATTGCGATGGACCACCTCTATCATCTTGAGCATCATCTTTATCCTCAAGTTCCGCATTGTCGCTGGAAAGAACTCGCACAAAATCTTAATCCCTATTTTGAAGAATATGGATTGAGAACGATAAGGCTGGGTAACAAAAATTCGGAAGATCTTAGAATTAATTGATTTTTGAATCGAGATGAGAAACGTGTGATTTAAAAAGCGTAGCTGGTTTGATATGTGCTCTGTAAACTGGGCCCTTATTACCATTAGGTTCTTGCTAGGCCAGACCCAAGACATTTCCCACTAAATTGTCATTTCTGAATTACTTGAAAGCGATGCACCTCCTTGGGTAGACAACTATATTTATTTCAACATAAACCCAATGAAATTGAACACTTGTTTATTCACCTCAAATCTGAGGTGAGTAAAATAAGCGGAACACTGGAGTCTTTATGTCTGATAAGTTTCACGTAGTAGTTCCATTCGAAACTCGGCCTCCAAGTCTCAGGGATTTGATTAATAGGCACATGATGGGTGAGGTATGGATTCGTGATACTCCATTTGGTCCAGTCACAGATTCTTTGATCTTGTCTAAAATGTTTAATATGAGGCATGACAATATTTTGAGAGCAATCAAGAAATGTAAAAACGAGTTGTCCCATAACTCAAATTATAATTTAGACAAAAATATAATAGAAAATTTTTATCTTGCAGGATTACCTGGCAAAGAAAGACAAGAGCGGAAAATCGATATTACCGAATTTGGTTTGGCGCTCCTTCTTTTGTACATCAATAGTCCAAAAGCTCGCCAAATTTCAGCTGAAATTTTGTACCGATTCCTTGTGCTCAAGACTTACGTTACGGGATTAAATGAAAGACAAATCGGAGCGATCAAAGGCTATTACAGAAATCAAATTGAATGAAATAAAAAAAGCCCGGTGGGTTAAACTGGGCTCTTAGTATCTTTAACTTCTTGCGAAGATATCGACTGAATTTAAAGAATGGGGTGGCAGTCGATCCTGGAGACAAAAGTATACAAGAGCCTGTTTCTGCCACGGCCTTGACGAGTCTTAAGTTCCTCTCGTTGATACGAAATGATCGTGATGCGATTAAAACTCTCATGGTGAGAGGGTTCGATTTAGTGCCAGAAAGAACTATCTGTTAGGACTTAGGATTATTTTTCTTCAGGAACCAATAGACACCTTTGATGTCTTCTTTGAGCTCA
>JBBQGK010000086.1:0-15614 GCA_038322885.1 Bacteriovoracales bacterium | reverse complement strand
CAACCTGTCGTTTGAGGCTAATCGCCTCCTATGGGATTGGTTCTTGGAATATATCTAGTCGAGTCTTCGTTAAATACTGTGGCATTCAGCTTGCAATACTACCCTCGTTGAACTTCAAAGGAGTATTTATGAAGACCACTGACAAAGTATCTGGAACTCGCACATCTGAACGAAGCATTATGGCCACTCCGGTCATCGATCAAACGGCAAAAGAAATTCAAAGTTTTGGGACTCGTTTTCGAGTTTCATTGGGACTAGAAGATAAGGTTTGCGAAGAAAGCATTTCGAATCTCAACCGAATTCTTGCCGACACAATCACCTTGCGTGATTTGTACAAAAAATCTCACTGGCAAACGTCAGGGGCAACTTTTTACCAACTCCACCTTCTCTTTGATAAGCACTATAAAGAGCAAGCTGATCTTGTCGATATTCTCGCTGAACGTATCCAGCTCTTGGGCGGAATAAGTGTAGCCATGGGGAAAGACGTTGCGGCCATGAGTGCCATCGAAACTCCTCCGATGGGACGTGAAGAAGTTCCAGTTCAGCTTTCACGCTTAGTGAATGCTCACGAAACGATCTTCAAGTTCGCTCGTAAAGCAGCAAAAGCTGCTTCTGAGGGCGAAGATGAAGGAACAAATGATGTGATCGTTTCGAACATTCTTCGAACCAATGAACTCCAGACCTGGTTTGTGTCTGAGCATCTAGTGTCTCTTTCACCGACGGAAGCAACTCACAGTCAAAATAAGCAGTAAGCAAAAAAAAAGCCCCTCGAAGGAGGGGCTTTTTTTTATTCGTCTTCGTAGCGAAGTGAGCTCGAGATTGTCTCAATCCCGATATCGTCTCCATCATCATCATCATCCGCTGCGTTCTCAAACTCATCTTCCTCGAAATCAAATTCCGAAGTGATGTTGAGTTCGTTAAGAACTTTATAAAATTCTTTATCGTCAGAGAGATCTGAAAGAAGTGCTTCAATGTATTTCGTGGGATATTTAGAAATAAGCTCTTCAATATATTCCTGAAGTTTACCTTCTTTCAAAATATCGCGTTTTTTCTGAATGACTTTCCAATTACGAAGATAGTGAAGACGGCAATAGCTTTGAGTCGTACGAATATTGTCACAACCCTTCTCTACGCATTCATCATTCTTAGCATCAATGAAGAAATCCATTGTTCCGATTGCTTCAGCAATGTCTTTCCAATTGAAGTGCTCACGAAGCTCAGCGATTTCATCAGCGATCTTGCCTTCGATATCAACCAAAATCGCATTGTTGTATTTTCCGCGAGCTGGTTTCCCTGCAAAGAGATCAACTTGTTCGTCCATCTCGTAAGCTTTTTTACCACTCGGCTTTTTTGCTGCTTTCGATTTTTTATAATCCTCGAGAAATTCGTCTTCATCTTCGTCATCGTTTTTACGACGAGCAGACATACCCTCTTCTTCTTCACCGAAAGCACCCTCTTCATCGTCGTCGCCTTTCTTGCCTTTTTTCTTAGCAAGTTTTGCGGCTTCCTTGTCAGATTTAGCTTTGTTCTTTTCAGCTTCTTTATCAGCTTTGGCCTGAAGCTTTTCTTGTTCTTTTTGTTTCTTCTCGAGTTCTTTTTGACGAACTTTATCTTTGGCTTCTTTTTCTTTTTCTTTAGCAGCGAGCGCTTTTTCTTTCGCTTTTTCTTTCTCAGCGACAGCAGCTGCTTTCGCTTTTTCTTTCATCGCGAATTCTTTCTCTTTGGCTGCGAGAGCTTTTTCCTTCTCACGCATCTTCTTCTCTTGTTCTTTCGAAAGAGGTTTCTTCATGAGTTTAGAAGCGGCCTTCATCACAGTACTTGCGAGAGAAGACTTTTTCTTTTCAACTTTTTTTGGAGCAACTTTTTTTGCGGGAGAGGCCTTCTTGGCCGGAACTTTTTTCGCCATTTTGGGTGCTACTTTTTTTGGAGAAGCTTTCGCTTGTGGTTTTTTAGCAGGTTTTGCAGCTGCTTTCTTTTTCACAGGCATTTTAACAGCAGGCTTCTTTTTAGCCATGTTTATCTCCTCTAAAGATTTACGACCGACTTAATGACTAAGTCTTAACAATAAAATTAGTGGACACACTAACAAAGAGAGTGCCCGATGACGAGAAAATTTAGTGAATGTTCTTCAGCTCGGCCGCTGCAATTACCATACGCTGAACTTCAGAAGTCCCTTCGTAGATTTCGGTGATCTTGGCATCACGGAACATGCGCTCAACTGGATATTCTCGAGTGTAACCGTTCCCCCCACAGAGCTGAATCGCTTTTGTGGTAATCCACATGGCACTCTCAGAGGCCATGAGTTTGGCCTGGGCAGATTCTTTTGAGTAAGGAAGCTCCGCATCTTTCAGGTGTGATGCGTGATAAATAAGCAGGCGCGACGCACCGATTTTTGTACTCATATCAGCGAGCATAAACTGGATCCCTTGAAGGTTCGAAAGTGGAGCTCCGAATTGAATTCTCTGAGTTGTATATCTGATGGCGTAATCAAAAGCACCTTGGGCAATGCCTAAGGCCTGAGCAGCAATACCTATTCGTCCACCATCAAGAGTCGCCATCGCAACACGGAATCCTTTTTCAAGATCTCCGAGAAGAGCATCTTTAGGGACTTTCACTTTATCAAAAGCAAGCTGGCACGTTGATGATCCACGAATCCCGAGCTTGTCTTCTTCTTTGATAATCGAAAATCCAGGATTCGTTGTCTCGACGATAAAACAAGAAATCCCTTTGTAGTCTGGAGTCTTCTTTGTTTTAGCAAAGACGATACACACGCCGGCCTCTTTGCCGTTAGTGATCCAGTTTTTTACACCATTAATTTCCCAATGATCACCCTTGTCTTCGGCGAAGGTTGTGAGTGATCCCGCGTCTGAACCAGCATTAGGTTCAGAGAGGCAGAAGCATCCGATCCATTCACCAGAGGCCATTTTAGGAAGATATTTTTTCTTTTGTGCATCTGTTCCGAAATTGAGAATTGGCCAGATACCTAGTGAGGTATGGGCCGAAATGAAAACTCCCGTTGAAGCACAGTTGCGGGAAATCTCTTCAACAATGAGAGCGTAAGATTGATAATCCATACCGGCCCCGCCGAATTCTTCCGGCACGTAGGATCCAAGAAATCCATTTTCCGCGAGCTTTTGAATTTGAGTTTTGGGTAGCTCACCTTCATGATCTACCTTCATCGCAAAAGGAAGTATTTCTGTGTCGGAAAACTTTTTTACCATGTCGCGGATTTCTTTGTATTTTTCGTCGAGAAGCATATGCGTATCCTTTATTTAAATTGAGCTTTTCTTTTTTCTACGAAGGCGGTTGTCCCTTCGATCATTTGATTTGTTTGAAAGATTTTGCCGAAGGCCTGAGCTTCAATTTTAAGCCCTTCTTCCAATTTTTTTTCCGTTCCAGATTTCAGTGTCTCTTTGGCCCGAGCAATCGCCTCATTTGAGTTAGCCAGAGCAAGATTGAACCATGCCTGGCAGCCTTCCAGAAGTTTCTGCTTGTCTTCAAAAATCTCAAGAGCAATTCCCAAAACTTTAGCTTCTTCACTCGTGATGTTGCGGCCGGAGAACATCATTTCTTTTGCTCTTCTTTCACCCACAACTCGAGAGAGTCTTTGAGTTCCACCAAACCCAGGAATCAAACCAAGTTTGACTTCAGGTAAACCAAACACAGCATTTTTTGTCGCAAAAATAAAATCACAACTCATCGCCATCTCAAATCCGCCACCCAAAGCAAAACCATTCACCGCCGCTATAGTGGGAAACGGAAGAGTTTCCATCAGCATGGTGACCTGTTGACCAAGTTCCGCGAAAGCTTGCGCTTCTCCCGTCATCATGGGCCTCATCTCCGCAATATCCGCTCCTGCGATAAAAGCTTTTTCACCTTCTCCAATCAGAATGAGACCTTTGAGTTTAGAGGTGTGCAGCTCTGTTAGACATGCTTTGAGCTCACGGTGAACCTGAATATTGAGGGCATTTAGCTTTGACGGTCGATTAATCGTGAGAGTGCCCACGTCACCATTTAATTCGAGTCGAATGGTTTCAAAATTATTTTGATTCATAGGCATGGAATCCTTTTCCATTTTTGCGGCCATATCTTCCTGCGGCCACATACTGGCGAAGGAGTGGACATGGTCTGTACTTCGTATCAGCGAGACCATCGTGAAGGACATTCATGATCGCGAGACAAGTATCAAGGCCGATAAAGTCGGCAAGCTCCAAGGGGCCCATCGGTTGATTGGTCCCGAGCTTCATCGCTGTGTCGATATCTTTGGCCGATGCCACCCCTTCATAGAGTGCGTACACGGCTTCATTAATCATCGGCATGAGAATGCGGTTGACCGCAAATCCCGGGTAATCTTTAGCTGCAATCCAAGTCTTGCCCATTTTTTCTGCGACGGCAGCAACGGTACTAAAAGTCTCGTCACTTGTTTCCAAACCACGAATCCCTTCTACCAGTTTCATCACGGGAACTGGATTCATGAAATGCATCCCGGCCACCAAATGAGGACGTTTGGTGACCGCAGCGATTTCAGTGATTGAAATTGAAGAGGTATTACTGGCAAGAATGGCTTCAGCATTCACAACTTCATCAAGTTTTTTAAAAATTTCAAATTTAAGTTCGCGCTTTTCAGTGGCGGCTTCAATGACGAGATCACAATTCTTGAGATCTTCCATTTCAGTTGAGGCCTTAATTTTACCAAAAGCGATTTTGGCATCATCGGCGCTCCACTTCCCTTTTTCAGATCCCTTATCAAGCTGCGTCTTAATAAAATTGTGACCAAAATCGAGCGAGTTTTTAAAAGCGTCAAAAAGAATGACCTCAAAACCGGTCTGGGCAGCGACCTGTGCGATCCCTCTTCCCATCTGTCCAGCACCAACAATTCCGATACGTTGAATCGATTTCATGGGTTCAAATCCTTGTCCTAAAAATGAAGATAAATAACAATATGGAGGTTGAAAGAAGAGGTCAATATCGATTCACTCTTGCCATAAAGGTGCGGGGTGTTTTATAACTTCGCAATATTTTTAGATATCGTAATTTAGGAGAACCACTGTGGCGAATCACAAATCATCTACGAAAAGAGCAAAACAAGAAAAAGTCCGTCGTATGACGAATAAAATCAAAACAGCTGCATCACGCACAACTGTTAAAGCTATCCGCGAAGCTGTTGCCAAAGGCGACAAAGCTACAGCGAAAACGCTTCTCACTAAAGCTCAGTCTCAGATCGCGAAACTTGCTAAGTCTCCTGCCATGAAAAAGCAGACAGCTTCGCGTAAGACTTCTCGTCTTACAAAACTCGTTGCTACGCTTAAATAAAGCTGGCCAGCGTCCCTTGCATTTTTAAAAATAGAGCCCAAAGTATGAACTACTTTGGGCTTTTTTTATTTCAGGAGTATTCATGAAATTTATCCTTCTTCTTATCCTTACTTTTGCTCTTACCTCGTGTGGTCTTCAATCCATCCCTCAGGCCAACAATAAAGTTGAGGCCGAGTGGGCAGAAGTGATGAACCAGTACAAGCGCAGATCGGATTTAATTCCCAATCTTGTGAACACGGTTAAAGGGTATGCCAAACATGAATCAGGAACATTAGAAGCAGTAATCGCGGCCCGGGCGAAAGCGACGTCCGTTAATATTGATGCCAAAAATCTCACGCCGGAAAAATTAAAAGAATTCCAACAAGCTCAAAGCGGAGTTTCTCAGGCCCTTGGTCGCCTGATGGTTGTGGCGGAAAAATATCCTGATCTTAAAGCTGATAAAAGTTTTGAAGGTCTTCAGGTTCAACTCGAAGGCACTGAAAATAGAATCGCGACCGCCCGTCGCCGCTACATTGAATCCGTTCAAGAGTTTAACAACCTTGTGACTGTCTTCCCGACGAGTTTTACAAATTCGATGGTTCACCATTTGGAGAAGAAGCCTCAGTTCACCACGACTGAGTCTGAGCAGAAAAATCCTGAAGTTAATTTCTAATGCCTACGTTTTTAAGTCTTTTCCTATTCTACACGATGAGTGCCTTTGGCTTAGACGTTGCTGTCCCGGCCTTGACCTCACCAGTGATGGATGAAGCAAAACTCTTTTCAGCAAGTGAGCAGCAAGATCTTGCCCACTTCGCCTACGAAATTTACACCAACAAAGGCCCTCAGATTACGGTGCTGACGGTGAATGATCTGGAAGGCTTTGCCATAGAAGATTACTCCATGTCGGTTGCTGAAAAATGGCAGCTTGGAACAAAAGAAAAAGGCAATGGCCTGCTCCTCCTCATTTCTAAAAACGACCGAAAGGTCCGAATCGAAGTGGGAAATGGCATCGAAGGTGAAGTTACCGATTACGATACGGCTCAATATACCCGGGATATTTTCCCTCAGTATTTTCGCCGTGGAGAATACTACGCCGCCACTCGTATCTTCATGGAAGACATGGCCAAGAAGTTCAATGTTAAAACTGAAGGGCAATCTCCTATTCTGCGACGTGCTCCAGCGAGGAATCAAGGCTTCGGTGGACTTGATCGTGCTTTCATTCCTTTCATCATCTTTTTTGTCATCGTAAATTTAGTTTTGAGTAAAAAACCTGGACTGCGCGGGGCCTTCAGTGGTTTTGGCGGAGCCGGGATTGCTTGGTTGCTGATTCCCGGTCTTGGACTCGGAATGATCGCCGTTCTCTTTATCATGGCCTACCTCTTTGGACTGATGGGTTTGAGCAATCTTCTCAGTGGATCCGGAGGACGTGGTGGTTTTGGTGGTGGAGGCGGCTTTGGTGGCGGGGGTGGGGGTGGTTGGAGCGGAGGCGGCGGCGGATTTTCTGGCGGCGGCTCTTCAGGGAGTTGGTAATGAGAGAGATTCTTATCCAGGAAGATGTATCACTCGTTGAAGAGAGGTTGAAGAAATTTGAATCTGCTACGGGCTGTGATCTTCTTCTCATCGTGGCCAAAGAGTCTGATCCTTACCCAGCGGCACCGTTGCGTTTTGGGCTTATTACAACTTTTTTTGTCATGCTGAGTTTCAGTTACTATCTAGATTTTCAACATAACTATTTATGGCCTTTATTTTTTCTCATTTCGACGTTGGTGTTTACCTGGCTCGGAAATATTTCTTACTTCAAAAAATTCGCCCTGAGTTCTTGGGAGATCAAGCGCGAGACTCTCGAGAAAGCGGTTGAGCAGTTCCACGTGCTGGGGACTTCAAAGTCGTCTCATAAACTCACTGCCATGATCATGGTCTCTATCCTCGAGAAGACCATCCATGTTTTGGTTGATGAAAAGCTGAAAACCGAACTCACACAAGAAGAGCTCGATGAACTCGTCACGATCATGCAGAAGCATTTTAAAGATGGTCAGATGGCCATGGGTTTCATCAATAGCATCGCGAGCCTTGAAGAAAAAATCCTTAAGGATTTTGGTGGCAAGGTTTCAAATTCTACTTCAGAACTGCAAGACAAAATTATTTTCATCTAGGACGATTCTATGATCAGCCGTTACGACGTAGCAGAAATCTCCAAACTCTGGACCGATGAAGGAAGATTTGGTTACTACCTCGAAGTTGAACTGGCTCATTTAAGAACCCTTGAAGAATCAGGCTTGGTACCCAAAGGTCTTGCCGATAAAATGCATGGAGCGAAGATCGATCCGGCAAGAATCTCAGAGATCGAAAAAACAACTGGTCACGATGTAATCGCATTTTGCACAAGCATCACAGAACAGTTTGCCCCAGAAGATGGAAGATTTTTTCATTTTGGGATTACGTCTTCGGATGTGATCGATACCGCACACGCCCTTCTAATGAAAGACAGCATGAAAGTCATTGAGAAAGATATTGCAGCTCTGTCGCTGGCCCTTTCAAAAAAAGCGCAAGAAACAAGTGACCTTCTTTGTATAGGTCGCTCTCACGGGATTCATGCGGAGGCGATGATCTTTGGGCAGAAGTTTTTATCTTTCTATGCAGAACTTAAGCGCCGAGAAAAAGAATGGCATGAAGCGCTCAACGATCTCACCGGTCAACTCTCAGGAGCGGTTGGGAATTATACGGTAGTAACTCCCGAGTTTGAAGAATCGACCTTAAAGAAGCTTGGTCTTAAAGTCGAACCAGTTTCAACCCAAGTCATCCCTCGTGACCGATATGCAAAAATTATAGGCATCGGCGCGTTGATGTCTTCACTCTTTGATCGCATGGCGACTGAGTTCAGGTTACTTCAGCATTCAGACGTGGATGAACTACGCGAAGGGTTCTCGAAAGGACAGAAAGGTTCTTCGACGATGCCTCATAAAAAAAATCCCATTTCTTCTGAGAATATTGCGGGCCTATCTCGTCTCCTTCGCTCACATATTATCCCGGCCCTAGAAAATTGTGCCCTTTGGCACGAGAGAGATATTTCTCACTCTAGTGTTGAACGAATGATGCTCCCTGATCACTTCGGACTTCTGTCCTATGCTTTAAGACGAATGACGAATGTTGTGGAGAATCTTGTTATTGATCGAGTTAAGATCGAAGAAAAAGTCGAACAAAATGAGAAGATCTATTCGAGCTATGTCCTTCATCAGTTAATCCAGAATAATACTCACACCAAACGCGAAGAATTGTATGAGGTGGTTCAAGAGGCATTCTTTAAGTCCAAGAACAAGGAAACCCTCAAAACTAATCTTGCAAAAGGATTGGATTCAAAGAAACTTACGCATGAGGTTTCAAGGTGGATTGATTTCAATTTTTTAAAAAATCACTATCAAGAGCAATTTAAAAAGATTGCGGCCAGGACTCTCGTGGTCACATTTTTTCTTTTGAATGCCGTTTCGCTCTTCGCTGGAACCATTGAAGGAATCTTTAGAGGGACAAATTCGCAGGAAATGGAAATCCGCTGTTCGGGGATGAATTGTAATCTGAAGGCTTCTGGAATTAGTCCAGGCGCTGTCAAAATTTTTGACGACGAAATAAATTTCAAAAAAAATTCTTTGCTTATCAAAAGCGAAATCATGACCTACACCTTTGATAAAGATGGATCTATTTCGGCGAAATCGCTACCGGGTTCTGATGATGCCTACCAATATCTAGGAGAAGGTAAATACACTTTTTCTTCAAGCTATAGGGCCTCATTTCCATGCCAAAATGCATCGAATAAATCTGAGAGAGCGATTTGTTCATCAGAAATCCTATCTTCCCTGGATCTCAAGCTGAGTGTTACGTATAAAGCCTATTTAGAGAAAGGTGGCAAAACTGCGGCACAAAAAACTAAGACTGAACAAAAATCTTGGGTCGAGACAAGAAACAGCTGTAAGGACGACCTCTCGTGTCTTCAAAAGAGTTATGAAGGTAGAATCCTAGCTCTAACAAATTAATAATTTAATATCCCACTACTTCCTGTTTTTATCTGACATCTCCTTAAGAAACATCTCAAAACTTTGACGATCATTGAAGTTGATAGAGATGATAAACAAAAAGGAGTTTTCATGAAATTAACATTTCTGATCTTAGCTATTTGTATGGTGGTTGATGCCAGAGCAACATTTCTGCCAAAGAAAGATTTAGCAAACGCTTACATCTCTAAGGGTGAGCCTCAGATCACAAAAGAGATTTTTGATAGCCGAGTTAAGGAGCTACAAGAAACCTTTTCTCCGATCGTTGCGCATTTCAAGGGAAAATTAAAAATTAACGGTCAGTGGGACAACAAACAGATCAACGCTTTTGCCGGCCAGATGTTGGGTTCATGGAAGGTTACCTTTACTGGTGGACTCGCAAAAAGACCTGAGCTCAGTCCAGATGGGATGACACTCATTATCTGTCACGAAATTGGTCACCACCTTGGCGGCTTTCCTTTTTCGTCGAATCTCATCAGCTCTTGGGCGGCGGTCGAAGGACAAGCTGATTATTTCTCTACTCTGGTTTGTGCTAGAAAAATGTGGCAGCACCAGCGTGATGTGAATATGACTTTTGAAACTAAAGTGGCGATGATTCCTAAAACGAAGTGTGATTTTGCATTCCCTAAGGATGAGGATCGCCAGCTTTGTTACCGCACAAGTGTGGGACTTGAGTCAGTCATTAATACCATGGCTGTTCTCCTTAAGAAGCCAATGCCTCAGTACGACACTCCAGATACAAAAGAAGTGACGGAGACTTTCCAAGATCACCCAGCGGTTCAATGTCGACTTGATACACTTTATCATGGGGCCATCTGTCCGATCGTGTTTGACGAAACGATCATTCCAGGAAAAAGCACACGTGGAAGAAGATCAGGAAAAGATGCAGAGATGGAGGCGGCTTTGCATTCGTGCACGCTTCTCTCTAAGTTTGATTACGGTCTACGTCCGGCCTGTTGGTATAAAGCAAATATGTAATGCTAGAGGGCCCAGCGCAAGTTGGGCCCTTCTTTTTTAACGACCTTACCTAAAATCATCCATTTTTCATTCATTGAATCAAGACCCTCGGTAAGCTCTTTCTCGTTTTCACAAGCGATCACAAGACCCACTCCCATGTTGAAAGTTTCATAAGCAGAATCACGGTCAAGATCGGCGCGTTTTAAAATTTCATTCATGAAGGCAGGACGAAAATCATCTGTCGGAAGATGGGTGATTTCATAACAAAGTTCTTCGTTCATGCGGGGAATATTATGAAAACCGCCGCCGGTGATGTGAGCGACTCCGTGAATATTATTTCTCTGACTTTTAAGGAGAGACATCAAGGTATTCACGTAGAGCTTCGTCGGAGTGAGAGCGTCTTTTTTAAGCTGAACATCTGTTTCATTCAAAAGTTTACGAACGAGTGAATAGCCATTGGAGTGAAACCCGCTCGATGCAATGGCGACGAGAGTATCCCCGGGCTTAACTTTATCTGCTTTTAACCAATTTTTTTTGTCTAATTCACCTACACAAAATCCCGCGAGATCATAAACACCTTCGGCATAGACTCCAGGCATTTCCGCAGTTTCTCCGCCGATCAAAGCGCACTTCACTTCTTTGCAGGCTCGAGCGATGCCTTTGACGATTTCTGTGTGAACTGGAAGATCAAGTTTTCCGCAGGCGAGATAGTCTAAAAAGAACATGGGTCTCGCCCCAGTGCATATTACATCATTCACACACATCGCAACAAGATCTTGTCCGATCGTATCGTGGATCCCTAGCTCCTGAGCTAACTTCACTTTTGTTCCTACACCGTCCGTACCAGCAGCCAGATATCGATCTTCGTCCATCTCGTAAAGAGCAGCAAACCCACCAACTCCGCCGACCACTCGGTCGTCATAAGTTTCTCCAATAAAAGACTTAATCTTTTCTACGAAGAGGTCACCTTTTTCAACATCGACTCCAGCCGTTTTATAATCCATAAATTCCTCTTAGTGTCTGAAGTGTCTCTCGCCCGTCATCACCATCGCCATTTGTAACTCATCACAGGTCGCTATAACTTCAGCGTCCTTGATAGAACCACCTGGCTGAACCACATACTTTACTCCCCACTTATTCGCCTCTTCGATCGAATCTTTAAACGGGAAGAACGCATCTGAAACGAGGATAGCATCTCCGACTTCGATGTTTTTATTTTTCATCCGAGGGCCCGCGAGAAGAGTCAGGCACTCTAAGCGGTTTGGTTGACCGACACCACTTGCTAAGATGGAGTACACACCGTCGCGCTCGTCTACGAGAAGAAGACAGTTAGACTTAAGATACTTCGTGATGACCAGGCCAAATTTAACGATTTCTGATTTTGCAGCATCGAATGTTTTTTTCGTCGGAGCCTTCAGTTCCACATTGAGCTTTTCGTCTTCTTCTTGCCAAAGAATTCCGCCGTTGATTGAGCGCACGGTCCATTCGTGGGAGTCACGTTTTTTGAGGGGAACCTCTACGAGGCGAACATTTTTCTTTTTCGCAAAGTGTGAAAGAGCTTCCGGAGTATACGCAGGAGCAAGAACAACTTCTATGAACTGACTCGTGAGCCATTCTGCTGCTTCAGCTTGCACGACCGAAGAGAAGGCAATGATTCCGCCAAAGGCACTTGTTGAATCACATTCCCAGGCAGATCTTAAGGCCTCGAATTGATCATGACCTGAAGAGGCACCACACGGAATTCCGTGTTTCACAATCACGCAATGTTCTCGTTCTGGAAAAGCAAGTTTGAGTTCTGAGACACATTTATAGGCCTGATCAGCATCGAGATAATTGTTGTAAGAGATTTCTTTGCCCTGAAGGATTGGCGCTTTGGCGAGGGTTATTTTTTCTGTTTGGTTATTCAGTACAAAAAGTTTTGCTTTCTGGTGTGGATTTTCTCCGTATCGCAAAGGTTTCACGTCATGGGAGAAGACCTCGGGGAATTCAGCCTTAAATTCCATAGCTAGAGTTGTGGCGATAGCGAGATCATACTGGGCGGTCAGGGAAAAAGCCTTCAGTGCAAGTTGGCGGCGAGTTTCAATATCTGTTCCGCCTCTTTGAACTGAATTCACCAAGACCTCATAATCCGCAGGATCAGTGACTACAGTCACCCATTGCATATTTTTTGCAGCTGCCCGGATCATGTTAGGCCCACCGATGTCGATGTTCTCAATTAAATCTGCTCGTGTGATATTTTCTCGAGCAGCGACCTCTTTAAATGGATAGAGGTTGCAAATCACGAGATCGATGTCTTTAATGTTTAATTCCTTCGCCTCTTTAAGATCTGTTTCATGATCACGACGATAAAGAAGGGCCGAACTCACCTGGAAAGAAATACTTTTCATCCGGCCACCAAAGGCCTCTGGATTTCCAGTAATCTCTGAAATGGACGTGTACTTCACACCCATCTTCTTTAAATACTCTGCGGTTCCACCGGTTGAAATAATTTCAACTCCAGCTTCAACGAGAGTTGGAACGATGACACCGAGGTTCGTTTTATTAGAGACACTAATGAGCGCGCGTTTAGGCATCAGTTTCATAGCGTGATTCCATTTTTAAAAAGGGTTTGGATTTTGTGTACGTTTTGCGCCACTCCTTTACGGAATGGATAAAGAAATTCCTGAGTCGCGACTTCCGGGTGAGGCATGAGACCAAAAATTTGTCCGGTGCTGTCGACAAGGCCCGCCAATTGTTGGTGTGAACCGTTTACAACTTCAGTATATGAGATTGGCCCGTAAGGAAGAGAAAGATTTTTTGCAGGAACGATTCTTCCCTCTTTATGGCGAACGGGGAGGAATATCCGTCCCTCAATATTCTTGAACCAACAGGATTTTTTAGCCGCCAACGAATCAACTTCGAGAGTCGTCCACTTATCCATAAAAGTGCCATGGGAGTTTTCAGACAAGGTGAATGATCTTGAAGCAAAGTTTTTATCAAACGCCCCTAATTGGGCGAGAACTTGAAAACCATTGCAGATACCAATGATCCGTCCTCCATTAGTAACAAAAGTGGATAAACCTTCTAAAAGAGTGTCGCGAAGTTTCTCCGCAAGAATTTTGCCTGACTTCAGCTCATCACCAAAACTAAATCCACCAGGAATGGCGAGCACTCCATGGTCTTGGAGAATCTTCGGATGCTTTAGAAATGAGTTGATATGAACTTTAGTGACCTTCGCACCTTGCTCAGAAAAAGCGCGGGCGAGTTCATTTTCAGAGTTAATTCCGTCACCGGTAAGAATAAGAACTGATCTCATTTATTACCTCCCCAAAAGGCCCTAAGCTCAGAGACGTCTAACTCTTTTTGGTTCAGAGTGATCTTGCCGGATAAATTTACGACGCCTAAAAATTGCAGATCAGACGTTTCAAAATAAGTTTCAAACTCGGCGCGCTTGTTTTGAGGAACTGAAACAACAAAGTGTCCCGGTAATTCAGAATATAGGAAACTCGTCTGATCCTCTCCGGTTTTAATAAGATGAGTGAGTTCGATCCCAAGATTATCCATCATCAAAGTCTCTGTCAGGGCAACGAGAAATCCCCCTTCAGAAAGATCGTGGACCGAATCAAGGCAGCGAGCCTGGGTTGCTTTAAAGATTTTTGAATAGAGTTCTCGCGTTTTCTTAAAATCAAATTCTACAAGATTATCTCTCTCCAAATGGGGAACAACCTTGTGAAGGAAGTGACCAAAATATTTTTTATAGCTTCGGGTACCAATACGG
This sequence comes from Bacteriovoracales bacterium, assembly GCA_038322885.1. Classification (GTDB taxonomy): domain Bacteria; phylum Bdellovibrionota; class Bacteriovoracia; order Bacteriovoracales; family Bacteriovoracaceae; genus Peredibacter. The sequence goes on along the minus strand of JBBQGK010000086.1, from coordinate 1,565 downwards.
TAGAGAAGATTATTTTCTTTTGCCTGAGATCTTGGCACATTTCGTACGTCTGGCACGTGGCCCAAGGCCGTCACAAGAAGAGTTGGAAGAACGCTGATCTTAACTTTCTCACCGTGATAGTCATTTTTCATACTATCTTTACCGCTCACAAGTGGCATGCTGTAGGTCTCGACCATTTCTCTGAGACCCATGCAGCTGCGTACTAGTTGAGCGAGTTTGAATTCCGCATCAGGATTTTTTGCTGAAGGAGTTGGATCGGGCCAGCAGAAGTTATCTACCAAAGCAATTTTTTCTGGATCGACTCCGTGGCAAATGAGATTTCTCACGGATTCGTCGACGGCGAGTTTCGCCATGAGAAGAGCATCATCCATTGAGAAATGAGGACACAGGCCTGAGGCCACCGCAAACCCATCAGTCCCTTCTACGCCATGGGCCCCATACCAAATAACCCCGGCGTCGTTTGGAGCAGTGATGTTCATTCCCTCAAGGGGTTTTACGACACTTCCTCCCTGAACTTCGTGATCGTACTGACGAATCCATTTTTCTTTTGAACTGATCACTGGGTGAGTGAGAAGACGTTTTAAAATTTCCTGATGGTTGTTGATATCCAGGGCCTCAGGAGCTTTCGATTCTTTCCAGCTTTTAAATTTTCGTTTCTCATGAGTCGCTTTCAGTTTCATCTTCGGCAGGCCATCGTGAAGGAACTTTAAGCTGATCTGACAAACAAGCTTGTGATTGAACGAACAAGTAAAGAGTCCATCGTCTTTGAATTCACCAATGTTGGCCATAGAGACCTGGTACAAATCAGCAAGTTCCTGAAGAGCAGCATACTCTTCACGGGCGACAGAGATGGTCATTCTTTCCTGAGATTCAGAAACAAGAATTTGCCATGGCGAGAGACCTTGATATTTTAAAGGTATGCGCTCAAGGTGAAGATGAGCACCATGAGTTGCCTGGGACATTTCACCGACGGAAGAACTCAGTCCACCGGCCCCATTGTCCGTGATCGAAGTATAAAGGCCTTTGTCTCGGGCATCCAGCAAGAAATCCATCATGCGCTTTTGCCCAAATGGATCACCGATCTGAACCATGCCAATTGTGGTGTGCTTATCCATCACGAGAGAACTTGCTGTTGCTCCGTGTATGCCATCAATACCAACTGCTCCACCAACCATGACCACCAGGTCCCCGGCCTTTTGATTTTTTGAAGCACTCTCGAGCTTTCCTATTTTGGGAGGAAGCACACCAACGGTGCCACAATAAACGAGCGGTTTACCTGAATAGCATTCATCAAAATAAATCGCCCCGTTGACTGTGGGAATGCCACTTTTATTGCCGCCATCCTGAACACCACGATGAATTCCTTTGAGAATTTCTGTTGGATGCAAGAGGTTCGATGGGAGTTCAGTTTCATCCGGCATGCCGACGCAAAAAACATCTGTGTTCGCCACAGGTCTCGCCCCAAGTCCCGTTCCCATGATGTCACGGTTGACTCCAAGAATTCCTGTCAGGGCCCCGCCGTATGGATCCAAAGCTGAAGGGGAATTATGCGTCTCTACCTTGAT
>JBBQGK010000085.1:0-15786 GCA_038322885.1 Bacteriovoracales bacterium | reverse complement strand
ATCCCACACTTTACATCTTTGAAATTTAGCTTTCTCTGATTTGGAAGTGACAGGACAAGGAGGTTTTTTTTATTTTTCTTTCCGAAGTACTGGATATTCACAAGCTCTACGCCATGATCATCAGTGGCACTTACAATGATTCTATTGCCCTTGATCCTGGCTGATGAAAGTTCTCCATCGATGGTTTGCAGGATGATGTTGTCATTTTTAAAGACTCTCATGTTGATGATTTCATCGCTTTCACCTTCACTGATCTGAGCGTCCATAGCGAGAAAATATCTTGTTCCATTGTTAAGGGACACATTGCACTCATAGGTAAGAGCAGCGAATGAGGATTGAGAAAAGAGAGCCAGAAGTGAGAAAAGGAAAAGACTCTTCATGAAAACTCCGTATTTGGTATGTTCTGGAGTGTAGTACAACTATTCCGGTCATGAAGAATGGATGAATTTTTGTAAGGGGGTGTTTAAAGTTTAAACACCCCTGTAAATGACGAGATTATACTTATTCACACATATAAGTCGTATCACTTAATCCTAAGTTTAAGCTTGCAAGTTTAAGGTTAGTTTCATCATAGTCTCTGTTAAACGTTACTTTCTTTCCGTTTGCACAAGTGATCGTAAGTGTTGATTGACCGTATTCTATTACATCACCCTTGGTTTTTCCCGCACAAACGACTTTACCGTTCACGACAACTGACCCTGTTTTACCTGCAAAATCCAATTTGACCGTCACCACTTCAGTTCCGCGGCCTATTTCCGGATGACATGGATAAGAGACCGAGCCGGCCTGAGCTGTAAATGACATGGCCATGGCTAAAAGAATAAATGTTTTCATAAAACCTCCAGTGCAAAGATAAAAGTGCACGGAGTATAGGGCCTTCTAAATTTTAATCAATGAAAGTGAAATGTCTTCACAGTGCTTTATCCTAAATACTATCAAGGCCACTTATAAATAATGGATACTTCGCCACGTCTACTTCCTCAAATTGCCCCGGTCCAAAAATCCCTCTTAGGAATTCTTCTGCCTCCAAGGATAAGGTTTCATCGTTAAAATCAAAATACACTTCTTGCTTCATGACGTTTAAGTCCCTGACTTTCATCAGATCTTTGGTCAAGGCGGTGATGAGTTCTCTGAAGTATTTCATGTCGGCGGGGGCCATGAGAAATTGATACTGGTGATTGTCGGTATCCATCAGGGCCTGGCCTAACCAGATTTTCCCGAATGATGAAGCTTCCTTTAGCCAACCTCTTAGGTCACTTTTGCTTCCGTATTCATAGATAATTCCGGTTAGGTCCTGACCTTTATTTATAAAGAAGTAATCCGTGATCTCATTTCCTTCTTTCTTAAGATAAAGATCAGCACTCAAAACTCGTGCAAGTGAACTCCAGTCGCCTTCAGTTCGATCAAGGGTGGTGTACTGAGAGGAGAATGATGATTGATAGAGAGCTTGAATTTGTTTTTTCTCAATATCGCTTAAGAGATGATACTTCGTTGAAACCAGAGATGAGCTTTTGTCACTTTTAGGAATCTCAAACTGATCCCCACACAAATAGAATCCATACTTCTTATAAAGAGCGGCTTGATCACTCCAGAGTAAAAATAGAGCGCAATCACTTCTCTTTTCTGCGAGCACATCCTGCAGGAGAGTCTGAAAGTGCCCTTCTCCCCTGTATTTTTCATCCACAGCTATCCCACCGAGCATACAAATAGGAAAAAGTTTGTCTTTGATCCTGATGTTTCTCTCCTTCACACCAATGTGAGCGATTACATTTTCATTCTCATCGAGCATGATAAAGCAATTATGGTGATTGCCCTCTTCCACGAGGGGGGCGAAGTCTTCTTTGAAGGTGAAAGGGGACTGATAGGAGAAGGATTTCTCGATCATGGCGATGGTTGCATTCAAAGCTTTCGGATTTTCTTTTAAATTTGTAATCAGGGGGAAATTCTTGCCCATGGTAAAACCTCATTAATATCAACATTTTAGGGTCTTTTTCGAGGAATTGTCGAATATTTTTACAGTACTCCTTAAGTCTTTTGGCGGATCGTCGAAAAGATAGTCACGAGTGTCAATTATGACATTCGTCGCTCCTCTCATGGATTGAGAACGAGTGAAGCCCGATCAAGGAGGATTTATGGGTTTGAGGATTAACACGAACGTTTCTTCGCTAAATGCGCAAAGGAACTTGAACGTCACACGTCTAGCATCTCAAAAGGTTTTGGAGCAATTGTCATCTGGTCAGCGTATTAACCGCGCCGGGGATGATGCTGCAGGACTCGCGATCTCAGAAAACTTGAAAGCACAAATTAGAGGTTTAGGTCAGGCAGAAAGAAACGCACAAGATGGTGTGTCTCTGGTGCAGATCGCTGAAGGTGCCTTAGCCGAAGTTGGTAACATTATGATTCGTCTTCGCGAGTTAAGTGTTCAAGCAGCTTCTGATACCATCGGCCCAACGGAAAGAAAATTCCTTAACGTTGAATTTGAACAGCTTCTCTCGGAAGTAGATCGTATCGCGAACTCAACTGAGTTCAACAGAGTTCCACTTCTTAACGGTACAGGTTCTGTCTTTGACATTCAGATCGGTACTCGTAACGACCCTCTCGTCGACAGATTAACTTTTGATGCTTCTTCAGCTGATGTGAACGTAGCAGCTCTCGGTCTTAACTTGGCCTCAGTGTCAGATAAGATCTCAGCTCAAAACTCACTCGCAGCGATCGATCAAGCGATCCAAAACGTTTCTGGTATCCGTGCTGACTTCGGTGCTCTTCAAAACCGTCTTCAGTCGACCATTAACAACATCCAGATCTCGAATGAAAACTTGTCAGCTGCAAACTCTCGTATCAGAGATGCGGACATTGCTTCAGCGACATCAGAGATGACTCGCACGAACATTCTTATGCAAGCAGGTACTTCAGTATTGGCACAAGCGAACCAGTCTACGACGAGCGCGCTCAGCCTTATTAATGCCGCTGCTCAGGGATAAACCCCTGCGCCGCTGGCTAAGTAAGCTGGCCAAGACTTTGATGTAAAACGAATCCTGCAAAACTTGTAGTGGGTGTACTAACAAGCGCAGTAGTGTAGAGGTTTGCCTTTTTTAAAGACGAACTAAAAACACAACAACAACCAATGTGAACATGACGTTCACAAAATGAACATGGAGGTTCTAAATGCTAACAGGAGATTAATTTATGGGATTAAGGATAAATACAAACGTTGCAAGCTTAAGTGCTCAACGTGCGTTAGGTGTTACTAAGATGAACCTGGACAACAACCTTAGGAAGTTGTCCTCTGGTGAACGAATTACTCGCTCTGGAGACGATGCGGCTGGTTTAGCGATCTCTGAAAAGATGAAAGCTAGTATCCGCGGAATGCGACAAGCGAAGAGGAACTCGGATGATGCAATCTCACTTGTGCAAACAGCTGAAGGCGGCCTCAACGAAATTTCGTCCATCATTATTCGCCTCAGAGAGCTTAGTATCCAGTCAGCCTCTGATACTGTCGGCGACCAAGAGAGAGGTTTCTCTGACATTGAATTTCAGAATCTTCTTCAAGAGATTAAGCGTATCTCAGAAGTTTCAGAGTTCAACGGAAAGAAGCTACTCAATGGTACAGGTGGGAAGTTCGATTTTCAGGTCGGGATCTACAATGATCCATTTAACGACCGGATTACATTCGATGCTGACCAAACTGACGCCACCCTTGAAGCACTTGCTCTGGCAACAGAGTCAATTGGTTCAAAAGAGGGAGCACAGCTATCACTGTCGAAACTTGATACGGCCTTGGTACGGATCAACGGAACCCGTGCCAACTTAGGTGCACTTCAGAATCGTCTAACATCTGCGAGTAATACACTTGCGATTGCTGATGAAAATATGAGTGCGGCTAATTCTCGAATTCGCGATGTAGATGTAGCGGCTGAGACCGCGGATATGGCGAGGAATAATATTCTGAACCAAGCCGGAGTGTCAGTGCTTGCTCAAGCGAATCAGGCCCCGAACGCAGCTTTGAAACTACTCGGTTGATTAACCACCCACTAAGCATCCCTCGAATGAGGGATGCTTTCTTTTTTTCAAAATCTATTTTAACCAAAACACTCCAGTAAATTTTTCTGTCCTAGAGGCCGCAAGAATCTGTGATAAAATAAAAATCATGAAAAAGACTGTGCTGATCGTAGGAATTAATTCTTTTGTTGGATCTAATCTGGCAGAAATTTTGCGGGATGAATTTCGTGTTGTTGGAACCTATCATAAGACTCCGGTTGAGATTCCAGGCATCACTTGTTTTCCATGCGATACCATGAAGAAAGATTATGTGATGAATATTATCAGTCGGATTAAACCTGATTTTACGGTTTATGCGGCAGGTATGAGTTCCCTCATGGAGTGCAAACTTAGGCCAAAGTACGCTGATGCCTTAAACGCAGGTGGCGCGATTAACGTTTGTACGGCGAGCGAACGGTATGGATCTCGATTCATTCTCATCTCCTCTTGCTATGTTCTGGGTGGGAGTAACATAAGTTACAAAGAAGGAGATACTCCTTTTCCGAATACTCAATATGGCGCATCTTTGTCTTCGGCCGAGTTCTATGTCCAAAGGTCATGCCTCAATTATCTCATACTCCGCTGTTCAACTCTCTATGGTAGAGGCTTTAATCCCAAGCATCCTAATTGGTTTGAGAGCATGCAGGCCGCTTTTGTGAAGGGGATTCCCTTGGTTGCAGATGATTCAGTGGAGACAGGATTTCTTGATATCTTTATTCTGGGGAGAGTTCTTAAAGCTGCATTGTTAGCGAATGTTTCCAATCGCCTTATTCATGTCTCTTCAAAAGATTCCATGAACCGATTTACCTTCGCTAACCTTTACGCCAAAATTTTTCATCGTGATGCTAATGTGATCCAGAAAACGACGGGCAAATTTCCTATCGATACTGATAATAAATCTGGTGGAGTCGCTGCTCAGAATTATTATTTCAAGATGGATGTATCAAATGTAGAAGAGTTCTTAGGAACTAAAATGCCGACGATTGAAGATTCACTTCAATTCACTCACAAAAGATTGCAACGTCACAGTTAGTTTTTAGCGAGAAGAATTTTTGATGAACTCAGTGAGGTAGTACTTCACGAGAGGTTCAATCTCTACAGGTTCGCCTTGAAAGCGCCAAGTAATCGTGTTGAATGGGCCCACGTGGGCTTTGATCTCGTGGATCGCGTGTGAGGATTGATTTTCATTGGCGAGACGAGCAGAAAATAGTCCACCATTGTTCGACAGAAATCCAACGCTGATCACATCAGGTGCACGACGAGCGACAATGAGTTTCAATGAATTACGGAAAAGAATAAAATCATTCACGGTATTTGATATACGGAAAACCTTGATGGCATGGCCAGCATCGCGGTTACTTCGGTATTGATTGAATAAAGCGACATAGAACTCAAAACGATCTTTCAATTTATTCACGAAGTGTAGGCTTGATTCTTCAAGGAGACTTTGAGTATTTAAGTGATCGTTGAACCGGATAATACCCGATTCCTCCATGTTCACTTCTTCCAAAGCGAGATTTTCGATCCACGAAACATTTTGGTAATCATTGACGTTGATGAATTCCATATCTTTATTGTTTGATGTCACAGGTTCTACGTCAAGAGTTTTATCTGGTAGGGGCAGAATCCGATCATTAATCTAAGACGTCGATAAGTTTTGGATTCACTCCGGCAGCAATGAGTGCGGCCCTATTCTGATGTAGTAAAAAAGAAAGTTGGCCATGAAATTCTTGATTTAATTTTCTTCTGATTCCCGGTAATTCTACTTCCGGAATACAGTCTGGGTTTATTCCTCTCGGAGAATTTGCAGACGCAACGGCAGCGAAGGCTAAAATTAATCCTTGGATAACCTGCTCGCCCCCAATTTTATAATTCAGACTTAGTCCTTGGGGTCCAACCTCGAGTTCATGCACTTCAACTGATTTAATTTCGGGCCAGCGGGTATCTCCTTGAAGTGTGATCCCTGAATCGGATTCGAGTTTTAATGTTTGAAAGGTCGTCTTCCCGTTAACCAAGGTGAAATTTGAGCTGATTTTCACTTGGTCATCCTGCTTAACCTTGGCAACGATCTGTTCGGTAAGTGGTATCGTTCGGTTCCTCTCAACTTTAAATCCTAATGATGCCTCGCCCGAAATCGAAGGAAATTTTCCTTGCCCACTTCCTCCTGCGAAAATTGTATTGATAATCGCCTGTATCGATTCCTTGGCCTGATCAGTATTGTGCTCAGATCTAATCCGACGAAGTTCCTGAAAAGCGAGTTTGAGTTTATTTTTGAACTGAGATTCTAGAGCCTTCTTTGCTACTGAACTAAGCGAAGAATTAAACAACCCAAGTGGAGTAGAACTACTTACACTAATCTCTCCCGTTCGATCGTCGTAGGAGATGTTTTTAATTTTACTCTTGATTCCACCATACCAGACGTAGAGAGCATCTTGAGTGTTGAGATTCAAAGAATGCTCATCGAAATAAAAGCCGATAGATCTTTCGGCCTTAAGCTCGATAGTTTTAGGAATGATCCCACTCGTATCCCGCATGAGATTGACTGATGCCGAGAGCTGGAAATCTCCATTAATATAGGCCGGAGTTTCTCTCATCAAGGCGATGATGTTGTTCATAGCAGAGACTTCGGCCGAAGCCTGAAAGCTCATCATTATGAATAGGAGAAGAAGGAGAGTTTTTTTCACTTGATCGAACTTGTCGGACGAACCACGGCGGAAGTTGAGAAAAAAAGGTCTGGGATGAAGGCTTAATACGGTTTCGCGCCCCTAGAAAACTAGGTGGGCGCAATTAGTAATCACTTTAGGCTTCTCACAATCTGACCCAATACTGAGACAGGCAAGCATGCACACCATGACCAGGGACCGCTCCCGAAAATAAAATCGTAGGGGCGAAACTTTATGGCTCCGACCCAGACCCGTTAATGATCATATCGCATTTCGAAGATGGGAGTTAGAGGCAAGTTTATGCTTTTTCAACTAAGGATCCTGTGTTTAGGCTAGTAGATTCGGAACGTTACGGAGGCAAGTAAAAAATACACACATAATTGACTAGATGTGTTATAGTTTGAGCTATACCAAAAAGGTCCCTAAAGTTTTTAATCGTAAGTGACGATAGGAAACAAGTGATCCTTTAAGGAGGAGTTATGAAAAACAAGATTTTTGCTTATCTCAAAGATGAGACAGGGCAGACATCTACCGAATATATCTTGCTCGTGGCAGTTGTTGCTACGATCGTGATTAAGTTTAAGGGTGCAATTACCACTAAACTCTTCGGTGCAAATGGAACGGGCGGTATCTTAGGTACAGTTCTGGACGAAAGCAAGTTCACGAATTTCATCGACACCCAATAGGTCGACGTACTTAGGTTTGCGGTCACAAGTCCATCGCGCTATCATGTTTACATGATAAGAATAAAGCAATGTGGTCAGGCCACAGTCGAATACATTTTCATTCTCGCTTTCATTTTCTTTTTAAGTGGCAGGGCGACTCAACTCTTCACGGGTTTTTTCCGCGATAACATGGGAAAAATCGGTCACTACCTCTCGCAAAATTTAATCGTCGGTGTTTGTGCTAATAAATGTTGGTATGGCGAATACCGCAATGGTTATCTTCCTCGATGAAGACCTGGCAGTTTGGCTTCATGACTTTAGAGCTCATCCTCGTGGCCTATCTGGATCTCAAGAACAAAAAAATATCCAATCTCTGGTCAGTATTCAATCTTGGGATCGCATTGATTCTATGGCCTCTAGGAATGCTTGGAGTCTGGGATTTTGAAGTTCTGATCTTTCCCGTGGCCTTTGTCGTAATTGGATTTTTTCTATTCCAGTGGAAAATTATGGGTGCAGGAGATAGCAAGTTTTTGGCGACTCTTTTTTTGTGCCTTCCCTTGTCTCTCCATCTCATACTGTTTGAGCGTCTTTTAACGGCCACCATGATGGTTGGTTTCATTCTTCTCATGACACGGATCTTTCGCGATCCGGTAAGATTTAAGAGCTACTTTCTAAGTCGTCATTGGAGTGGAATCCGAGATATGATTCGTTCTAGATTTAGTTATGCGCCGGTCATGCTTCTGGCGTGGTTACTTTTGGGAGCGACTCTGTGGTTTTAAAAAAACAAGCTGGGCAAACGGCAGTGGAATACATTTTGCTTCTCGCGGTGGTGACTTCGCTTGTTTTGACTTTCTTTCGAAGTGATCTTTATAAAAAATATTTTGGAACTCGTGGTACGTTTGGTGCGGCCATAAAGAAAAATAATGAGTTCGCGTATAGGCACGCATATCCTGGCAAAGCGGGTACGGCCGATGTTTCGGCCACCACAAGAGATATCACTTCTCACCCCTCTTATTTTGATCCAGAAAAAGGTGGAACGCGCTTTTTTGGGGGAAAGGATCCATATCCATGAAAAGAAATGAACTTGGCCAATCGACGATTGAATTTATTTTTACTTTTGCTTTTGGTCTCTCGATTATTTTAATGATCTTCAATGCGGCGATGAACTACACCACAGGGTATATCGTTCACTACGCGACCTTTATGGCGAGTCGAACGTATCTTGTGGCCGATACTTTTCAAGGCTCAAATACTTCTGGTGATCCGCTTGGCTCACTTGGTGGTACAAGTGGGGAGGGTGCAATTGAAAAAGCTAAGGGTGTTTTCAGTGCTTACAACTTAGGTATCTTTAAAATCAATGCCAGTAACTTCACAGTGAACTCTGTAACGATGAATGGTGCTTCGGATGCGATGACTGTAGGAACGAGAACTATTTTTGAACAACCCATCGATATTGTCGGTAAGGTTGCGGGGCAGAGTAAGCTTCAGCTTGTGTCGGAATCATTTTTAGGAAAAGAGCCGACGCGTTTGGCCTGTGCTATCAGGGTTTGTTACGGAATAACTGGAACAGAGAACTGCTCTGCATCCATGGATATTACTCTCTACGATGACGGATGCTGACCATGAAATCGAAAGATCAAAAAGGTCAGGCACTGATCGAACTCATCGTATTTCTTCCTCTCATGTTTACGGTCTATGCCGTGATATCGGGTTTCGCCAACGCGATCAATGGTTCAATCAATCAACAAAAAGTTGTTCGAGGCTATTTTTATTTTCGCACTCAGAATAATTCGATGATTCCAAAACCGATCGAAGACCATGCTCAGTACCAACGGTTCGGTGCAGATTTTCTTGGTTGGAAAGAATTCTTTGGAGGGAATGAACAACCCATGGCCCCTTGTTATAAAGTGAGCATCCCTGTGAGGGCCGGCAATTCTGATAGTTGTGCTAATCAGTACAGTGAACCGAGCTCGCTTTATATGAGAGTGGGTACGGCTTACGGAGTTTGCGGGGGAACCTACATTAATGTCAGCAATAATATATCACTTCTACCTGACAGCCGCGGTCTGACTTATGCATCCGTCACCTCTGTTGATAGCTGCACGAGTAGATAATCTTTTCCTCTCTGTGTTAACTAAAAATCTGTTATCATTAAATCATTGAAACTCCATTCAAAGTTTAGGAAGAACTATGAATAGTCGTGCCTTTACCACCAGCTTAGTCTTGGCCGCAGTTGCGGTGTTGATGATCTATTCCTACATTTCAAGTCGTGAAACGGAGCTCATTAGTGAGTACGGAAATATGACTCCGGTAGTTGTAGCGCGAGAAGATATCAAAGAACTTGAGATCATTGATGATCGAAAAGTAAAACTTGAAAACGTTCCCAAAAAATTTCAGATGCCTGGAAGTTATTCACGTGTGGAAGATCTTTATAACACCATCGCTTCAGTGCCGATTAAAAAAGGTGAACAGATCACACCACCGCGAGTGACTTATCCTGGTGCCCAGTCTGGACTTGCTCGGCAGATTTCTATTGGGAAAAGAGCGATTTCAGTTCCCGTGAATGAAGGCCAGTCTGTCAGCCGTCTCTTGAAACCTGGAGACCGGGTGGATGTGCTCGCTCTCGTGGATTATGCCTCGGGTAAACGCGAGAAAGTAAAAATCAAGACGGTGCTTCAAGATGTTCTTGTTCTTTCAACAGGACTTTCGGTGACGAATTCCATCCCGCTTGTGAATATGAAAACTGAAAATGAAACTCATATGATGAAGCTCAATAGTTATACCAACTACAGTACGGTGACTCTCGAATTAACACCGTTTGAAGTTCAGAAATTAGTCTTCTTACTTCAAGCTGGTAGTGGAAACATTATTTTTTCTCTTCGTAACAACGACGATAAGACCATTGAGCGAATCAGTGCGACTCGACTCTACGATGTCTTAGGTGAAGATGCGGCCGAAGCAAAAACTTATTTTGCTGAACAAGCGGCCAAAGACAGTAAGCGAGGAGGACAATAGTTTTGAGAAATTTTCTTTTCTCATTCCTTATTTTCTTACTACCTGTCTGTGCTATCGCTCAGGATACGACGGCAGCGACCTCTGCTACTTCAACTGCTTCTCCAGTCGTTGAAAAAGACCTCGAGGTTGCTCTTGGTATAGCGACGATTGAAAAACTCGATTTCGATTACAATACAAAAATCTCGATCGCGAATGAACAGCTCTTAAAGCTCAAGATGTATCCTCAAAAACGAGAAATTGAATTTAATGGTTTGAAGCCAGGGAAAACGACCGTGATCATCCGCGATAACGTGGGCGACGTAAGATTTCGGTATACGGTTTTAGTCACGGCCACTGGTAAATCAAACGAGGTCTCTGAACTTCGAGAGCTTATCGGCGATGTTGAAGGGTTGGAGATTGGGATCAAAGGCGGAAAAGTTTTTGTCGGGGGAGAGATCGTTGTTCCGGAAGATATTGGGAGAGTTTCAAAGGTTCTCGCAAGCTACCCGGGAGTTTTGACCTTGATTGAACTCTCTCCCCAAACCCAAAGAGTCATCGGACGTAAGATGACTGAAGAGCTTGCAAAAAATAACCTAAAAGATGTGACTGTCCGGGTGGTGAATAAGACCTATTGGCTTGAAGGTGTCGTGAGTAACGAAGAAAAGAAGAAACTCGCTCTCATCATCGCGAAGGCGTACTTGCCACCAAAGATTCTCTCTATCGCTTCCGGGGATTCCCGTTTTGCGACTCCCGAACAATCAGACATTATAGATTTTATTGCCGTTAACGAAAAGAAAGAACCCCAGCCCGCTCCGAAAATGGTGAAGATCACTTCTCAGTTTGTAGAGTTGTCTAAAAGTTACGGACGAGTTTTTGCGTTTAAATGGGCACCTCTCATGGGCGCGGACGGAAGTCAGATTCGATTCGGACAAACGGGAGCAGGTAACATTACGTCAACGTCATCTGCGCAAACGTTAAGTGCAACGATTTCAAATCTATTTCCAAAACTCAATGCCGCAAAGTCGGCGGGCTATGCTCGCGTGATTCAATCCGGGATGGTCATTGTTCGAGATCAGCAGAAGGCCAACATCAAGAAGTCGACAACCATTCCATACGCTGTGGGATCGGGAGATTTTACGAAAGCAACAAGTGCATCCATTGGTTTAAGCATGGATGTGCAGCCAAGAATTCTTGAGCAGGAAAAAGTTGAAATGCCTATTAATATTGAGGTTAGTCTCTCGGCCCCAAGTCTTACCTCTTCTCCATCAACTACCCAAAATTCGATTAATACAAACATTGTGGTGAAGTCTAAAGAATCAGCAGCGATCGGTGGTATTGTTCAAAACGATTCAAGGACTAATTATGATAACACTGGTGATGACCCTGCTCCATTTACAGTGAGTAGTGGTACGGCCACTGGTGGAGCCTCTGGTGCCTCCGGAAGTGCTGGTTCTCCATTATTCAGGCTTTTTCGTGCAAAAAACTATACGACTTCAAAAAATCAATATGTGATTTTTGTGACACCCGAAATTATTGAGTCTGCGACAGCAGGAACTGAAGAAATTCGCCGTAAATTCAGACGAAGAGAATAGAGGACACATGGCTGGACATATAATCAGTATCATCGGCGGTAAGGGAGGAGTAGGTAAGTCGCAGGTTGCGGCCAATCTTGCTTTTGCCTACGCGGCTGAACTACGTGCAAAAGTTCTCCTCCTCGATTTTGACCAGAAATCTTGTGGTGATCAGAACATCATCACTGGTCTCAAATCAAAGAAGAATTTAAAAGAACTCGCAGACTTTACTGGTGCCATTGATCCTCGCTCGATTCAGCTTTTTACGGCCGATCACAAAGCCGGCGTTTCATTCATCGGTATGCCCACTGAGCCCATCATTGCTAACCAGATTAATGAAGATGGTTTAGGCAAGGCCTTGAAGGCAATGGTCAATATTTATCCCATCACCATTATTGATGCTGGAAGTGAGCTGAACCCACTTGCTTTGAAGGCCCTTGAATTTTCTACTCTGATTTTTATCGTTGCCTCTCCGGATCTCCTCGCTGTGAATCAGTGCAAACGCATGTACACAGAACTCACGACACTTCTTTTTCCCAAAGATATGATGCAGATTCTGGTCAACCAGGCAGTGAATGGCCATCCGGTGAGTCCGGATGTGATTGGGAAACAGATTGGAAAGCCCGTCTTCCACGCTATCCCTCGAGACGATGGAAACTGTACGGCTGCGCTTGCACGGTCTACGCCAGTTATCTTAGGAGCGAAAAATTCTCCTTTTGCTAACGGAGTGGTGGACTGCGCTCGAAAACTTATTCAAAAAAACGTCTTAAAATCTCTTGAGAAACTCACTAAGCCTCAGGACGCTTCGGCTAAAATTAATTCCGGCCCTCCGGGAGAACCTGGTTCATCTACAGCTGCAGAAGATCGCAAAGCTGATCAATGGACAAACCTCAAGGCCCGTATTCACAAAGGTCTCGTTGAGGAGATGGATCTCTCGAAGCAGAGTGATTCTGATCCCAAAGCAAAAGTCATTTTAACAGAGCAAACTAAAAAGCTCGTGGTGGAATTATTAAGTAAAGAAGATACGAAAGGTGTCCTTGCCACTCGCGAAGACATGAATCGAATCGTGAAGGAAATTTTGGATGAGGCCTTGGGCCTTGGTCCTCTTGAGTCGATGCTCGCCAACAAGGCCATTTCCGAGATCATGGTGGTAGGACCTAAGAAAATTTATTATGAAGAAGGTGGCCGGGTTAAAAAGTCCGAAATTACTTTCACCAACGATGCTCAGGTTCGACAGGTGATTGAACGTATCGTGGCGCCGGTTGGACGGCGTATTGATGAGAAAACTCCTTACGTCGATGCTCGTCTTCTGGACGGATCTCGTGTGCACGCTATCATCCCGCCATGTGCTATTGATGGATGTTGTATCACCATCAGAAAGTTTCCTGATAAGCGTTTAAATTATACTGATCTTGTTAAATATGGATCGATGACTGAAGAGATGGCCGATTTCATGCGTATCTCGGTTGAGGCCCATCGAAATCTTGTTGTTTCAGGTGGTACTGGTTCCGGTAAAACAACTCTGGTAAACGTCCTTGGTGCCTTCATTCAGTCTGACGAACGCATTATTACTTGTGAAGACTCTGCTGAATTAAATTTTCCTCAAGATCACGTGGTCCGTCTGGAAACACGTCCCCCTTCTCTTGATGGTGGTGGTGAAATTGATATTCGCTGTCTCGTGAAACAAACTCTGCGTATGCGACCAACTCGAATTGTCATTGGTGAGTGTCGAGGCGGAGAAACTCTGGATATGTTACAAGCGATGAACACAGGTCACGATGGATCGATGACAACTGTTCACTCCAATTCACCTCGCGATGCGGTTTCTCGTTTAGAAACCCTCGTTCAATACGCTGGAGCAGGTCTTCCACAAAAAGCGATTAAAGAAATGATCGCCTCAGCGGTTCACATGATTGTTCAGCAATCTCGTATGGATGATAAGTCACGTAAGGTGACCTACATCACCGAGATCGGTGGAATGCAGGGAGATGTAATCACCTTGCAGGATATCTTCGTCTACAAGCAAGAGAATATGGGGAAAGACGGCAAGCTCATTGGAAAATTCATGGCCACGGGATTTATTCCTAAATTTATCGAGACTCTCGAGAAGAAAGGTCACAAAATTCCTCGCGGTCTCTTTACGAATAAAACATGAAATATATTTTTTCTGCCTTTTTATTTATTGCTTCTGCAACTGCCTTCGCCCAGGATAAAGTTCCCGGTAAAAGCATTGATTTTTTCACAGACGTTTTAGGTGTGAAAGGTGTCCTGGCTGTCATCGGAGTCATGATCTTTGCTTACTCGTATAAAAACTCAATTAAGCTCTTCACCTGGATTGACCAACAGACTTACGGAACTCGAGATTACATTTTAAAGAAATTTGAAATCATGTTCATTGAAGTTGATCCACAGAAAATTACCTGGGCCCTTCTGTTCATGTCCTTTGGGATGGGAAGCATCTCTTTCTCAATCTTAGCTTTTTTTGGGAAAATCTACCTCGCCATTCTCATGGGGATTGTCATGATGGTTGTGGGATGGAAGTGTCCTAAACCCATCGTGGATTTTTTTGAAAACCGCCGAAAGAAAAAATATAGCCTTCAAATGGTGGACGCCTTAAACCTCATGGCCAATGGAATGCGCGCGGGACTCACTGTTCCTCAGGCCATCGGCATGGTCGTTGATGAATTACCACCTCCAGTTAGTCAGGAATTCAATCTAATTCTTCAACAGGCGAAAATCGGTGTGCCCCTAGATGAGGCACTCGAAAATTTAAAGAAGCGTGTCTATACCGAAGACAATGAAATGTTCGTCACAAGTGTGAACATCCTTCGTGAGACCGGGGGTAACCTCGCAGAAACCTTTGATACTATTGTTCTCGTGATCCGTGAACGCGTTCGGCTTCAACTCAAAATTGATACCTTTGTGGCCTCCGGAAAGATCCAGGCCTACATCATTGGGGCCATGCCTTTTTTGATGATCATCATGTTTGGGTTAGGGGATCCTGACTACTTTCCTCTGCTGTTCGAGACCCTACTAGGCATAATTGCCCTCATCGTGATCGTCGGTATGGTTTCATTCGGAATGTGGGTAATATTTAAGATAATTGATATTAAAGTTTGATATCAACGGTTCCGATAAACTCGATGTAAATTTCTCTGCAAAAGGGTGGAAGATATGAAGTTGATGAATGGATTCTCTCTGATTCTTGCCTCGATGTTGGCATCACTTGCTGCGCATTCAGGTGTGAATTTGAAAAACGGAAATTTCTACATGTCATATACAGACATCGTGGTTCCGGGCGGCGGTAAAAAACTCGAGATCACTCGTACCTATAACTCTAAGTCGACTGACGTTGGTTGGTTCGGTTTTGGTTGGGGTAGTGAGTTTGAAACAAAGCTCGAACTTTCTGCTGATGGATCAGTCATCATCCATGAACATGGTTCTGGATCAAAAACTCGTTTCACACCAAAGACAGCCGTCGATGCTGGAGCTGCGGCCCAAAGAATTGTTACCGAGATGAGAAAGAAAACTTCTCTGGCAGAAAAGTCCGCTCAAGAACTTGTGACTCGTCTCACTCATAATGCTGAACTTCGCCACACATATGCTGTGAATTTTGGAGTTCAGGCCACGATCGCACCGGGATCAACACTCTATACAAATGATCGCGGTCCTCAAACTCTCTTTGTTTCAAAAGATGGTTTTCGTCGTGTGCATGCTGATGGCCGCGAAGATTCTTTCACAAACGATGGTAAGCTTCTCAAGATCTCTGATAAGTCAGGTTACTTTATCGGTTTCAATTATAAAGACGGTCACCTAGAAAGCATCAAAGATTCTCAAGCGAAGCAGATCTACTTC
>JBBQGK010000084.1:0-16205 GCA_038322885.1 Bacteriovoracales bacterium | reverse complement strand
ACCCAGGAGGGCCAGTAGTCCGGTCATGCTGAGTACCGCGAGAGGTCTTTTCATAATTTTTTC
Organism: Bacteriovoracales bacterium; assembly: GCA_038322885.1. Taxonomy (GTDB): domain Bacteria; phylum Bdellovibrionota; class Bacteriovoracia; order Bacteriovoracales; family Bacteriovoracaceae; genus Peredibacter. Next base: position 16,142 of record JBBQGK010000084.1, on the reverse strand, counting down.
TCCGAATTGTAGAAAACACCTCCGTGTATTTTCATATTTGCAATTTTTTTTCAATAGAACTTGTAAATTTTAGCGACTACTAGTCTTTAAATTCCTTGAACTTCATAACCCATTGCTTGTTCTCAAGACACAACAGCGAGAGAGACGTACTTTGATCCGCACTTAGTCTGGCCGGGTTCATTGCCTTACAAATTGGTGGAACGTATGCACTCATGCCAATAGGAGCTTTAAGATCCTGCCCATCAAAGACAGTTAAAGAGACAATATCGTTTTGAATATCAGTTTCGTCTACGTAGAGAGCTGCTAAATTCTTTTTACCACTTTTCACCTGGATTGGATAAAAACTGTCATTAAAAAGAGTTCCTGGTAAAAAACTAAAACGATTAATTTTAAGTTTTCGCAGAATCGTTTCCTGACCTGTATTTTCTGCGAGCATCAAATATGAAGGTGTCTGGAAGAATGTAAAGTCTGAGCCCCCCCCGTTAAACGATGCGATCGCACTCAGCGGCGCCTCAACGCTATTCGAAGAATTATAAGAGTAGGTTTGATTCAAATCATTTTGAACCATGACCAAACGAGATTTTGAGACAAGTCCAACAAATGAATCTTTCACGCCCTGGCCATCAAGACTTTGGGAATCGTAATGCTCAAATCCCCAAATGTTTGAGGTCACTGAGAAGTTAGAAAGGTTCGCCGCAGGGTCTCCTATCTTCAGTACAATGTTTTTCTTTTCGTACCCCTTACCAATACTAAAAAGTCCCTGAACTTTACCTAAGCGAAGATCACTTTTTGATTGGGCAAGTAGATGAATGGCCTGTACGTCTTCGTCAATCTCAGTGCCAAGCTCTTTGCGGATCGAAGCCAAGTATGAAGACGTAGAAATCGTTTTGGTTGCTAGATTCACAACCCCGTGAGCATCAATCTCCGGGTTTAAGTAATATATCCGTCGTAAAACGGAGCGATCAGGAACTGAGAAAGCGTCTTTTAAGACTTGCTGAGAATTGGGAATGATCGCAGTTTCAAGAAACATTGGAACGGCCACTGGACCGAAGTCCTTGGTTTCGAGCCGATAGAACTTTTGAGATTTAATATCAACGTTGACGAGGGTGGGTAGGAATCTCCAAGTTGATTTATCTTTAAACAATGGGGAAAGATCTTTTTTCCACAATGAATATTGCAAATAACGAACGGCCTTTGAAGGATCTGAGCAGTCTTTGTCACAACCAATTGCGCGGATAAGATAATCGTCTTCTCCATCAAAATTCAGATCAAGCTTAGTCACGTTTAATAACTGAACGGCACCGGCCATAACAATCGTCGAAGGTAACTCTGCGAAAACGTCATCGGACTTGCGAAAGATCTTGATCTCCATCGACGTTGATTCTTTTACAACTCTCGGGAGATAGTACTCTGGAACTTCTGGTTCCGAGTGAAGGAGCTCAACAGTATTGATTAAGTTTTTTACTTTGGTATCTTGTATCACGCCCACCGGTAGATCTGTTTTGATAAAAGCAAACTTGATAGTCTTCAAACTTTTGTCTTTCAATATATCCCGCGCAAGTCGGAATTCATGCTGATACGATTTATCCTTTTGTCCATCCACAGAAATTGTCACGCTCACTTGAATACGGTTGTGACCCTTCATGTCTGAAACTGTACCCTCAAGAGAATTCATCACGATCTCACCTGGACGGAGGCCTTCGAAATTAAAAGTCTGATCCATCGTGAGCGCCGGATTGATCGAGGAAACTTTGATTTTAATATTTTTACCTAAAGAACCAAAGTTCTTGATTGGAAGATCAAAATTAAACTTCAGAGAGTTACCGTCGTAGAGGGCCGTTGAAAATTGTTTGAACACGGGACGAACCGAAGGTGCATCACCCATCTCAAAGGCCGCTTTCATATTGACCATGCCGTTCATCGATTCACCTGGACGAGCGGCATCGGCTGAGTCAACAATTCTTCTGGTCACTTCATCTCGATTAAGATTTGGACTCGTTCCACGAATCAATGCCGCAAGGGCCGAAACAAATGGTGTAGCCTGACTTGTTCCGCTGCGTACGTCATAACCTTGAAGATTCATTTGAAGAGGTACCGAATTGAGGGGGATGGTGCTCACGATTTCATCACCTGGAGCAAGCACATCAACTTCTCCGCCATAGTTACTAAAATTTGCAAGGCTTCCATCAACGGTCGTGGCACCTACGCAAATGATGTCGTAAGCGGAGCAGGGTAAAATCGATGCGTTATTATTATTATTTCCCGCCGCTGCTACGATAACAACTCCATGTCCCAAAGCATAATTCATGGCCTCGTTTAAATATTTTGTATCCATTGAACGAGTCCAACCGAGGGAGAGGTTGATGACATCGGCACCCATGTTTGTTGCGTAAAGAATTCCTTTTGCGATCCTGTCAGTGAGAGGCTGGATGGTTTTTTTATCTGAACTCGTATCAATTTTTCCCGTTACCTTGATGGGAAGAATTTTGATTCTTGAAGAGACACCACTCACGCCAATCTTGTTGGTTTGTGCAGCGATGATTCCTGAAACATGTGTTCCGTGGCCATCATCATCAATGGGACGACGTGCTTCAAACATATTTCGTGCCGTGAAGTTCCATCCCATGCAATCGCCCTTGAGACCATTGTGATCTCGGTCTTCATCGGCGTCAGCGATGTTTCCATTGGCATCGCATTCGATGGTATTTTTAAAGATCTTCCCTTTTAGGTCGGGATGATCGAAATCAATCCCCATATCGATGACGGCAACAAGAGGGTCTTTCGTGAGATTCGCCTCAATCTTTGCAATCGAATCTTTCCAGCGTATATCGGTTCCTGGAGTTCCGATTGAACTTATGAGCTTTGTCGTTCCAATCGCCTTACTTACTGTTTGACCCTGGTTAAAAAGTCCCCACTGAAAGGGAAAGAGTTCATCGGAACGAACAAATGTCGAATTTTTGGCAGGAGAGAGTGACGCCATTTGTGCACGATGGATACTCTCAATGAGCTTCACCGGAAAGATTTTTGAAATCTCCTGAGCATCTCGCGCCTCAATTCGATAGGTACGGCGAAAGTAATCTGTTTTGCTTTGATCGAAGAGCTCGACGCTGAAGCCTTTTTTAAACTCGGAAGCATTTAAAGGCCTCTTCATTTCAACAATAAAGGACTCAGAATGTGCTGCAAAGCTAAGAGCTAAGAGTGAAAAGAGTAGAGTTCTCATTAGATTAATCTCCCTAGGAGCCAGTTCACATAAAACTCCCCGTCGATCATAGTTGCTCCACCGGTTTGCTGAAAGAAACCTAATACATCTGCTGTAGGACCTCCGAGTGTGTCGCTACCAAGAGTCCCGAAAGTATTCGATATAAGGGGTTGATCTCCCTTCTCATCTCCAATTCTGAATCCATCGATCCGTGCCTGTAAAAGGAACCCTGCTTTTCCGCCAAGGAGTGCCTCAAAACCACCTACCGTTAGTTTCGATTCGATTTTACTGATCATCTTTAAAAGATAGTGAGAAGCTTTTTTCAAATCGCTCTTCGCAATTTCTTTTTGGTATTCTTTTTTCCAATTGATGACCTCTTTGTAACCGGAAAATTTAAGAGCATCGTCCCCGGTATAATTAGTCATGTCTCTTGCCTGGAATTTCATGAAAGCGTCCTTGATCTCTTCGTCTTTCTTTAAGACAAGGGCGGCGATCCCTTCCTTGTGGACATATAAATTAACGTTGATGTTATAGAGAAAGAGCTTCTTTGTTTGAGCAAGGACTTCTGCGGGCATAAAGTTAAACTGATAGCGCTTTTTGATTTGCTCGAGCTTTTTCACGGCCCCTTCGACCTTCATCTGCCAGCCGTTCCAAATCCGGGTCAGGCGGGTATAGGGCTTCATCGTTTTTTTATCTGCCGCGAGCTCTCCTTCAAAAACTTGAATCTTATTGTAAGCTCGTCCGTAATACGTGAACCCCGGGTTCGAAGAATTAAACGATGAAGGCGAGAACTGAGTCTTAAAGATCTTCGAAGTAAGAAGACCGACCATGTCCTGAGCGTAGGATTCAAAATCGATTCCTGTAGAAAAACCTCTGTAGCGACGAATGAATTTCTTTTCGTCTCCGTTGGGTGCTTTAACAGTAATGTTGTCAGTCGAATCGAGGCTATTCCATCGGAAAACTAAAACTCCGAAGCCTGGGTTTTGCTCCGTAAAGTTATGGTTGATCTGGTACGGCTTCTGTTCTTTGTCTAAAAGGCTCAAGCTATTGTGTCCAAAGACTGCTGCGAGAGCCGCCAGCTTTTTCTTGAAGCCAGGATCTTCTTTATTCAAATTGATGTTATAGAATTTTGTCCGTGCTTCGCCTTTTGACATTTTATCACTGGCCTTGAGAATAGGAATGATCTTATCTAAAGCAAGAGTTTCTTGAAGCGAATTATTCTGTCCAAGGTCTCGGTAAACCTGAAAAATATTTTCTGATTTTCTCAAAAGATGCAGACGAGAGATGACGAGAGAGTTGCCTTCAATCCTTGCGCGAAGATTCGCCACGGTATAAAGATCGATTCCAGCCTGGGCGGCAGCTTCAACAGAAACCGTATCTGTAATGATAACGGATTCTCCAACTTCGATACTATTAGTCAGAGTATCAAAGATGGTCTGGTATTCATGATCCCGCTCTTTTTTTGCAAGGGCATTGATTTTGTCATAATCCTTTCCACTTTCTTCTTTTAGAGTATGACCTTGTTTTCGTTTCAGGAGAGGAATGATCACATTTTTGAAAGGATACTTTAGGGCCTTCTTCACACTTGTAATTGGTTTGATGTGTGAATAGCTACGAGTCAGACTCAAGGTTGCCGAACCAGTTAAAGAGATGGGAGCGTAAGTTAATCCAGAAAGATCACCTGTCTTGGCAAATATTCCCGCGATGCCCCCGAAGGCTCCTCCATTCACTGATACTCCGATGGTATCTACGAGTTGAATGAGGTTATCGGTTCCTAGATAGCTTCCTGCAACGATGTCGCGGCTGAGAATAATTTTACCAGAGACAGTCGGAAGCACGTACTTATCTACCAGGCCAGAGAGGGACTTGCCGGCCTTAAGCTTTTCACTCGCTTTAACTGCAATATCCTGATTGATAGTATTGATTTTAGTATCTACGTCATTGGACATGAAATTCATCGAGTTAAAAGCACCAACTAAAAGCTCCATCCCGACATTCAGTGCCTTCGCCTTCACCAGTGAGCTCATTTCTCCGAAAGAGAGGGGAGACTCTGGGTCTGGGATTTTAAATCGACGTCCATAGCCATTAAAAAATTCTTTTTGAAGTTTACCATCAACAACAACTCCGTCTTGGTCTGTGTAATGAGAGTTTACTTCGAATTTTTTTGCATCAAGCTTGAAGAGTGTGGCGAGATTATTTCGTCTTGATTTTAATTTCTCAAAGAGTAGTGCTGCGACTGGATCCGGAAGATGTGAATTTTCGACTACCTCGTACCAGTCATTTTCTGAAAGAGCTAAGAGACGTCGAGCGATCCACACACCATCATCTCGGCTGCAACTAAAAACCTGCTGGTCCTCATAGGGCATCAGAACGTTTTCTGAATAGATGCGACCCTGTGTCCACGAAAGCAGATTGATGCTCTCAGGAAGATCGGTCAGCGAATACGGGACGAGAAGCGAGTTATAGATTCGACGGCCTTCGATAGTGTCTTCGTCCATGATCCCGACGGAGAGGTTTGAGAGTGTGTTCTGATCTTCCATCATGATCAAGTCTTGAGCATAGAAAAAATTCTCGCCCTTTGGCATCGCTGTTACCCAGCGTTCGATATCGCGGCCTACGTTTGTTTGAAAATCTTGAAGAAAATCATCTCGCTCTTGAACTGTGTTGAAATTAACCTTAACGTTTTTAATGTACTTTACTGCCGGCACATTATAGCCAAGTTTACGAAGAAGATTTTTTCGGAGAAGAAAGTTATGGATCTTAGGGCCCATGTAACCAACATAAAACGAATGATCTTTAGTCACAGTGAAACGGTAATTCTCTAAACGTGTGAGGGCGTAAGAGACAAAAGAAACTTCATCGAGCTGATCCGCGATTGGAAGTTCATCTTGGGTCGCATCGTATTTTTTTCCAAGTTGGTTCTTCCAGACGTCATTTTCTTCTGGTTGCAGATCTGCGAGAGTGAATCCTCCACGCGTATACTGACCTTTTTCCATGTAATACTTATGGGCCTCTTCAGGTAATAAAACTTTTCCGTTTAGAACGAGATCTGTGGCCGGGTATCCACCGTATTGAAGAGGAATAGCACCCGGGATGGGTCTATATTGATCTTTCGCAATGGCCAGTCCACTCAATATAAAGATTAGAAAGAGGAAGCCCCAAATTTTTCTTAACATAGATCAGTCCTTTGGGTTGATCTTAAGCTAGGAAAGTTGGGACGAGCCTTTTGGTTGAAAGGCTTACCATTGGTGTAAAACTCTTAGACAGTTGGGCAATTAGAAAAGATCTAAAGGAGTGACTTACATTCTAATGAAAGCCGTGACTTATTCTCCTTCAGGCACTCGATAACCAGACCATCCTTAAAAGGAGTATTTTTACAGAGTTTAAGTCGATCGACCTCACAGGCAACCTTTACTTTCTCAAGACGATCAAACTCACTTTTACGATAGGTTTGACAACCTATTGAGAGTTCTTTGTGATTTAAATCAAGGCAAACGTCTTGGGTTTCAGGATTCAGGCCTTGTCTACAGAAGCGTGTGAGATCTTTGTAGCACGGATTAGAGAGACTGAGGTTTAGTTCTCTTTGAACTAACTTGAGACAACTTGGAGCAAGATTTTTTATTTTCTTCTCAAGACATTCTTGGATCTCAATGAAACGAACCTGTTTTGGGCAATACTTTTCCGTGTCTTCAAAACAAGGGTTGGTTTTTCGGAACTCCGAAATACTGGCCTCGACCTGGATTTTGCAAGCAGGGGAGAGATTTTTCTTTTCGCGGATGAGACACCTCACGATGGCCCCCTGAGGAGCTGTGATCTCTTTGTAGCAAGTGTCCACCGTATCTTGAGCACATTTATCTTCGCTTAAGAGTTTTACTTTACGTGGTTTGAAATCGTTTTGGCACGTCAGGCTCAAACGGGATTCATTTTTCATGAGACAGAAGTAGACGTTAGGTCTTGAGCTTGGAACATCAGCACAGTAGTCAATGAGCTCTTGAAAACATGGATTCTTTTTAAGGGCGTTCTGTTTAAATGTTTTAAGCTCTATCGCGCATTTGGGCGAAATTTCCGAAACATGTTCGCTCAAACATTTTGCTCTCTCCCCTCTTGCTCCCGTGAGGTTAGGACAGAATTTTTTTGTATCTAGATCGCAAAAACTAGCGTGAGAAAAAGTACTCACTAAGAAAAGGAAGAAAAAATATTTCATAAATTTACTTGCCTCGTCATATGCTTAGACTCAAGTGCTGTGAAACTATCTGCCGTCGAGATCTCAAAATCGTGCATCCACTTTGTAGGCACGTCTCCGCGCAAAAAGGCACCCGGCTCAACCCACTCAACTAAATCATCTAGTGAGCGCACATCAAATTGGCCAACACGCGTTTTTAGGTGGTGAGGAGTTAAATGACGATGATCCTTGACCCCCATCGCTCCTAAGATTTCCGCGACTCCTTTTAGCGTTTGTTCATGGAAGTTTTTTACCCGTGTCCTTTTCACTGGGACGACTAGTCCGTTCATGAGAGTAGGATTTTGAGTCGCAACACCGGTCGGGCAATCATTTGTGTTACATCTCAAGGCCTGGATACACCCAAGTGAAAGCATAAAAGGCCGAGCTGCATAACAAACATCAACACCCATCGAAAGGTGACGGATAATGCCGAAGGCGGATGTTAGTTTTCCGGAAGCAAAAACCCGGATATCTTTTTTTAGGTCAAACCCTCGCAAATTATTTACGACAAAAACTATGGCATCAAGCCCAGGCATGCCCACCGAGTTTGAAAATTCGAGAGGAGCAGCACCAGTCCCGCCTTCTGCTCCATCAATCGAAATATAATCGGGATAGATTTTAGTCTCAATCATGGCCTTGCAAAGTGACATGAACTCTGACTCGCGGCCAATACACAATTTTATACCCACCGGTTTTCCTCCGGATGATTCTCTTAAGGTTTTGATAAAACCACAAAGCTCTTTAGGGGACGAGAAAGCAGAATGCCAGGGAGGTGAGATAACATCAAAACCCATGGGAACATTTCGGATCAGAGAAATCTCTTTCGTGAGTTTTTCTTTTGGTAAAATCCCTCCGTGTCCAGGCTTCGCACCTTGGGAGAGTTTGATCTCTATCATTTTCACGCGCTCATCCTTTGAGCGATCACTGAAAAGCTTTTGGTCAAAATTTCCTTTCTCGTCTCGACAACCAAAATATCCCGTTCCAATTTGCCAAATAATATCTCCGCCGTTTTCAAGGTGGTAAGGAGATAGTCCTCCTTCACCGGTGTTGTGGGCGAAGTTGCCATCTTTGGCACCACCATTTAGGGCGCGGATTGCATTCTGGCTGAGGGATCCGTAACTCATGGCCGAAATATTAAAAATGGAAGCAAAGTATGGTTTCGAGCAATCGTTCCCTCCAACAGAAATCCGAAGTCCTTGTGGATTGACATGCACAGGTGAAATGGAATGAGGGACATACTCATAGCCCTCTTCATAAACATTTCTCTGAGTTCCAAACGGAACAGTGTCGGTTACACGCTTCGATCGCTGATAAACGACTGAGCGCTCTTCGCGGGAGAACGGTGTTCCATCTGTGTTCGATTCAATGAAGTATTGATTAATCTCAGGACGAACCATTTCAAAGATATATCTCATATGACCAATCACGGGAAAATTTCTTCTAATCGATTGCTTACTCTGAAGCATATCGATCACTCCAACGGCAAAGAGGGGAATGGTGAGAAAGCAAAACGTCAGCATCCAGGGAGAGAGAAAATAGCTCACGATGTGAAATGCAAATAAGGCCACTGAGATCACCCAGAAAATACGTCGCATAGAATCCCTTTGAAATGTGCAGGTTCTATTTTATCCCTATGAGCGGAGAGCCAACAGATGAGCGATAAATGCCTATGGCTGACATAAGCGTTCAACTACAGGAGGTCACATATTGAATTTAGTTTTAAGAATATGATAAACACGGGCAGCACCAGAGTTTTGAAACAATGTTTTGATCCACTACTTTGGAGTGCCCATGCGGAATGATGAAGTCGAATTAAAACTGAACGTTGAGTCCTTCACCAAAGCTCACAGTTAACTTGTTGGCCGCAGACTGAGTTAGCTTTGCGCTTTCAAGGATTTTTAAGTTCAATGGATGAAAGGCGTCTCCTTTCTTCATTGATCTATACTCAATCACAAATTTATCTTTGATCATAATGACGGAGTTATTGATGCTTTTATCTTTCATTAAATTCTGAATAATTAATGTCATGGAAGAGAGTTGCTCAGGTCGTTTATAGAAAGTGAGATAAGTATCTCCTTTTTGCCAGTCCTTAAAGTTTGGCCATATTTCATAGGCAATTTCAACTGCTACAGCATTGGAAAAAGGGATAGTGACCGTACTTTTGGAAACTTCTTTATCAAAATAATCCCAATGCATGGCCGAATAGGCTTCACCTTCCGGAGTGCTCCGGATCGCCTTATACTTTTCTTCGCTCTCGTAAGTCACCAAGGCTACCTCATCGGGTAATTGATGAGTCAGTTTGGTTATGTATGGCTGATAAGCAAGAAGACCTTTTTTCATTCCCACATCAATTGTTTTTCCGAAGAAAATTTGATTCAGATCATTCATGAATTTCGTCAGAGGAACGTCTTTCTTCTTGGCCCCAATCCAAAGTCTGTTGAAAGTTGCAGCCTCAGCTGTCGTTAAAAATAAAAATAAAAATAATACTAAATATTTCATAAGTTCCTTATTCACAGTTAAGTTTTAGAGTTTTCTTCACAAAGACTCCGTTAGAGAGTTTCTCCGTATAAGTGTACGTGACATCATCCGGAGATGGAAAAGTGATTTGTCCTCTGCGGCCTTGATAAACCATTTCTCCCTGCCAGTCTGTACCCTTCATGTCCTCCTGATAAATAACCTCGTCAGTTACATCACAGCCCCAACGGCTTCGGCAGCTCCAGGGATCTTTGATTGAATTAGTGACCACGAGTTTAAAGTCAGGAAAATGTCCTTTGATAAGGTAGGTTCTGTGTGGAAATTCAGGTGTTACACATCTGTCATCAGCAAAAATATTAAAACTCATAAATAGGACCAGGGTCATCAATAATTTCATCTAAACCTCCGTTTGGTGAAGCATATTTAGCGAGAGATAATCAATAAGTTAAATAATTTGATTTTATGGGATCAATCATGATATTTGATTGATCATGATTGATACTTCCTGTTTTAAAGCTTTTGAATCTGCTGCCAAGACTCTCAACTTTACTGAAGCTGCCTCAAAGGTGGCCATGACCCAGTCCGGGATTAGCCAACATATAGCTAAATTGGAAAAAGACCTGGGAGTCAATCTTTTCATCCGTGTTGGAAAAAAGGTTCATTTGTCTGAGGCAGGTCGAAAGCTTTTAAATTTTATTGAAAAACATCATGATGAAGTTGATAAGCTTCGTGAAGAGTTGAACCGGGAAAAAACGGAGCTCGAAGGTATTGTAAAGTACTCCATGCCGGAGAGTTGTCTATTAAGCCCTCACTTCTCGCTTCTTTTAAAAGACAAGGCCCGCAACTTTCCCGGGGTTGGTCTTAGTGTCTTTTTAAATCACTCTGAAGAAGTGATTAGGCAAGTTTTGGGTTACGAATCAGATTTTGGTTTTGTTACAAAATATTTGCCCAATGAAGAATTAAGCTATGAAGATTTCTGTGATGAGGAATATGTTCTTATTACTCCAAAAAATCTCAAAGACCTCAAATCATCTTCATGGATTAGCTACCCTGGATTTGAAGACATCTCTAAAAAGTGGCTGCAAGATCAAAAAGGTTTAGTAAAAGGATTGCCTCCTTTTCGTTTTACAGGAGAGACAAATGGTCTGAAGGCCGTTCTTTTGATGGTGGCCAATGGTATGGGTATTACCGTTTTACCTCGCCATTGTGTTGAGACCTTTGAAAACTCCAAAGATATTCGTATTGTGAACGCTGATTTTAAAACTTCTAAGAACCGCATTTATATTGTTAAGCTATCTCATCACCAATTACCGGCGAGAGTTTCGACTGTGATCAAAGTCTTTAGAGAGATGAAGAAAGGATAACTATGCTCCAAGGGATTTTACTTCTATTCACCGTGCTCTCTGCAAGGGCACAGGGCCCAATCACAAATGATCACCAACAATTAGTCATCGTCACAACAGAATCCTGGGATTCCTCTCCTGCGTGGATTTTCCGTTTTGTCAGGCAAGATGATCAAACATGGAGATCTCTCGGAGAGGCAGTTCCCGCCGTCATCGGAAAAAATGGAATGGGTTGGGGTAGAGGAGTTCATGGTGAGGATGATATCTCTTACAAAACACCCATAAAAAAAGAAGGAGACGGAAAAGCACCGGCCGGAATTTTTGAGTTCGGAGGATCATTTGGTTATGATGAAGTAAAAAATCCTCTCAGGATTCCCTTCCAACAACTCACTTCTTCCATCGAATGTGTGGATGATTCAGATTCAGCTTATTACAATAAGATCATTGATCGAAAAAACATTCCTGAACAAGACTGGAAAACCTCTGAAAAAATGCGAAGAAGCGACGAGTTTTATCGCATCGGTATTGTGATTGAACACAACCCACATCCAGCTCAGAAAAAGACGGGATCTTGCATTTTTCTTCATGTATGGAACGGACCCGATTCATCTACTGCAGGATGCACCGCCACTCATGAACACCACGTTCGAGCGATTCAGGAGTGGCTTAATCCTCAGAAAAAACCACTTCTTGTGCAGCTCCCATGGCGCGAGTACATCCGTCTAAAAAATCTCTGGAAGCTTCCTGAAATACCGAAAAAGTTTAACATTTTGTAGCCTGATAACGCATAGTGAAGGTCTTTAAATAGGCCTATTTAACTAGATCATTTAAGATTTTCTCCTTATACTGGTTTCATATCATTTTTATATTAACCAGGAGTTGTTATGAACTGGGCCATTTTCTCACAAGACGGATTGATGATGCTTCTCCGTTGGATCCACTTTTTCTCAGGCGTTGCTTGGATTGGTCACCTCTACTATTTCAACTTTGTTCAAGGTGCTTTTTTCGCTGAAATTGAAGCTCCAGTTAAGAACGTTGCTTTCTCTAAGCTCGTTCCAAAAGCTCTTTGGTGGTTCCGCTGGGGTGCTATGGGAACTTTCCTCTCTGGAGTTGCGATGCTCGCCATGGTTGGAAAAGACATGGGACCTGATTTCATGACTTCAAGCTATGGTATCTTCATTTACACAGGTGCCTTGATGGGAACTCTCATGTTCCTCAACGTCTGGCTCATTATCTGGCCTAATCAACAAATCCTAATCGCTAACGCCAATTCAGTGATCGCTGGAGGTGCTCCAAATCCTGAAGCCGCGAAGGCCGGACCAAAGGCCCTCCTTGCTTCTCGTACAAACGTGCTCTTTTCTTTTCCGCTTTTGTTTTTCATGGGAGCTTCTCGTCACTTAAATCTCGATATCCCTGAAAACTTCAGTCCATCTGCAGTTCTCGGAATTGTGACCGTGATTATTCTTGCTTTGGAATTAAACGGGATTAAAGGAAAGCTTGGGCCTCTCACAACCGTCAGAGGTGTAATCCACTGCGGCCTTGCACTCATGGTTGCTCTCTATGCTATTATCGAGGTTGTTGTTTAATGAATCTTTTTAGAATGGGGGCCCTCGTGGTCCCCGTTTTTTTCACTTTGTTCTGCCATGCATATACCGAAGCTGATCTTGCTCGCGGAAAAAAACTCTACACCGCCAACTGCATTGCCTGTCACAATAAAGATCCTAATTTAAAAGGACCGATCGGCCCTGAAATGGTCGATGCACCTCTTGAAGTTATGACCTCAAAAGTGATGACAGGAAACTATCCTGAAAAATTACCTGCGGGATTTGTGCCTAAGAGAAAAAGTAAAGCGATGAGAAAGATCCCCAAGCTTCAAAAAGATATTCCACTTATCTACGCTTGGGTCCAATCAGTAAAAAAGAAAAAGTAGCCTAGAACCCGATGATGTCGACGTAAGTTGTTCCCTTCGCGAGTGAAGAATTACTTTTAGCGCGCTGACCTTTTATTTGAATCTTCTTGTCTGTGAAAAGTTTTTTCAAGGCAGTACGTGAAACTAGTCTTAAGGCCGCATTCTCTTCTTGATCTCGGATTGCATTCAAAAGAACATTATCCATTCTTGATTCAAAAGACTCTGTTGTAAGTGCAATACGATAAGAATTAGCAGGGCGCTCAGTCGTTTCAGGTGTCATAGAATTTCCTTGTTCCTGTGTCTTTATGTCACTCGGTCCCTAAATCCAAGCTCAATGAAGAAATTACTTCTTTTTTCTATCCGATTGCTCCTAAAATACTCCCATGACTCAATTCCTCGATATTATTCTGCACTTAGACCTTCACCTGGCCGCTTGGATGACCCTTTTTGGGCCTTGGATTTATGCCCTCATGTTTCTCATCATCTTCTGTGAGACTGGTCTCGTGGTGACTCCTTTTTTACCAGGGGACTCACTTCTCTTTGCTCTCGGTGCACTTTCGGCATTGGATTCAGGCCTAGATCTATGGATTCTTCTTATCAGTCTGACGATTGCGGGGGTTCTTGGAGACACGGTTAACTATCACATCGGAAAATACCTTGGTCCCAAAGTTTTTGAGCGCGATAGTCGCTTTTTCAAAAAACAGTATCTAACACAAACTCAAGCTTTCTATGATCAATGGGGGCCATTCACTATTGTTGCCGCTCGCTTTGCTCCGATTGCTAGAACCTTTGCACCTTTCATCGCAGGCATTGGTGCTATGAACTATAAAAAATTTATTTCATTCAATATTGTGGGAGCTGTGGCATGGGTCTTTACCTTCATCTTGGCTGGCCATTTCTTCGGAAATCTTCCAGTTGTTAAGAGAAATTTTCATATCGTCATCTTCGGCGTAATTTTTGTTTCAATTCTTCCCATGTTGATTCCTTGGATCAAAAGCAAATTTCCAACATCTACGGCGAGATAAATTTTTTTTTACTGTTTAATCCATCAAAAACTGAATTAACATCTTTCTATTCCTATAACGAAGAGAGTGTTTATGAAAAAGCTTTTGCCTCTACTGGCCCTGTCTGTTCCTTTTGCTACTCAAGCAACGACGATGAATGGATTTGATGCCACGGTTTATGGTTTTGTGAAAGCGAGTGCCATGTACTCAACTCAAGGGCTGGCCTCTTTCAACAACATCAACATGTCTGCGCCCACAAGTGCTGCTGGTAAATTATCATCTCGACCTCAAGATAGACGTTCACGGTTTGGAACTCAGACTCAGCAATCGCGCATTGGCTTTAATTTGAAGAAAGGTGACAACCTAACTGCAAAACTAGAATTTGATTTCATTGATTTTAATAAATCATCTCCGACAACTCAGATGGTTCCTCGCGTACGTATCGCTGCAGTCACTTACGCTTGGGAGAATCAGAAAATTGTGATCGGCCAAGATTGGGATTTGTTCTCACCAACGACGTCTTACACATTCGACTATGTCGGTCTGTTCTTTGGCGCCGGTAATACAGGATTCATGCGCCAGCAACTACAGTACCTCAATACTCAAGGTGATTGGGAATTAGGTGCGGCCGTTGGAATGGCAGGAAATAACCCAGGGACTTCGGATTCGAACTTAGAAACAGCAAAGTCTCCAAGTTATTCAGCGCGAGTTTCGCATAAACTCGGTCCTAAGGGGCGCGTTGGTTTATCCGCCATTTACGCTCGTTTGAAGTATGAGCAACCAGGAGAAAATGGAACGGTTCACGATTCATATGGTGGTAACGCATTCTTTGAAAATGTCTGGGAAAAATTCGAAATTAAATCTGAAGCTTATTACGGTAAGAACATGAATAACATCGGAACTCTGGCCATCGGAAAAGGAACTTCTACTTCCGATGTGAAAGAGTATGGTGCAAACGTGACAGGATACTACCGTATAATCGATCGTCATGCCCTCTTCGGAGGTGTCGGTACTGCCCGTGTGGACAATCGTGCACAACTCACTCCGCTTGCGATCTCTGCTACTACAAGTACTATTACTCAACCAGGTATCCGAGGAAATTTCTTGGCCCGCGTAGGTTGGGATTTCAAAGTAACTGATGATCTTTCTTGGATGGCGGAGCTTAGCCGCTATGAAACTCAGTCGAAAATTGGTTTAAGTCAATATCAGACCAACATTGCTTACGGTATCGAGACAGGGATTCAACTTCGTTTCTAAAATTTCTTAATCAGGTGGTCTTTTTCCTCAGAAAAGACCACCTAACTCTCTGAAAATCATGGTCCCTGTATAGGCTCTTTACACCCCCTCCAACATTTACCAGCACCTCAGAATTCTCCAGCAATCTTTCTGTTTTAATTTTAGAATGGACTTACATAACGACCTTAATGATGGAAGGCCCATGAAATTTCTAATTGCTACAATGTTCGCGTTCTTGAGTCTTGCTGCTGCCGCTGAAAGCAAGTGTGATCTAAAAATCAGTACTTCTCTCGGCGTAAAAGTGGTGGAGTTTACCTCTGAAAATGTGATCCATTCAAAAATGACGATCAAAGAATCTTCTGCTGATGCTCTGGCCGAAGAGCTGATAAACCTTCAGGATCTGGGACTTTGCTCAACAGAGTTTCAGGCACAAAAATGTGTACTACGCTTTGAGAAAGCAAAGAGTGTAAACTACATTTCTATGTACCGAGGCTCTGAGAGATGGCTCACTTGGAATCTCACGGCTAAGTCAAAGGCTCAACTTTATGTGGCAGGATTAAAACGATTTGGATTTTGTTCTTAATTTAAAATAAAAAAGGCTCCTTTCGGAGCCTTTTTTATTAGTCATTCAATAGTTCAGGTAGTCTTGAAAGAACCCCGTCAAAATGTTTTACCTTCGTCTTACTCCAAAGAAAGTCTGGTCTGTCTTTAGACTCCCAAACTCCGCCCACGATGTTTCCAGCGTAGTCGATTT
>JBBQGK010000083.1:0-16312 GCA_038322885.1 Bacteriovoracales bacterium | reverse complement strand
AAAGTAAGCTCGACGATGGAAGCATCCGCTTCGTCGACTTGGGTGAAATCATGCGATCAAAAGGTTTAGAGAAAACCGTTGAGCTTCTCATGACCCATATAAAGGATGTGGAACCATCTTTAGTGGTGATTGACAGTTTTAAAGTCTTCAATGATCTAGCTGAATCTCGAGAAGAACTGCGGAAATTTTCCTATGAAGTGGCGATCAACTTGATGGCCTGGGAATGCACATCCTTTTTCCTTGGTGAATTCGGACAGGAGGAAATAGAAACAAACCCACTCTTCTCAATCGTCGATGGGATTATCTCGATGAAGATACGCAAAGAGTCTGGTGAATATCAAAGATTTATGCAAGTCACCAAAATGCGTGGAACTGACCATAGTCGGGATGAACATTCTTTTGAAATTAATTCTCAGGGGATCGAACTTTATGCTCCGAGAGTCACCATCCGTAGAAGACATGGAGACCTCATGATCGAAGGACATTTACCTAAGAGAACAAAAGTAGGTATTCCAAACCTCGACGCTCTTATCGTAGATGGTATCCCTTGCGGCTCAAGCGTTATGATTTCGGGAGTCGCTGGAACCGGAAAAACAATTCTCCTTTTAGAGTTTATCTATAAGGGCTCAAAAGATTTGAACGAGAAAGGAATTTTCATTTCCTTTGAAGAAACTAGAGAAAGACTGATCGCGAATGCTAAAGGCTTAGGTTGGAACATCCAAGCTGAAATAGATAAAGGCAACATTGATATCGTCTTTATTCCTCAAACCGAAATCATGGTCGAAAAACATCTTCTCATGATTAAGGACGCGATTGACCGGATAGGAGCCAAGAGAGTTGCCATCGATTCTGCCTCGGTTTTTGTTCATAAAATTAGGGACGCAGAACTTGTGAGAGAAAAAGTCTTTCAGTTATCCACTCTGGTTCAGATAGTACAAGGGGTTGGCTTTTTCTCAATCGATGTTCCATACGGAACAGATAAGATCAGCCGCTTTGGAGTAGAAGAGACTGTGGTTGATGGGATCATCCTGCTTACGGCAACGTCGGAAAATGACCTCGCGAGAGAAAGATTCTTAGAGGTCTATAAATTACGAAACACTCGGCATACATCGGGACGCCATAAGATGGAAATTAAGTTCGGTGGACTAGAGATTGATCCTCCCAAATGAAACTTGAAGATGAAGGAGAAAGTTATCGAAGGCTGAAAAATCTCTATGGAATAAGTAAGCTCCTTTCTACTTTCAAAACCATCGATGAGACCTTCCCTCAAATCCTTCAGATAACATCGAAAACCTTCCCTCTTCTCACAGCGGTTTTAATTGAGCACTGGGAAAAAACTCCCGTCACAGTTGTTTGGCATTCAGCCGATGCCACTCAAGAACAAATTGATAATGCCCTCACCAGAGCAAGGTTGGCCTATCACTATCTCACAGGATTTAAGGATGATTCTCAAGCGCAAAACAAGGCCCTCGAGAGGTGTTCAAGTACAAAAAGTTCTCATAAAATTGGCGCAGAAAATATCATTTCCCTGCCGCTCATCGTTGATGAATTACCGGCCTTGGGAGTCCTACAGCTAGAGGGTTCAGAGTCCCTCGATATGTACAACCTGGAATTTGTAAGTGCTCTTGCAGATTTAGTGAGTGTTGCCCTCGATCGATATTATAAATCAAGAAGCAGTGGCAGAAAAATAATCCGTTCACAAAATGCTGTCATTGGCCTTGAAATTCAAAAGACTCAACGGGAAAACTTCGTCTCTCTTTTAACTCATGACCTTCGCCAACCCATAGCCGCGGCCTTCATGGCAGCACATATGATTCTTCAAAAAAATGAGGAGCCGCTAATTGGGATACTCAGCAACAAAATCATTAATAGCGTGACAAGAGCTGACCAGATGATCAAGGATCTTTTGGATGCCAATCGGATTAACAGTGGCGAGGTGCTGCCTATCTTTAAAGAGAATTTTGAACTGCATAAACTCATCAAAGAAACTATCCACGAGCTTTCGGAAGTTTATGGAGAAAGATTTATCTTCAAAAGCACTGACACTATCGAAGTTTTCTGGGACCGAAAAAGTATCCGAAGAGTCATAGAGAACTTGTGCAACAACGCTATCAAATACGGTTCCAAAGAAACACCAGTAACCATCTCTTTTGATCAAACATCGACAACTGTGAATGTACATGTTCAAAATTTCGGGGAAGTCATTGCTCTTAAGGATCAGAATAATCTTTTCCAACAATTTAAACGTGCCAAGGCAACCGAATCGACTAAAAATGGCTGGGGGATTGGACTTACTTTAGTGAGCGCAACGGCCGATGCCCATGGTGGTGGGATCACGGTGGCTAGTCTTCCTGAGACTGGAACAGTGTTCACCCTTTCTATCCCAATCAAGACTTAAACGCTCAGGCTTAAAAGTATTATATTGTATCATTTAAAATAAACTTCTTTTTAAATCTCTATCACTGGCCCGTTATTAGAAGAATGTAACTTCTCCTTCAGGATTGAATCAAGAGTCGAAAAATGATGATGCTTTTGTTGCAATGAAGGCTGAATACAAACAATGTCGCTTTCATCCATACAGCCATGAGTATTAACAAGAATTTCATCTAAATTAATAATTTGATTATTAGAAAGGGCGATTAAGAAGCTCATAAAAATAAACTGAAATATCTTCATGAAATAATTTTATGACACGATTGCAATCAAGGGGAGGTTAATTACTATCTTAATCTCTCATGCGGCAACGTGTTAGTTACTATGCTCTACATTGATAGAAAACTTCTTCACTCCCGCAGTGTGGAGCTTATCCAGAACTTGGATGACGATTCCATGCTGAACCTCTTTATCGGCCGAGACATTTGCACCAGATTCTGAAGAACTTGCCAAGGCCTTAGCCGTTTTTGTTCCAATATCATCTAGAGAAACTTTATCGCCGTTCAAGTCGATGTCTCCATTTTTAGAAATGGTGATGTTAATATGAGTCGGCTTTGAATCCGTACCACTTGTTGTCTTAGGTAAGTTCACGACAAGGCTAGGTTTCATGAAGATGGGTGCTGAAACCATGAATATGATCAATATCACAAGGACGATGTCCACAAGGGGAACAACGTTGATTTCTACAATCGCCTCATCTTTATGATCGTTATAAAAGCTCATAAGCTCGAGCGCTCACTTTTTGCAATCGAGAGGCTCAATTCTTTGATCGCCCCAAGCGTATTAAAAATCGATTGAACTTTCTTATTATAAAAGTTGTAAAAGGCAACCGAAGGAATGGCGACGGTGAGGCCTGCAGCTGTGGCGACTAAGGCCATCGAGATCCCGGCCATCACGACTTTCTGGCCACCGTCAGAGGTTGCGTGGGTCATATCGTGGAACGCCTTCATAATTCCTAAAACTGTACCCAGAAGGCCTACGTAAGGTGCATTTGAACCAATGGTTCCAAGAAAATTAAGGAATCGGTCAAGTTTCGGTCGAATGACGATAGCAAAAGAATTGAAAACTTCATCCAGACCATTTTCTCCATGCTGATGAATGTGATCAACAGCACTTTTGGCAATCGCTCCATAAAAACTCTTCTCCATGCCTGCGATGGATTTAAGCTGTGGAGATTTTTTCTGTTGAAGAGAAGCTTCAATCACAGCGAGCACATTTTTTGAATCTCGATCAATACTCTTAAGAAAAAAGAATCTCTCTAAGATAATCGCAAAGCTCAAAACACTCAGAGAAATTAAAACGATCAAAATAAATTGATCGGCATAATAAGCAAGAGCAAAAATATTTTCATCCATCATAAGAGATCTCCGTCATTCTACGAGTCGGTAGCGTATGGGAACATTCAGGGTAAGAGTTTCTAATGTTACCTCTGCAGGCATCGGAGGGAAAGAACCGATTTCGGTTATAATGTTGCTCGCAGCTGTCACTAGGAGTTTAAAAGGAGGTGCCTCCATGACTGAGGATTCCAAAATCTTTCCTTCTCGATTTATCGTGATCCTCAAAGACACGACACCCTCCTGTCCCAGGTACTTTGCACGTGAGGGATAATTCTTATGACTTTCGATGAGAAGAACAACACGTTGAACATAGCGCGCGAGAGGTGTGTCTTCGCCAGAACCACCCATCCCACTCTGCCCGTTTCCCTTTCCAACTGTGCCGTCTCCAGCAGCTGAAGAGCTGAGACCACCAATCGCCGTCGCTTTCTGTGAGGAAGGACTAACTTCTCCGTTTGAAGTAGGAGTTGGCGATGGAACCGCGAACGTTGAAGCTGGATCTATTTTTTGAGGCCTCAGAATTTTGATTTGTTTTACGATGGCTTTTGAAACTGGCAATGGTGCCGAAGCTTTTTTAAAATGGGCCTGTGAATTCCCCGCTCCCCCTGCCCCGGTTCCCTTACTCCCCAGATCACCAAAATGAATTTCGATAGGGATAAATTTTTCGTGCTTGGGGATGAATAAAAAGACCGCACCCACCAGACAAAGGTGGGTGAGAAGACTGATCGAAACAAAATTAAAAAATCTATGTTTGAGTTTAACGTGGTCCATTTATATCTGTAACTGTAACCCAATGATGAAGTTTCGTCCCGGGAGAGGTGCAATATCTTTAAGGGTCGACACATGATTTCGAGCATTCACGTCAAAAATATTTCGTACGCGCGCGAAAACACTTGCGCCTGAGTTTTCACCAGAAATATCGTACGAAGTTCCCATGTTCGTTAACGCATAGTCACCGGTACGAGTTTCATTCGGAGCGGTCTTGGTTTGTTCGCTGACATACTGAACTTCGACATCAGAAGTCCATGAGTCTCTCAAAAACTCAAGACCAACAGTTGCTCGTGGAGGAGATATTCGCGGAATGTTTGAACCAGTCTTTGTATTTTTAGCTCTTACAAAATCAACCTTAGTGACAAGATTCAAAACCCCTCCATGAAGAGTCGCAAGTTTATTTCTGTTATCCGCATCTGCTCCGTAGAAAACTGCGTCGACCTGATTGTACTGATAGATCGGAAGATTACTTCCCGTGTCCTTACTTCCTGTGGGAGTTAAAAAGATAAAATCTTTGAAAACCTGAGAATAGAGATTCACTGTACTTCGGTTCTGACCATCATTTCTTTTATAACTAAGCTCAAAGGCATAGGCCTTTTCTTTCTTTAGAACAGTACTTCCTTGTTCGAAAGTCCCGGTTGCTAAGTGAGCACCACTTGCATAAAGCTCCTGGAAGTTTGGCGCGCGTTCAGTGTAGGAGAAAGTCGACGAGAGAGAATTCTCTTCATTAAAACGATACTGATGCCCAACAGAGCCGTTATAAGAAAAAAAACCTTTCTGATCTGATCCACCAAAATTAGCAGAAGACTTTTTATCTATGGCGGTATTTTCTAAACGGCCCCCAAAGCTCAATGTATTTCGATTGAACTTAAGATCTTGGTAAGTAAAGACAGCTTGTTTTAGAGTATTCGTCTTGGGCAAAAAAGCCTCCGCCCCTTGCGCCGAGAAATTAAAAATCTGCGATTGAAAACCCGTCACACCGTTGAGATCACCTTTATGATTAATAGCTTCTAAGCGTGTCTCATTCCCAATGTTTTTAAAAATCGTGCCCGTAACCCCTTGATCGATCTCTTTATGGATGTAGTTCGACTGAGCTGACTTAAGTTTGAGCTTTGTAAAAATCGAAGACTCAGGCCGGTACTCACCATGAAATTCAAAACGATTCTGAATCATATTTATCAGAACCGCCTGCTCCGCCACAGTTCCATACTTCGTATCAAAGTGGTTGAAAGAAATTCCCGCATACCCTTTATCAAAAACCTTACTGACACCGGCGGCCACACTGTTTTGCTGGTTGGCACTATTAGGAATTTTATTTTTTCCTTCAGTCTCGCCTGCACCAATTGGATCTGTGTTTCTTTTCTGCGAAGTTCTCGCGTACCCCGGAATCTTCTGATCTTGCAAATTCCGAGTTGAACCATCAAAATGATACATCCAACCGTTTTTTCCATAGTTCATTGTCGTTCCAGAACTGAGTCCATTATTCACAGTCTCTCCCTGCGACAAAAGGCTCGCGTGATAGCCATCTTCAAAACGGCTATTCACTCTATTGGTGACCATGTTAACCACCCCACCCACTGCTGATGAGCCGTAGAGCAAGCTCATCGGGCCTCTCACGATCTCGATGGACTCTAGGGTAAGGGTATCGACTGGGATTGCGTGATCAAGACTTTGTGTGGAGGCATCCAAAGTACCTAAGGAGTTTTGTAGAATTCTAATCCTATCTCCATCGAGACCGCGGATCACGGGCCTGCTCGCATTCGGACCAAACTGAGTACTCGTCACACCGGCCTCAGAAGACAAAGTATCGCCCAGACTTGTCTGTCTTCTTTTCTGAAGTTCTTTTCCTTGAAGCTTAGTGACGCTTGGAATGAAGTTCACAAGATTATCAGAATCTTGATGCCCTAAAATCTGAACCTCTTGAACTTTTACATTCTCGGTTTGAGCTTGGGAAACACTAAGACATAGAAAAAGGAACAACGTAAAAAGAGGCATTCTAACATCCTTGATGATGCTTAGAGGATAACAAGCAATCTTCTTATTGCAAGTTAATTGCATTAAATCATTTCCAAAAAGAAATATGTCTTATAACATGAACTCATGAAAAAATGTTGCTCCGGGCCAGTATCTGAAGACGAAGTTCATCAAATCCTCTCTCTCAATGGATTCAAGCGCACAAAAGCGAAGGTCCAGATTCTAACCAAGATATTACAGGCCCAAGCACCAGTTTCAGTCTCTGAGCTTCATGACCACATGGGAAAAAATGACTGTGACGTATCCACCGTTTTCCGCGCGGTCGTTCAATTTAGGGATAAGGGGATTATCAAAGAGGTCAAATTAGGGGAGGATTTTTCTAGATTTGAATTTGTGAAAGAAGATTCTCACCACCACCATCATCATCACGTTAGATGCCGAAATTGTGGCGACATTCAAACTCTCGATAAATGCGATATTAAAATTTTTGAGAAAGCGATTCATCGCTTAGGATTTAGAAATATGGAACACAACGTGGAATTTAGTGGCATCTGTAAAAAGTGTTCTTAAACTATAAAAAAAGACCTCGTACTCATTTGAGCACGAGGTCTTTTTTCTTTTTTAACTAATTACTCGCAACACAAGTCGGATTCTTAGGATTCACTTTCAAATAAAATCTTTTCTTTGCTCTTGGCTTCTTTTCACCCGGATACCAGACCTGGATGTAAGCATAGTCCTTGCATGAGCCGTCGGGTTGATTAATAGAGTCACAGCTCATTGAAACTTTCAATGGAATGTCGAGAACATCACTCGCAGATTTAATTTCGTAAATCGTAGGATTCGACTCCTCTCCTTCCCACTTGATTGCCCCTTGAAGAGCACCCTTGTGGTATTCAACTTTCACTGTTGCAGGGAATGCGAGGAATTTTGAATCCCCTTCAGTCAGAGAAACTTTGAGGTTAAATGCGGCCGTTCCACTTGGATCACAAGCAAGAGAAGGTTTCTCACGGCTCGAAGCAGAGATATTAGTGAGTTCACCAAACGGGGTGATGATCTTCAGCTGAGCAGGTTTGAAAGCTTTATCAAACGAAAAGTTACGTTTTCCGACTGCCGCAATGATGATGTCTCTGTATTGTCCCGGTGCTCTGTTGGCACTTCCAAGCTCATCAGCGTAGAGCATGTGTTCAAACCAAATGCGAGCAACAAGAGACGGATGGTCACGAGTTAAACGCATGGCCTCTAAAGTTAAATCGGTAAAGGCAAAGAGACCTTTGCGACCTTCAAGTGAGATCACTTTCAAGAGCATGTCACTCATGGCTCCCCCATACGCTTCCCCTTCGTCATGGAATTCGTTTGGAAGATAGAAGCCAGTTTGATTCATGATTCGGTAATCATATTTACCAGGAAAGTCTTGGCCATTGGTTTGGTGCTCAGTAATGATCTTGGCCACAAAATCTGCCATTCCCTCTGAGAGACCGCCGTACCCACCCTTGGTATCACCGAAAGCGAGAAACGATCCCATGATACGCTCCATGACTCCGTGACCAAGTTCGTGCCAGATGGTTGAGTTATCTCGAGCAAGGTTGGCATGCTTCGGATTGTACGTCGTGAAGTTGATCGTGTTGTCGGTATAGTAAGCGTTATCTCTCATCCCGATGTCTGGATCATATAAGAAAGCATGGAACGGTTTTGTTGAAATTTCTTTATCCTGGAAACCCATTTCAGCAAGAGCATCCATCAACGTTGTCACCGCGTAATAGACCTGAGTCTCATCAGCACCAGAGTTGATGTATTTTGCTGGATCATGATCCGGAAGACGGAAAGGGACTCGCGCAAGAAGCTCTTCTTGTGAATGAATCGTCTTCCCATAAAAACCACTCAAGGGAACAGCATTATAAAGTCCGTCGACCTTCACCCACGAAAGCATGTGGTGAACACTTGGATGGAGTTCAAAAGCGAGATCTTTGAAAGCATCTTTTATACCAGGGTGAAGTTGAATGGTCGCAAACTTTCCTTGTAGTAGAATCCCGGAAGACTCATCGTTTTGCTTGAGCGGGAAATTCGCTACCATGGTCTCAATTTGTTTTCTGATCGAGGCCTCTGACCAGACATGGTTCTCACGACCAAAAGCCGTTTCAGCGAGAACTGGATTGTAGGTATCTTCACGGAAAACTGTTGAGCCAAGACCTTCAAGTGGATTCATCCCTCCGTCTGGGATCGTCGAGTAAATGTACTTCAATTCTTTAACTTCTGTTTTAAGGATCTCGTTAGTCTCCTCTACTTCTTCATAGATGGGAAAGACGTTGGCCATGAGTGAGCGGGTGTTTTCGGACTGAGGAAATTCGAGGTAGTCATTTGAGATGACCCTGCCAGTAAGCACAGAAATAGAAATGTTATGAATCCCTCTGCGACCACGGGCCTCAATTTTTCTCACAAGCTCGCCCTTTACCCATTTGTCTTGAGACTTCATCCCCAAAACTTTGGCATCAGTGTCGTGCTCAGATATCAGACGAACAACAGTATCTTGAACTGAGCTCGTGAAAGACTTCGATTGAAATTTTCCACCTTTGTTTGCTCTTAGGTACTTCATGGCAATGGCAGACTCTTGAGCCTTGTGGGATTCATCGAGATGCATTTCTGCCAAGATGAGTTCTCCCGTCGCTTTGTTCGTCCAAATACGTACGGCTGTGCCATCGACAGGAATCATCTCCGTCGTCTGGGCATAAAACTTGAAATTACTTGTGGCGAGATCACGATCTTCGACCAGTTGAAAATCTCCTAGATCAAAGGCCACCCTCGTGTCTGCCGTTGCCTTTGCAATCATGGCTTCAATGGTAGGTGCGAGTTGTCCTTTCGTAACTTGAGCTTCATAGGCATGGGCGTTTGACAACACCGCCAGGGTAAGGAGAAGCAGAGTTTTTTTCATAAAAATCCTTGTTAGGTTACGCACTTTAGCTGAACCCAGAAATTATTCCAGAAAAATTATCCTAGTCTGGAAATTGTATGTGTATTGAGTATTGGTCATCCTGTCCAAGAATGAAGTTTTATCTTGAATCAAGGTCTTGGGATACTCTTTTAACCTTACTGGATTTAGGCCTTTTTTAAAGCTAACTGGAGTCATTCTGGGCCCAGTGGAGAAAGGGGGCAATTAATTCGAATTAATTATAGTCACTTAAAATATTTTCCTGGAATGCCGATAAACCCTCAGAACAATCACAAAAAAGGGGATTAAATGAAATTTTTAACGTTAGCAGTGGCCCTATGTCTCGCGACCAACATGGCCTTTGCTCAAAAGCCTTCAAAGAAAGTAAGCCATGATAAAGAGCACCACCACACGGGGGCGCCTGATCATGAGCACGAAGAAACTCATCATAAGCCGCACGATCATAAAGCTCATCACCCGGATCATGATCCTAAGAAAGAAGTTGGAGAGGACGAGCATTCTGGAGCTAAAAAATAACTCCAGGGTCAATAACCAAAAAGATGAAGTCTAAAGATATTTAGTTTTAGTATTTTTTGAAAGATAGGGCCTCGAGTTTTTCGAGGCCCCTATCTTTCACTTATAAATACACGTGTGATCCATAAAAAATTTAAGCCATTTAACTTGTTCGAACTGATACGCAACTAAACCACTAATTTTATATGTTCATCAAAGCCCTTAAGAATTCTTAAAGACAAACATGATTTAAATCCTAAGTTGCAAATGGCACATTAGATGAATATACATGTGCTATGAAAAAATTAATTATACTCCTCGCTCTCATCTCTACTCAATCATTTGCGAAGGTGCAGTCGGTGATCTGTACTGACCCCCACACCAATGTTGAAATCACGATTCAATTAACGGGAGAAGATCGCCTTCCCTTTCAATTCAAAATTCCAAAGGATAAACTTTTAGTCGCAGAAGTTCCTGCATCCTTCGAAGGTTTCTATGCTCTCAAGGGGACCCTGGGTTGTGCGACAAATGTTAGTAACCCTCTACTACTTAGTTGCTTTTCAGAGAAAGTACCTATGATTCTCGTGGACTCGGAGTCTAGAGAAACTTTCCAGCACAGATCTGTAGTCAGTTTTGACCTCACTGAAGTCACCACCAGAACTGTAGGTGAAGTGCGGACTGTACGCATGGGCGCGATGATCGTTTTTGGCGGTGGTCTTACCACCACTGAGGAACTTAAGAATATTCACTTCGGCAACCTCGAGGGAACTGGAGTCGAAGGCAGCTGTCAGATAAGATAATCTCACGAGATGGTAAGCTCTGGTCTGTCATTCACAAGTCTCATAACTTTCATCACAGAAACACCTGTTTCGATTTAAGACTCTTACGGATACAAATAAATTCTCTATAAGTGTGCATGCCCCAAGCATTGGGAACAATCACTCTAGGAGAGCGTATGAGTAAGTTAGATTTGAATCAGGTTCTTTTCACAAGAAATGAAGTCATCGTTCGTAACTCGGTTCTGATCCCTATGGGTGAGGCCCGTGCGAAGTTTGTGAGCTTCCACGGTTTGACTGATGGAAAAGAGCACATCGCTCTCGACTTCAGAACTGTCGTTAGTGATGAACCAGTCATGGTGCGAGTTCATTCAGAGTGCTTGACCGGCGACATCTTTCAATCATCTCGTTGCGATTGCGGCGAGCAGCTCAATGAGGCCGTGACAAAATTTAATAAAGAAGGCGGAGTTCTCATCTACTTGCGCCAGGAAGGGAGAGGCATCGGTCTCTACAATAAGCTCGATGCGTATGAGTTGCAACTCCAAGGGCATGATACCTACGAGGCCAACCGCATGCTCGGTCTCAAGGACGATCTTCGTGGATACGAGTCTCCCGCCCAGATGCTTAAGGCGATGGGAATTCATAAGGTGAAACTCTTAAGCAACAATCCTCTAAAGGCAAAAGAGCTCGAGGCCTACGGAGTTGAAGTTGTGGAGATGATCTCGACGGGAGTTTTTCTGAAAGAAGGAAACGCGTCTTACCTCCAGGCCAAAGTCTCTCACACAGGTCATGCGATCAATCTCAATATGGCGACAGCGTAATGTTAAGGTTAGGAATGGCCCTCTTGTTGGGCATCACCATGCTCTCAGCAGGAATATCAAAACTCTCTGGAGACGGAACTCCGGCGTGGTTTGTGACTCAATTTCAAGGAACATTTTTAAATTTCGGTGCGGGAGCACTACCAGTTCAGTTCTATCTCATCGCCGCAGTAGAACTGCTCATCGGAGTGGCCGCATTACTAAGTCTTTTCTTGAAATCTACAAAACTCAAGTTGCTCGAGAGGTCTTGCTTTGTTTCTGTCCTTTTATTTGGAGCACTTGCGTTCGGGCAAAGGATCACCTTCAACTTCCAGGATTCGGCGATTCTCTTTTTCTATGCGGCGACTAGTCTCGTCTTCATTCATATTTTGAGAACTGAGCGAAACTGATGAAAAATCCTCTGATCCTTATTCTCTCTCGATTTTTTGGTTCATTATCTTTTCAGATCTTGGGATTCTACGGATTTTTTCAAACCTACTCGAACACAAAGTCTTCACTCATGGTGGGTGCCATGGGGCTCGCGCTCTTTTTACCGACGGCCTTGTTCAGTCTCAAAGCAGGGAGCTGGGTAGACTCTCAGAAAAAAATTGGTCTCGCCTATTTCTGGATCATGGTCTTGAGTCTACTTCCTTGTCTTGTTTTACTCTTTCCGTTTGGAAGCGATTATTTTGTGAGTGTTCTTGCCCTTGCTCTGATTGCCTTGACCAGAGTTGTGAAGGCCCCTCTCTATCACTCACTCTTAAAAAACTGTAACGGTAAAAATAGTGTGATCGCAAAATATAACACTCTCTCATGGCAGGCCCCTCTGGTTCTTGGTTCCGGAATTGTGAGCCTCTTTCATACACTTGACTGGAAACTCTCCGGAGCTCTGTATCTCGCCTTTGGACTACAACTGATTTCTCTGATGATGGTCAATAGTTTCAAGACCACCGTTCGAACCGGAGAGCCCCAGAAGAAAGAGAGTTTTCTCAATTCGATCAAGTCATTGAATGTCGTCGAACGCAAAAAACTATTCTACCCACTATTCTCAGACACGATTCTCACGGGCTTCATGGGACTCTCTGCCTTCCTTCCCTTTCTTCTTACTGATTTGGGCATCGACGGTTTATCTTTTGGGTACTTCAAGTCCATCTTTCATCTCTTCTCTTGCCTTGCCATCATGAGTACCCCAAGTCATTCCCTTTCTCGAACGAACGGATCTCATTTCGCGGGAGTTGTGCTCACCTGGTCCCTCGCCGCCTTCGCCCTTCTTTTTGTTCAAGGACCATTGAGCGTAGCATTTGTCATGGCTATTTTAGGGGCCAGCGACGGAATGAGTGCCATGATGCGAGAGAATTTTGTCTTTCACATGGCCGCTCCTCATGAATTTGGAAAAATTAGTTCCGTCAACGGAGTCCTTGTCTCAACCGGAGATGACCTTGGCGAATTCAACACCGGTTGGCTCATCGGATGCGTTGGGATGACCGAGACGATCGTCATCAGCTCCCTTGCCTCATTGGGAGTGGCGGCCTATCTCTATGCGACGATTGGAGAACCTAAGAGGATCCTCAAAGGCCTCAGGACTTAAAAAAGAAGAAATCTTTACACGAATGGGTAATACCCTAACCCATTTTCTAGCCGTGATTTATAAGATCTAAAATTATTTATTCACTAAGCTAGGACTCAGTATGAGAACCATCAGCATCCTCCTTCTTCTTTGCCTATCATTTAACTCTCTCGCAGGCACAGGGAGTGTCACTGAGTTTAAATCGATCATGGATGATTATGAATACTCTATGAATGTTGAATGGGACCAGGCCGATCCTGTCTTCTTTCAACGTCAATTGAAGGAGACAACCGATAAGCTCGAAGTCTTGACCTCTCAAGGTTTGTCAAAAAAAGACATGTTAGCATTTATCGAAATGAGACATGCAGACGGGTCAACGATCGATAACTTTCGAGCGGCCCAGAAAAATCTTCCAACCAATGCATCAGCAGCCGAGATCATCAATTTCTGGAATCAAAACTCAAGTCACTTCTACGCAAAAGGTGCCTCTTGGACCGCATCGGATAATGTTTGGACGATCGGTATTTGGGTAACAATTTCAGCTTTCATCGCCTTTGCTGTTTATGACATCGTCACTCATCCTTGCGGGGAGATCGTCTACAACGAGACCAGACACCGTAATGTTTGTACCGGTGTGAAGAAGAACTAGCCTAAAACAGACCATAGTCTTCTACCTATATCAAAAATACTTCTATAGCCATGGTTTAAATAGCCCAGCGCATATACTCTCCTCCCAACCTAAGCCTGGGAGGGTTTATATGAAATCTCTAATCGTTCTTTCTTTGCTTTTTTCTTCGGCCGCTATGGCGGAAGCTCATCGTGAAGTTGTCTCAATTGAAGCTAACACCAACATCTATAATCTGAGTTGTAAAATAAATCTGGGAACTCCCAACACTGCTGTCAAAGATCGCACATATACAATTTTAAGCGCTCAGGCCGCCGGAAAGCCTCTCCAGATCATTGGTGATACCAGTGCCATCAAACTAACCCACACACTCGCTCAGGTCCAAGGCTGCCAAATTGAAAAATTAGATAAAATTGTTAACGATGGCAGCATGTACTATGGCTTTCCTCTCACACCGATCACGGTCATCAAGGAAACTTCAGAATCACGCTTGAACGGCTATAATGAATGTATCGCAACCTTCACTGAGACACTCAAGATTGATTTAGGAAGAGGGATCGTCGTTGAATCGGTCGCAAGTCGGTGGGTGAAGGCAACAGATTGCAAATCACAAGAGTAGAAGAAAAATCAAGGCTCGCTGGCAGGAATTCGTTCATGCTTAGTTTGATTGCTGGACATATTGTCAGTGTCTTTGATGTCTTTAGTAGAGAAGTAGAGTCCAAAGGCAAGCGCTACGAGCATTAAAATCATCCGCGACGTCTTGATGTTCACAGGCTTCTCACTTTTGGGAAGCTTGTTGGCCTTCAATTGAATTTTGTAAAAGAAGTAGGCACCAAAACTTCCAGATATCACAAGAAAAACAATCTGGCTTATTCCTGAATCCCTCATAAGTGTCATCGTAAAAACAATCACGCACACGAGTGCGGGCATCAAACCTTTGTTATCAATGTCTTTCGGCTTGCCAAATTTCTTCAGACCCCACGCCCTCATCAATCCCTTGCCATCATCGCACAGGAAGACATAAGTCTTGTTGTTGATCGTCATATTCAGAGCTTGTTTGTTGGCATACCAGCTATTCACTTCATGTACCTTGAAGGTCATGACCTCTCCTTTTGTCGGAGTGAGGATCACAACACCATCTTTCTCATCAATGGATTTGAGATGGGGAACGGGCTGAATAAAATTACCTAGAGCATATCCAATAGCTGCGAGGATACCGATAAAAAGAGTGGATTCAACTGATGATTTTTCGTCAACTACGGCTGTCCCTAAAATTAGCGCGAAGATACTAATGGTGAAGTAGAGATGATATTTTGATTTGCCAAACTTGATGGAGTTCATAATTTATTTCTCATTTAATGTAAGTTTCTCTTCAGAAATCGACATTACGACTTATCGGAACAATTTGCTTAAAAATGAAGCAGAGCTAATTGAAAGCTAAGGATTATTTGGGTTTAGAAGATTAGAATAAAGGTCATTTTGAAAAATCTGTCTTAATTCTCTATGATAAAAAAGGGAGCTGGATAAAACCGGCTCCCTTCTTTTAAATACTGTTCGATGTTCGAACAGCCTGACTAATGGTGGATTTGACTCGCCTTGAGCGATTACCAATATTTATTCATATGTTTTAGCCAAATATAGCCAACTACAGAGATGAAGAGAGACTTTCTTGCTTCTGCCAAACAACTCGAAAGCTTGAATCATGGGGTGACTCTGTAAAAGTCATCAGGTCACCATTAAGTTTCAAATATCGTCTTAGCTCCGCGCCTACCCTCTTCGGGTTCTCGGAAATTTCCACTTTGTGAATGATAAAATTTTCTTCAATAAAGTAAGTCCCGGAGTATGAAATAAAGATATCCACACCATTAAACTTACCAGTGATATGGACCGACATGTTCATATCCGAGCTATAAACTAACTTTCCTCTCAGGTCTTCATTGATTTGAGAATGTTCCAGCAAAATCCATTCACCAATTAAATTCACTGCAGCCCTTTGAGAGTGCTCTTGAATGAATTTATTCTATCATCTGGTAAAACGACCTTTTTACCTTTCGCCGACACTGCTGCGGCATAAACCATGTCATAATCAAGGGTAAAAATATAATCAATCGTTGTATGAAGAAGCATATTAAGAATTAAAGAATCAGAAAACCCCATGCCCGATTCGCCGGATATTGCTGTAGCCTTTTTCCAATCGACATTCCGATCCGAAAATAAGTGAGCTTGCTCTGACCTATGCGGTGAAAGGTACTGGCAAAATTCGTCAATAAAACACTCCTGCTCTAAAAGCTTAGACTTCAAAAATGTCTCACATACTGTGAGCCAGCCGGTTTCATTCTCGATATTTCTCGCTCTAAATTTCTTTTTGATTTCTTTAATTTCACTGTCTGAAAGGTAGGTGACTTTCACGTCGAAATCATGATCCATGTTACCTTCAGCTCGATCTGTTTCGTCTTTCTGCCTTTTATTACGTCTACCTTTAGCTGATACGATTGCGGCTTTTACCTGTGTATTTAAAGGAACTATTGAGTTGTACTCATCCACAATATCAAAAAGTCCCTCTGTCAAAAATCTTCTTCGCTGGTAATCTAAAAACTCC
>JBBQGK010000082.1:0-16549 GCA_038322885.1 Bacteriovoracales bacterium | reverse complement strand
AAACAATTCCAGCAGATCCTAGCAAGATTCCGAGAATCCCGTATAGCTTAATATCCCCTCCACCGAGTCCTACTTGTCCTCGGATTTTATAGAATACCCAAGTTACAAAAAGCGGGATACCAAAACCAATCGCTCCTCCAATGCTCCATTGAACCCATGATTGAGTGAAAATTGCGAATGGTAAGACGAGCGCAAGGAGGTACAAATTAAGAGAATCAAGCAAGAGATGATGGTCTAAATCGATGAAAAAATGGCACACAAATACGCATGCAATCGAAAAGTAAAACACATAAAAACTCAAATCAGTTCCTGTCAATTCATCTGGAAAAAGCCAGAAAGAGAAAAGACCAATCAGGATTTCTATGAGGGGATATCTCCAGGAAATACGGACTCCGCAGAAGCCACACTTGCCCTTTAGAAAAAGAAAACTCAACAGGGGTATATTGTGATACCACGAAAGTTTAGCTCCACATTTGGGGCAAGCGGAGCGATCAGAAACCATATTTTTTTTTAAAGGAAGTCGATAGATCACTACGTTAAGGAAACTTCCGATCATGCAACCAAAGATGAATGAATAGAATCTAAAAAGAGTATGCATTAATCAATATTCTTTTTATTGAAAATAAAAATTATCATGAACAAGACTGCCAACGAGTATAAAACTCCATAGCTTGATGAGTACCAAAGGTACTCATCATTTATGTTTTGATTATAAGTAACATAATCCTTCAAGTTGAGTTTGTAGAACCCCGGCAAAATCAAGTGATAAAAGTTAAGGAGCTTTCCTAGTTCAGGTCGGTTCAATACAAAAGTAGTAAGTTTAGTTTCTTGTATCGCGTGTCCAAGAACGAGCATCACAATAGTGATGATGGAAGAAATTATTGTATTTGAGAAAAGCGAGAAGAACACTACAACGAGAAGCAACAAAAAACATTCTAATAAATTAAATCCTATCGCCCAAAAAATCATCCCCGAAAGCTTCCCACCCAGTAAGTATACAGAGACTAAGGTCATGCTACTCAGGATACTCAGATTAACAATGAGGACACCCACGAGACCTGCAATTTTGCCGACTATGAATACCCACCTTGGAACTGGTCTTGAAATCACCATATAAACAGTTCTCGAGTCAATTTCTCTCGAGAGCAATGTAGCACCCATGAACAATGAAATACCTAAAGAAGAGAGCGAAAGCATTCCAAGGCCAAAATCGAGAGCAATCTTTTCAGGAACTCCGTAAGTGAACTCCGTCGCAACATAGGTAATCAAAATGAGAGAAACTCCAGCAATTAATGAGCTGTAGAGAATTTTGCTTTTGAGTATCTCTTTGAAAGTATAACTTGCGATAATGAAGATTTTTTTAAAAATTGGCATTTGAGCCTTTTGTTTTATAAAAGATTTCTTCAAGAGATGGTTTAATTAATTCAACACCCGTTATATCCACTTTTTTTGAAATGAAATCTTCCATTAAGGGATTTTTTTGACTCTCTTTAACAATAAAAACTTGAACATGGTCTGTAATGTTTATCTGTTTTAAAATAGGAAGTGTGGTCGTAAGTAACTTCTCCGAACGAATTTTTATTTCGTAGTTCAGTTCCTGAGAAGACTGCATCAACTGATTCACCTCACCATCATAAACGAGCTTGCCATCTTTAAGAAATATTACTCGATCACACATTTCCTCAATGTCTGAGACAATGTGGCTGCTAAAAAAGACGGTCTTGCCTTCTTTATGAACCTCGATAATGACGTCTTTGAGTTCCTTGCGTCCTATCGGATCAAGGCCAGACAGAGGTTCATCCAGTATGATCAGTTCGGGAGCATGCAATATCGTTGCAAGAAATCCTATTCTTTGTAGCATTCCTTTTGAATATGTCTTGAGTTCACGGTTAAGTGCATGATCAATTTTGAATCTAGGGGCCCAAAAACTAACTTGGTCCTTGATTCTAGACTTTGGAAGTTCAGATAGCTTTCCCATGAAAGATAAAAAATCGTTTCCTGTCAGGTTCTGATAAAAATAAGGTCTTTCAGGTAGAAAACCTATATTTTTGAAAATTTCAGTTTTACTAAGGCCCATGCTAGATGAAAAAGAAACGTGCCCTCTATCGGCTCGGATAAAATCCATGATAATTTTGAGTGAAGTCGTTTTTCCTGCCCCATTGGCACCAAGAAAACCAACCATCGATCCTTTCGGCACTTCAAAACTCACATCGTCCAAAGCCACAAATGGCTGAGTAAAAAGATCCGACTTGAAAATCTTGGTGATGTTTTGAAATTTTAACATATTCTAAGTGTTATGATATCAAGTAAAGCTGGCAATAAAAATTTAATCGTTTTTCTTTTGGCAATTTCATTTTATGGAGCAGCTCTTAGTCTACATCGAAGATTCGAACGCCCCTTTTTAAAAATTACTGCTCAAGACTCAAGTATCAACTTCAATGAAGATCTCCTCAGAATATTTTCAACAGGAAATAAAAAACTTATATCCGATTTGATCTGGGTTCAAACACTCCTCGAATCAGACCTTGAACATTACAATAAGGCTGACATGGGGAACTGGATGTTTCTAAGATTTATGACTATTTCTGTTTTGGATCCGTTATTTTATGAAAATTATCTTTATGGGGGACTTTATCTTTCAATTGTAAAAGACGATTTGAAAGGAGCGGCTGCCTTATATGAAAAAGGAATGGTTCACTACCCGAATGATTATAACTTAATTTATAACGCTGGTTTTAATTATTACTTTGAGCTCGGTGACGTGGAAAACGGGCTTCGTCTTCTTGATCAGATTAAAGATCATCCAAAATCAAAGGGACGCATTATCTCAGTCGTTAACAAACTTAAGAGAGCGAATGGGATGGAGCTCGAAGACATCTATGAGCTCGTCTTGCTTCATTATGAAACCACCAAGGATGAAAGTTTGAAGCTTCGCTTAGAAGATGACCTTTATTCGATTCGTGCTGAGATTGATCTTAAGTGCCTCAACCAAAATGGCTCTAACTGTTCAAAAAAAGATTCCAGGGGAGATTTTTACGTGCAAAGAAAAAATCTCTACACAACCCGTGAACCTTTCGTTCAATATGAAATTAAGAAGAAAAAAACTTTAGAGAAGTAATCTTTTCGAGACTTTGAGCTGTCTTAATAAAAGGAAGGGGAACCTGAGTTCCCCTTCCTTTCAAAATCTTTTAAATAATGACTTTTAATATCCGTTTCGTGGATTACCAATTTGCTTACCTTCGTTAATCCAAAAGTATGAAGATAAGGCGTCAGTGTTCTTGTCTTTATCAACAATTCCAGCGGCCGAAACCCGGAATGACATTGTAGCACTTGTTGCTTGAGTACCAAGACCCGGAACCACAGCGTTCGTGTCGTTTGAAGAACCT
Source organism: Bacteriovoracales bacterium (assembly GCA_038322885.1). GTDB lineage: Bacteria > Bdellovibrionota > Bacteriovoracia > Bacteriovoracales > Bacteriovoracaceae > Peredibacter. The sequence goes on along the minus strand of JBBQGK010000082.1, from coordinate 13,163 downwards.
TGAGCAGTTGTAATTGTTAAATCAAGCGCACCAAGAGCTGCGGCTGTCGTGGGAGCATAAGCACCAACACGTTTAGCAGATAGGAAATAGTGCTGCCCATCGAGTCCAGCTTGTGAATTAGGACAACCACCGCTTGCAACTGTAACAACAGTCGTAAAGTTGGTTGTAACGTTGGTACCAGCAACCACGGCACCAGTATTTAAGCCAGAGTTAGCAGCACCGTTATACGCAGTTGTATCAATAACCGCTGCAGTTGTACCAAAACCGATCGTGTAATAGCGTTGTCCGGCTTCTAGAGAAGGATCGAATCCCATATAGCGAAGGCATGTAGAAAAGATGGTGTAGTCAGAAAAAAAGGACTGTTCAGCTGTATAAGCGGCAGCAAGCTGCAGCTTAGCTTCCGAGGTCTTCGCACGAGCCTGATACTTTTTGAAGTTCGGAATGGCAACCGCAGACAAGAGACCGATGATAGCAACAACGACCATCAACTCAACGAGCGTGAACCCGTCTTCGCGTTTAAGCGACTTCCAAAACGTTTTCATGAGAGACTCCTTATTGACCTGATCATTAAGAGATCTGGTTTTTTGTTAATGAGCATCTTCTCTTTCAGATATTAAGAATCCAAAAAGTATTATGCTCAGGACTATTTTACATCGAAAATCTATATTCACTTAATAAGTTATCAAATGATTTAGATTTAATCTATTTTCGGCAACTTATTCCTAGTAGCTTCAATTTAGAATTCCTTCAAAACATGAGGAGCTACCAGAATAGTTGGCAATCTTAGCTGTCGGCCCCTCCGGCAGACATAAAGATTGGTAAATACATGGCAATAAGGACGAACCCAATAATGCCACCTAAGACGACAAGGATAAGAGGCTCAATAAGCTTCGTTAGGTTTCCAACGAGCTCCTCCACTTCATCCTGAAATACATCTGCCACTTTCACCAACATCTGGTCCAAGTTACCTGTTGCCTCTCCAACCTTGATCATTTGTGTAACCAATGGTGGGAAATAGGTAATTCTTCCTAATGGTTCAGTAATGGACTTCCCTTCGATGACAGCTTTACGGACTTTTGTGAGATCCTTTGCGATCTGGGTGTTGTCGAGGGTTTCAATACAAATTTCAAGAGAATCAATAATAGGGACGCCGGCCGCGAGCATGGTTGCAAGAGTTCGAGTGAAAGCACCAAGGTTGCCCTTGATCACCAGCATACCAAAGAGAGGCGCTTTCATCGTAAAGCGGTCCCACTGGGCTTTACCATCTTTGGTCTTGATGAAATTAACAAACAGAATAACAAACGCAACAATCGCTGCAATCAAAAGCATGGTGTAGTTTTGAAAGAAGGAGGAGCAATCCATTACGACCTGAGTTACCCAAGGAATCTGTTGACCAGATTCTTGTAAAATTCCTACGAACTGAGGAACCACAAAAGTCATAAGTCCAAAGATGACGATAATACCTACTAAAACTACAATGACTGGATAAGTAAGAGCAGACTTAACTTGTTTCTTTAACTTCTCGGCTTTCTCGAGAAACTCAGCGAGCTTAACTAGAATAGTATCTAAAATACCTGCAGCTTCACCGGCCTTGACGAGCGCGCAGTAAAGTTTATCAAAACCAGGCTGATTGGACATGGACTCATAAAGGGTTTTTCCCTCTTCTACTGACTGAGAAATATTTTTTACAACTTTCTTGAGTGAAGGATTTTGTTCCTGCTTGTAGAGGATTTCCATGCACTCAAGAATCGGAACACCGGCATTAATAAGAATTGAGAGTTGACGTGTAAAACGCATTAGTTCCGCGCGGCCAAATGGACGAATGAGTCCCTTGTCGGCAAGAAAAGTTCCTAGGTCCGTATCAAAAATGGATGGAGGGATAACCTTAGTCACGCGCACGTTTTGACGGCGCATGATTTTTTTTACGTCTTTTTCATTTTCCGCATCGATGGTCGATTCGATCTTCTTCCCATCATTTGTAAATCCGACATACTTAAAAACAGGCATAATTTAAACCTATGATCTCTTTCTTGGTGAGTTGTTCAATCCAAGCATGCGGGCGAGTTCTTCAGGGTTATTTGAATACGTCATAGCAGTTTCTGGTGAGATAACTCCACCCTCGACGTGCTTTCTGATGTGTTGATTCATGGTGATCATGCCAGACTCTTCCTGACCAATCTGCATTTGTGAATAAATCTGGTGAACCTTGTCTTCGCGAATTAAGTTTCTAATCGCCGGAGTGATACGAAGAATTTCCTGAACTAAGGCACGGCCCTTGGGAATTTTAGGCAAGAGTTGTTGGGCAACGACACCCTGGAGTACAAAGGATAAGAGAGTGCGGATCTGTTCTTGTTGCTCGTGGGAGAAGACGTTGATGATACGGTTAATCGTTTGGACTGTAGAGTTTGTGTGTAGGGTTCCGAATACAACGTGACCAGTTTCGGCAATCGTCAAGGCAGCTTCAATTGTCTCAGGATCGCGAAGCTCACCTACCAGAACGATATCGGGGTCCTGACGGAGAAGAGACTTGATTCCCTTTCCGAAGCTCAGAGTATCAGCACCAACCTCGCGTTGGTTTACGAGAGACATTTTATGTTGGTGAACAAACTCAATTGGGTCTTCAAGTGTTATAATATGGTTGGAACCCGTGCTATTAAGCTTATCAATGATAGAAGCAAGTGTTGTTGATTTTCCAGATCCTGTTGGCCCGGTTACCAGGAAGAGTCCAGAGGATACGTTAACCATCTCAAGTAATATGGGTGGTAAACCAAGGGCATCGTAGTCGGGAATCAAACTTGGAATCTGACGAAAAACTGCGGCCGTCGATCCTTTGGAGTAAAACACATTCGCTCGAAATCGAGCGAGACCTTTAATTCCAAATGAAAAATCAAGTTCGAGATTCTTTTCGAGTTCAGCTTTTTGTTTCTCGGTCAAGATTTGATAAATGAGTCGCTTTGTATCATCAGGAGTGAGGGAGCCAACTTTTACGCGGACGATGTCTCCACTAATACGCATACCCGGAGCAGATCCCACAGTTAGGTGCAAATCTGAGGCTCCGTTTTCTACCATAACCTTAAAGAGCTGCTGGATCTGGATATTTCCAATCCCTTGATCAGCTGTTTTGGTGTTGGTGTTCATGTTTACCGGGTCACTCATTTCATACTCCTACAGTTGATCCGAAGCGGAGTTCGTCACTGCTTCTTCTAATGTCGTTAAACCCTGGGCCACTTTAGTGAGGGCGCACATTCTGAGAGTTTTCATCCCATCTCGGATGGCCTGTTTTTTAATGTCATCACCAGATGCGTTTCTCAAAATGAGCTCTCGAATCTTTGGTGTTACAGACAGCACTTCATAAATCGCGAGACGACCCTTATATCCAGTATTGTTACATATCTCGCAGCCTTTACCATGATAGACTTTGATTTTTTCAGCCGAAGCTGGCGCGAATCCACAGTGGATCAATTCATCCACACCAATCTTCTTTTCTTCACGGCAGTTGATACAAATTTTTCGACAGAGACGTTGGGCCACGATGACGTTCAAAGCTGCCACAACCAGAAAGGGTTCAATACCCATGTTAAGTAATCGGGTGACTGTGGATGGAGCATCGTTTGTATGCAAGGTCGATAGGACTAAGTGGCCAGTAAGAGCGGCCTCAACGGCAATCTCACCAACCTCAAGATCTCGAATCTCTCCCACCATGATGATGTCTGGATCCTGTCTCAAGAATGCTTTAAGACTGGTTGAGAAAGTGAGACCAACTTCTTTGCGAATATTGACCTGGTTAATTCCCTCGATGTTAAATTCTACAGGATCTTCAGCAGTTGAAATATTATTGTCAGGGGTATTAAGATCAGAAATAGCAGAATAAAGAGTCGTCGTTTTTCCAGAACCAGTTGGACCCGTCACTAGGCACATTCCATAGGGACGGTGAATTCCTTCTTTAAAGACTTCGAGCTGCTTTGGTTCGAAACCAAGCTTGGTCATATCAAGCTGAAGATTTGTAGAATCCAAGAGTCGCAAAACAATCTTCTCGCCGAAGAGTGTTGGCAGAGATGAGACTCGGTAATCTACGGGGTGAGATCCAATGAGAAGCTTGATACGACCGTCTTGGGGTTTTCGTTTTTCAGAGATGTCCATCTGAGACATAATTTTTAGACGCGATAGAACTGAGGGCATCATACTCTTCGGTGGCTGCGCTACTTCCACAAGATTTCCATCGATGCGCAAACGCACGCGAAAGATTCTTTCATAAGGTTCAACGTGAATATCAGAAGCTTTCTTAACATAGGCTTCGGCAAGGAGTCGGTTTACAAAAGTCACGACGTCATCGGAAATATCTTCTGCTTTGATACTCTCTTCCATTGAACTATTAGCAGTGACTTCCTGAATATTATTGATGAGGTCATCGACAGATTCTTTAACTCCGGCGTAGAGCTTCCTCCACGAGGAGAGATTGGTTAGAATGAATTCAATTTGTTTTTTATAAGTATCAGAGAGTTCTTTAGTGGCTTCCGCAATAACACTCGGATCAAAGGTGGCCATCGTAATTTTAGTACTTGTCTTCTGAATCGGAATGGCTCGGTACTTTACGACAAAACGTTTTTTCATCGTTCCTAAAGTTTCCGCCGGTACCTTCGCGTTTCTTAGATCAATGAAAGTAATTCCAAATCGTTCTGAACATATTTTTGCGAATTTATTTTCATCGAAGTATGGCATCGATAAAAGTTCGAATTCGTTGATGTCATCTTCACGTCCCATAGAGATTCGGCGCATCTCTTTGAGAGTTGCCATCCCTGTGTTTGTGACTATATCAATGAACTCTTTGCGAATCATGAAGTGAATAACCCTTTAATTGTATGTTGATACATTCGGATTATTCAGGACTTAAGTTTAGGACCTATATGCTCCAGAACTTGATGGCCTCTATTGCCTGAAGACGAAGCATTTCCTGACCATCCTCGTAGGAATAAATAACTTTGGTGAGCCGATCTCTATGTGGTGGGAAATCATAGTTAAAATCCCAGAAAATAAAAGAGGGATGAAGTTCACCTTTAAAAACAAAAGACCGCGAACAGGAGTTGATAACGATGGTTTGGTATAATGGATCGAAGAATTTCTCGAGATTAATCTCCGACAAATTCTCTTCATTATTACGGTATTTTTGAACCAAGGGGATGTCGAGTTCATCGGCTAGAATTTTTGTAAGCTTGGCCATCGAGCCGTTACCCAAAAGAATCAATTTGATCTTGGGAAATTTTAATTTGTAACGCTTGAGAATAAAGTTCGTCGCAAGTAAATCGGTATTTGTAGCAAAGACCTTTCCGTTTCTAAAAGATAGCGTGTTGATCGCGCCCACTTTTTTCACAAGCTCAGACATCTCAATTTGGTCATGAAGGAAGTGCTTCTTATGAGGTGCTGTTATAGAGAGGCCATCGAACCTTTGAGAGAGATCTTTCAGTGTTGGAATTTTGGAAGAATCTTCAATCTCGATGAGTTCATAGCTCGAGAGTCTCTCACCAAGAAGTTCTTTGTAAATCCTTGGAGACAGGGAATGAGATATTGGATAACCCAAGAGTGCAAGCTTCATGCTCTCATCTTGAATTTTTTTGCCGCTTCAACGTCTGAGCGAATCTGCGCAATGAGATCATTCACTGTAGGAAATTTTCGTTCATCGCGAAGTTTGTGCATGAATTGAATTTCGAGTGGTTCTCCGTAGATGTCCGTTTCAAAATCAAAGAGATTTGTTTCTACGCTCAATATTTCTGTGTCTTTAAATGTTGGATTAATCCCGATGTTGGTCACGGATTGATAAGTCATACCATTATGGATAGTGCGAGTGACGTAAACTCCCTTTTGGGGAATGATGACATCGGGTGACGCCTGAATGTTTGCCGTTGGAAATCCAATCTTTTTACCACGGCCCTCACCTTTGACAACCACACCTTCAAGATGAAAAGGTCGGCTGAGCATGAGATTGGCCTCATCCATTCTACCCGAAAGAACATCATCACGAATGAGACTCGACGAAACAACTTTCCCATGAAATTCAAACTTCGGTTGGACTTCAACATGAATTCCGCGAGGAACGCAGATGTCTTTCACCAGATCGAAGCCGCCTTGCTTATTAGCTCCAAAAGCAAAATCATAGCCTAAATAGAACGACCTGAGTTTAGGATAACTAAAGATGAAGTGACTTAAAAAATCTTCAGGGGGAAGTGTACTGAAGTCGCGGGTAAACTGCATCTCAATCAGATAATCAACACCGAGCTCTTTGAGTTGAGAACGGCGTTGTTCATAACTATTAAGCAGGAACCTTTCTTTCTCAGGACGAAGAATTTTTTGAGGGTGAGGGACAAATGTTATCACCACAAAAAGGACGTTTTTTTTCAGGCAGTCAGATTTTATTTTTTGCAGAAGCTCACGATGCCCAAGGTGAACACCATCAAAATTTCCGATGGTGACTCCAATTTCTGGACTGCTCGGAATATCAAGAAGATTTTGAAGAACTTTCATTTTTTACGCTCTCAATATACTTACCCAAACTCTTAAAAGCACCCGATTGGTAAGTGAACTTAAGGCCACCTTTCTGAGCTGAGTAGTCTTTATAATCATTCGCATTTAATAGATCAATAAAATAGGTCTTTTCTGGTTCTCGCAAGTCTGATTCACGAATGATTGCCAATGGTGCCTTTCCGGTTTTTTGAATAAGAGGAGAGAGCCATCGCGTGAATTCACTGAGTGAAAACTGACCTTTTTTGAAAAGATTCGGTACCCCTAGATCCCCTCCAAATTTAGGGAACATTCCCTTCTTCATGACAAGCGAGAGGGCGACGAAGAGTGATATTCCTGCAACGAGTAGGTTAAAATAAGTTAGATATTTACGATAGAATGTCGGGTCTTCAAGAATAGGCCCAGCAAAATCTTTTGTTATCTGAGGCATTTGAAAATCTTTTTTATCTTCTGTTTTCTTATCTTCCTTCGGAGACTCCGTTTTAGGAGAAGCATTTCCTCCGGCGACAACTAATTCGGGAATGTTAAGCTGGACTGGGATATATTTCTGAGCTGTAGGATCAAAGGTGCTCAGGGTCACAGTACCTGCTGGTATTTTCATATTCTCTTTGGCGAGATAGGTGTAGTCGAAAATCTTGGTCGCGTTATTAGGATCCGAAATTTTAAGGTCCCCATTGGTTTCAAACTCTTCAAAACCCTGGGCCTTGAACAACGTTGGCGCCTCAAAGGTCTCAAGCATTCCACCACCGGAAACGGTGAGTTTTATTTCGAGTGGTTCATTGACAATTAATTTGCTCTGTCCAAACTGTAAATCAAATTCATGTTTTCCAATGAGACCTGTAAACCCGGCGGGTACTGGTTCAGGTAGAGGTTTAACTGTAATCGTTACGGCTTCACTGCTGAGTGAGCGTGTCCTAAAATCTCTTGAAAAACCAAAAGTACTAAATGGGTCATTTGAAGAAGCAGCTGCGTAAGTCACAGCTGCATAGAGAGGATCAATCTTAAGCTCTCCAACCTTTTCTGGAAATAATTTTGAAGAGTAAACGAGTCTTCGTACATAGACTTGTCCGTCCACATTTACACGCTCAGGATTTTCAGGTTCTTGCAGAAACCTTTTAAGAAAGTTAGTAAGCTTAGGAAATTTTTTTAATTCAATATTGTTCACTTGTGCACGGCTATAGACATAGTAACGAACAAGAATTCCTTCTCCGAGATAGACTTCTTTCTTAGCAATGTCTGCCATGACAAAGACTTCACTTTTTTCTTCTGCTTCTTTAAGCACATTGAAAGAAACAGTCGGATGCCTGAAGGTTTTACCATTCATCGAAATATTAATATCGCGCAAAGATCCAGATCCTGGACGTGACGCCACTAGCTCATATACGTAAATCATCTCCCGGGTAACCGTAAGATTTCCATTGGCGTAGACTGTGCTTGTTGAAACACCTTGATTTGATTTACCGACGACTTCAACTCCAGAAGGAATAAAGTTAATAACAGGTTCCGCATCAGAATCAGTGTAGATATGAAAGAATGCCCTAAAGACTTCACCTACAACAGGCCTGGCAGGATTGAGTTCGACTTTTGCTGAGTCCGCCCAGGTTGTGATTGAAAAGAATAAAATAAAAACAAATAGCACTATTTTCATACTACCAATCCTTGCTGGTGCGAGATTTACGTTTATTGAGTTCCCGAGTTCCGTTTTCGATAACTTTCATCTGAAGTTGTCGATCATCTGATAAAAGCTGCTTCAGCTTAGCTGGCATTTTTTTGGGTGGAAGAGGTTTCTTTTCACCTTCGTTTGGTTGCGGCTGGCCCTGGTCTTTTTCTTTGTCTTTATTATCTTCGCCTTCACCTTTATCATCTTTTTTCTCTTCGCCTTTATCCTTCTTGTCTTGGTCTTTTTGCTCGTCGCCTTTGTCTTTCTGATCTTTTTGATCTTTACCTTGACCGTTCTGTTCTTTTTTCTGTTGACCACTTTGACCTTGGTTGCCCTGCTTGTCTTGATCGTCTTTATTTTTTTCGTCTTTATTCTGATCTTTTTTATCTTTCTGATCTTTCTTATCCTGCTCTTCTTTTTTCTTCTTCTCTTCTTGCTGCTTAAAATGGGAAAGTGTATTTTTTGATATCGCATCTTTAATTTTTTCTTTCTCAGATCCCGCAGTCAAAGATTTTGAAAGCTTATCGTAGACCTTGAGTCCATCGGCCTCCAGTTTGTTCTCAAGTAAACCTGTTCCATAATTTAGATAAGCTTCTGGGGGGAGCGTCTTATCGATCTGATCCACAGGAAGGTTTTCTTTATAAAGTTCAAGCGACTCCGCTTTAGCTCCAGACTGATAAAGCTCATCGGCAAGTTTTACTTTTTCGAGGCGATTGAGTTTGCCCTTTTGGAGATCATCCATTTTATGAATCACTTCTGGGGAGAGCTTTATCTCTTTTTCTTCTTCAGACCAAGATGGAGAAATAACAAAGAGCATACCAAGAGTAAAAATGCGAATCATCTTAAAGAACCACGATGCTACTAGAAGTGCGAGAGCAGGAAGCACAAACCATTCCATATAAACAGGACGAATCACCATATCCTGTTGATCTTTTCCTTTCACCATCTCAGACTTGAAAAATTCAACGATTTCATCCGAAGGCAGCGTGTAACTGTTAGCGATCCAGTATTTCCCAGAAGGAAGGTCTGAAGCAATCTTTGCAAAGAAGTTTTCATTTAATTTTGTAACGACATCTTTACCGGCATTCTTTTTATAACCAAAGCGAATCCCTTGAGCATCATCCATCGGAATTCGGCCCCCTTGAGTCGTACCGATTCCCACCAAGGCCACATGAACCTCTTTTGGTACATTTAACGTAACTCCATCCGCAGTCTCTTCCCCGTCTGTTAATACTAATAAATTACCTCGCGCCTCTCCGGTTTCTTTGAAGTATTGGATACTCTCTTGAATAGCGACAGAAAGTGCAGAGGACCCATAATTATTTTTCAGGTTCTTTAGACTCTCAAGTCTTGAATCAATTAAATCCAGATCTGTCGTAAAAGGGACTATTTTCTTTTGAATTTCAGCAAATACGACAATAGAGACCTGATGTCCTACCGCCTTACGGGTAAAGTGTTTCGCTATCAAAATAGCGCGCTGTAAGCGACTGGGCTTCACATCTTCTGCCAGCATACTCGCTGAAGTATCGATGAGGATGATCGTCCTATCAGTTGGTGCCTCGGTTTTGATCTTCTGTTCTGGACCACGTGGATCTAAAAGACTAGCGAGGAGAACGACGACACCTGCAAAAAATAGAAAAGATGAAATATAGCTAAATAGACTTCTTTTATAAAACCAGTAGGTCTTAACCATCTTGAAGAATTTTTGCTCATAAACAAACATGACAACAGCGAGAAACACGAGAGCGAGAACAATTGCTGGAATATAATCAAGGTGAAGAAAGTTCATGCAACATCCTTCAAGAGAAGACGTCTCAGCATCTCAACTAAAAAGATGAGTGTTACACCGATCAAGAGATAATCGTAATAGCGCTCATCGTACACTATCTGAGAATTGACCTTAATCTCGGTTTTTTCCAACTTCTGAATGTCTTCGAGAATACTTTTAAGACCACTTTCACTTTTTGCCGGATAGAATTTTCCACCTGTAAGATCACTAATTTCTTTTAGAGTCTTATAATCGATGGATCCACCTGGAATATTTTGATATTGAGTCCCAAAGATTCCATTGCCGACCGGTATCCTTGCTTGCTCGTCCGTCCCGAGTCCAATGGTGTAGACTTTAATGTTATATTTCTTTGCCTCTTCTGCGGCCTGAATAGGTGTAAGTGTACCTACGTTAGCAACGCCGTCGGTAAGAAGGATAATGACTTTATTTTTTGCCTCGGAATTAACTGCCCGTGCCACCGATAGTGCTAGCCCATCACCGATGTTAGTTCCACTTCCTAGATACCCAATAGAAATTTCGGAAAGAACCTTATCGACCAAAGACGGATCTGTCGTGAGGGGTAAAAGAGTAAACACTTTTTCCGAAAAAATAACAACCGAAATCCGGTCTGTCGGGCGCAGACGGACAAAGTCCCTGATCCTCTCTTTTGCAACCTCCAGACGATTGGGACGAATATCTTCTGCGAGCATTGAGCGCGAGACATCGATACAGAGAACGATATCATTCACTTCAATACTGCTGGGAGAATATTTATGAGGAAGTCGTGGCTGCATCAGTGAATAACTAAGATAACCCCAGCCCACAAGTCCAACGATGAAAAAAATGATTCGAGTGATCTTTTTCCACCAACTAAGACTATGGCCCTGAGCTGGAAAATAAAGACTCGAGCGAAGAAAAATTTTCCAATAGTCGAGAGACCATATGATTCCGGCAAAGACTCCTACCCAGAGAAGAAAAGGGTTTTTATATTCCACTTAAGGTACCCTCCACATCTTTTCTAAATTCTCTATAGGCATCCATCGCCTGAGATTGCTCCGACTCAGATTGGACGGGTTTGAACTGAAACTTAAAAAGGACGACTTCTAATTTCTCTAAGGGTGATTCAATTTCAGGAAAGGTTTGTGTATAAGTTCTTTTCTTCTGCCAAAATTGAACAAGCTCGTTATAATTTCTACAAGAGAGTATTTCTTCTTTTAATTTTTTTCTGAAATCTCTGACAGTTTTCTTTTTATCTAGATTAATTTTTAGCTTCCAGATTCCCCAAAAAATAAAAGCAAAACCCAGAAAAATGGCTAACCACAAGACAAGCTTAGAAGGTTCAGGGATTTCAAAGTTCATAAAAATAAATTTCGGCGGTATCTCAACTGGAACGACTTCTACACTATTCCATGTGATAACGGCAGGTGTGTCACCAATCGTAACATTAAGGTTCTGAGTATCCGGCTTTTTAATAAAAATAATTTCCGCATCTGCTCCATAGCTTGCTTGATTCTCTCTGTGAATTAAAGGTGAAATTGATTGGAAATATAAGGTTCCACCTAAAACCTGACCTTTCATCGACTGAAGAGGAAATGATTGAGCGGAACTTGCATCGAGACTCAACTGAGCCGATACAATTTCCCCGGCCTTAAATGATGACTGATCAATTTGAAGCTTTATATTTGCATCGGCAAAAACACGAAGAGACAGAAAAATAAAAAGTAATAAGGATTTTTTCACACGAGTTCTTTGACAAATTTTTCCAGGTATCTTTCCTGGACACCTATTTCTTTATAGCGCTCTTTCAAAAATAAAGGTTCACTGATTTTTCCGTGAACCTCGGTAACCTGTCCCTTGCCATTAACAGGATTTTTCACCTTAAACATAAAGGGGAAATCGACATTTTTATCAACTGGTGAGTAGACTCTAAAACAATGCATATTTTTTTTGTCGAATAGCTTATCCCACAAACTTTTATCTTTCATAAGACTCAAATCTCCAAGATAAATTACCTCTTTTCTCTTTGCGAGGAATGCTTTGATCTGAGCTATCTTTGTAAGTTCTGTGTGCGAATTGAGTTCACCTTTTTGCAGCAAAATGGCTTTTCCATCTTCGTCAAGAACTCCTAATTTTTCCATGACTGATATAAAAAGAGTTAATCCTTCTTGACCCTTTTTAGGAGGTAGATTATGAGTTTTAGTTCCCCAAATCACGACTCGTACTAGATCGTGAGTTTCACCCGCAAGAATATAAAGTAGGGCTACGATCTCAACCATTGCCTGAAGTTTTGATACTCCATCATAGCCATAAAAAAGTGAGTGACTTAAATCAATCAGGACAACGATTTCGACGTTTCTTTCTTCTTCGAAAGTTTTAATATAAACATTTGTCGTTCGAGCAGAAAGTTTCCAGTCAATAAAACGAACATCATCACCAGGCACATAAACCTGGTGCTCGCGAAACTGAAGTCCTGAGCCTCGAAAATGAGATTTCAACATACCCGCAGAATAGGCATTAGAGTTCTTAAAGATATGAGTCTGGATCATCCTCACAACCCGTTCAATCTCTTTTAGATTCATTAGACAACATTTGCGGCAATCGTCGCCACAAGATTTCGAGTATTAATTTTATCGATCTGTGCCTCGTAGGAAGGAATCACACGGTGGCCAAGTATTCCAGGAATCACTGAGAGAATGTGTTCAGGAGTAACAAAATCTTTATTATCCATGAACGCTTTAAATTTTCCGATTTTATACAACCAGATTGAAGCTCGCGGAGATGCTCCAGCAGTAATCGCACCATCGTACTTCTTCATGAAGAACTTGCTTCCTGGACGAGTCGCGTGGACCATACGAATAATCATGTCTTTTATTTTGTCATCCACGTAAACCGACTCAACTTTTTCTTTTAGGGCAAATAAATCATTTTGATTAAGAACTGGTTTGAACTCCATCTTGGAATGTTTAAGTCCTAAAATACTTTTTTCTGCTTCAAAGCTTGGGTACTCTACCGAGATTTTCATCATAAAACGGTCAAGTTGAGCCTCAGGAAGATTGTAGGTTCCCTCCTGCTCAATCGGGTTTTGTGTCGCCAGAACGACAAATGGGCTTGGTAATTTATGAGTCTTATCACCGATGGTAACTTGTTTTTCGGCCATCGCCTCAAGGAGTGCAGCCTGAACTTTTGCTGGGGCGCGATTTATTTCATCGGCAAGAACTAACT
>JBBQGK010000081.1:0-17003 GCA_038322885.1 Bacteriovoracales bacterium | reverse complement strand
GAAAGTATGGCGTCTCCGAATCCACATAAAGGCCAAGTGACTCACCCGGCTTTAAGAAAAAAATCATCGGCATAAGCCCCAGAAGCGTGTCACGAAAATAAGAAAATACCGTTCCCTGCATGGGATGCATGAGGGCTAGATCATGAATGAATTTCTGGCCTTCGAGGAAATTCACGTTAAAACCATTCTTATGGTCAAGAAAGCTATACAGTCTACTAACGGCGAGCATGAGAACTCCTTCTGGAAGTTCATATTTTATAGCCTGTCTCTCGTTTTTTGTTAATCTTTCTCCTCTCTCGGGCTAAAATCTCTTCCTATGATGCGGATTGTTTATTTCTCTCAGAAGGCCCAACTTTGGGCAGAGCTGGAAAAAGTTCCAGGTGAAAAAATATTCGTCACGCCGAGTCCCGCCAAAGCGGATTCTCTTCGAGCTCAACTACCACCTGCTATTTCAGGTGACGTGATCACCATCAATAATTTTACAACTAGCATGCTGACGAATCTTTGGAGTGATGAGGATCGCCCAAAATTTAAACGCAAGGCAGACCTTCTTCTGATTTTTGGATTTTTAAAAAATAAAATGTTTTCTGATCTAGGTTATGAGCAATTTGTTCAGTCCTATAATCTTTTTTCAGATTTAAGAAGTTTCACGCTCAATCAAGAAGCTCTTTCAACTGTACTCGAAGAGCAGCCCATAGAGATCAGATCGACTGTTGAAAAATTCTGGCAACTAATAGAGAGTATCGGCTATTCCGATGAGCATTCAACTTATCAGCAGATTGCAGAAATCCTCAGAAGCAGTGAAGAAAAAGAAGAGCTCAAAAAAACCTACGTCATTTCTGGCTTTCAGCACTTAAATGGGCAGCAAGTTGATCTCTTGAAGGCCTTGGCGATTCGCTATTCAGTGATCATTCCTTTTCCTTTAAGTTTAAAGCCAAAACTCAAGCGATCGGACTGGGTTCTATGGCTTCAGGAAGATAAAGTTCAAGTCACAGAGTTGCCGGAGATTCAGATTCATCCACGCGGAGCTTGGGCCAAGATTAATTCCCGGGAACTATCTCCCTGGCTTCAGACTCACCTTAACGAGAATGTTCAAGTTGTCTTAGGAGTCGCGAAACTCTCAACTGAGCACCTTGATATTATTCCGTCGACGAGAGTTGGATTTAAGATTCCCCACAACCTGATTGAAACTGAAATTTTGGAATTTGCGTCTCAGCTCCAAAAGGATAGACCTAAAGACCTGAGCTTATACCTTGGCCAGGCAAAATCTCTTATTTTATCAATAAGTCATAAGAGAACTCTGCCTTTTAAAAAGTTGAAGACCATTCAGCTGTTCGAAGAAGCTCTTTTGAGCTTGAAAGAATTGACTGACGAGTTATTCATCGTTGATTCTTTTTCGATCAAGCTTCTTCGAGATGTCGTTCTTTTGAATCAGCCTCGCACGTCTTATTCCCCAATCTCGTCTGTGGAAAATTTAATTGAATTAAAGGACATGTCTTCACTTGAAGAAATTGACCGCACAAAAAAAGTCATTCTCTGTGTCGATGATCGTTTTCAAGATATCCAGTCCCTCGGGCAAAATTATACCGAGAGTATCCAGAAGCATTTAGCTGCGTTAGGTCCCTTGAAAAGAAATGATCTCGATCTTTCATTCAAACAGTGGGAGTTTGAAAATCTTTTTTCTCAAAATGATGTTCTCGTTCTCATGCCCGAATCCGTTTTAAAGCATAACCTCATCTGGAAGAGGCTTTTTACATCGATTGATCTTGAAATCCTAGGAGATGATCTTAAGCGCGTTGATCGCATGGTGATTGATTCGTTTCAAGGTGAGACTTTAAAAAAATATGATGGTGGTTTTTCAGCGAGCCGCCTTCAGGCCTACGTCGATTGTCCGCGCAAGTTTTACTACTCTTATGTTGAAAAGCTTGAACCCAATATAGAGCTTGAAAAAGATATTGATCAAAAAATTTCTGGAACTTTGATTCATAAAATTATCGAAGAGTTTTATCATCGTAACCTTGAAGAGAAAGATCTCGTGCACCTTACTCAGGAAATCTTTGATCATCACCTAAAAGAGGCAAAACTCAGTCTGCCTGATGATGTTTATCATCAACGCAAGCTCATCTTCTCTCACCGTGCCCTCAACGGCATTAAGTTTTTAAAACAGGTTGAAGAGGCCCTTGGCGAAAAGGTTACGTGGTCTATCGAAGAAAAGTTCACCGGCACAGAGGATTTTCCACTCGGCGGAAGCATGGATTGTCTTGGAACAAGCTCGAAGTACATTCTGCTTCTCGATTTCAAATCGAGTGATTCTGCTGCCTCAAGCAATAAAGAAATCGAAAACTTTGAAAGCTTTCAACTTTGGGTTTATTCCCTCGCAGCGAAAAGAAAACTTACGGATTTTTCTCATAAAGAAATTTTGGTCGGTTATGTTGTTTTGGATGATCCGTCACTTTCAAATCTTCTCACTTCCGATGAAGATCTTTTCCATAAACTCAAACAAAATAAAGTCGGTGCTCCTGCTAAATTTAAAGAACTCTATTCGGACAAGTTAACGATGTCTTGGGAGAAGATCCAGACGCTGATGTCCGACATAAAAAAAGATGAAAAGTTTTTACCGCTCCCGCGAAGTGGCTGCCAATACTGCATGATGATCAACGTTTGCCCCAAAGGACCAATCCATGTCTAGGGCAAATGCAGAGCAAAAACTCGCCATCAACCATTCTGGTGGAGTCCTCCTTAAAGCAGGTGCTGGTTCGGGAAAGACGTTTGTTTTGGTGGAGCACATCCTTCACCTCACGAGAGGCTGGATGAGTGAAGCTGGTAGCCTCAAAGGTCAAACCTTTGAGGACCTCGTCCGTCAGAAATTCTCGCAAATTGTGATGATGACTTTCACAAAAAAAGCTGCGGGCGAGATGAACATTCGTCTGACCGATGAGTTCATCAAGCTTTCACTGATTGAATCACCGGAGCAGCATTTCTGGAAAGACGCTCTCGAAGCCTTACCTCACCTGACCGTGACGACTATTGATGGATTTTGTCGACGACTCATCACTGCGGGTTATTTTCCTCACCTATCAACTGAGGCAGAGGTGATCTTTGAACCCGAAAGGCTTGATCAGGTTAAAATTCTTTTCGAGAAGTGGTTTGATCGTGCCTCCCAAAAACTTGAAGGCGATATCTTAGACATTGTGATCCGCGAGAAGAAGCAACTCCTTGAGGCCTTTACGGGAGTCTTTAATGATCCGGGCCTTCGTCTGACATGGAAAAAATTTAAAATTTACGATGCCTCTCCAGAATCCCTCGGCTCAGTCCTTCAAGAATCTTTTTACTTAAATAAGATTGATCGTGATTTGCTGGCCATAGGCAACCTTGATCTTCCTGCTGAAAATGATCGAAGTGGTTTTGAAAAAAATGTTGCCTCCTTACAGTCTCTTGGTCTCCCTATTGTTGATAGTGTGGAAAAGTTAAAAAATTACGACGCTATTTTTCAAGGAATTGCGAGACTCACTGGAGAAAGTGCTAAGAAAAAAACACCTGCCCATGAATTGGCCCTCGAAGGAATAAAAAAGCTGAGAGAGTGGTCAACTGGAACCTCTGCTAAAACGGGTTGGATGGAAGTCATTACTCCTTTCGAAGAAAACTTTGAGACTAAGGTTCGTCCATGGATTAACCTATGTCTTGAAATTTTTAAGAGCATTGACGGTGGCCTCGATCCCAATCAGGGGATGACTTTCGGGGATATTGAATATCATGTGGCCTTGGGTCTTGAAGATCAGGATTTACGTACGCGTATCCAAAAAGTTTACTCTTATTTTATTGTTGATGAGTTTCAGGACACATCTGCCCTTCAATTTAAAATTATTCATGATCTGATTGGTGGGGACTTCTCAAAACTTTTCTGCGTTGGTGATCCAAAGCAGGCGATCTACGGTTTTCGCGGGGGAGAGCTGTCTGTCTTTCAAAACTGCTCAACCTTGGTTCCGGTCATGAGAACTCTTGCCAATAATTATCGCTCTCTTCCTAATATCATCGAATTCAATAATTCACTTTTTAGAACCGTCCTTCCTGCTGGGCTTGCCTATAAAGACGACGATTCATTTACAGTTGAGGCGGAAGATCAGCACGTCCCCGAAGAAGTGGCCCATCCTCATTTAGGTGAAGTTGAAATCTTGACGAGCACTATGTATGTAAGTGAGTCAGGCGATGACGACTATAAAACTGATGCCATCGAATTTGAAGAAGCAAAAATTATTGCTGACTCCGTGGCCTTGGAGAGAAAAAATCATCCTGAAAGAACCTGCACCATCCTCTACCGTAAACTTAAACCCGCCAAAGAGCTTATCCGGCAATTAATTGAACGAGAGATTGGGTTCACGGCGCAGTACAAGATCGACATCAAAGATGATCCTATTGTTGGGATGTTTATCATTCTTCTTAAGCGTCAGTTTGATACAAATCCTAAAACAAGAGACAAGTATCCACTCTTCATGTTTAGACGTTACATGGATATTCTTCGGATTCCCTCTGATCTCATAGCTGATGATCTCGCCACGTTTGATCAGGACATCCGTTTCTGGGGCTTACTTGAAGCCTTCAGGAAATTTCTGTTTCGCTTAAAAATCACCAATGAAAATTCAGATTTAAATGTTGGAGTCATCCAAACTCTTTGTGACCTCTACTACCAGGACCAGGAAAATATACTGGCGCAAATCGAGCGCGGAAAAAAATCTGAGATTCGGCTGGACTTCCGATTTGGTAAAAACGCAAACATGGTTCAGATCATGACGGCCCACGCTTCCAAGGGACTTGAGTTTGATACAGTTTATTTAGGGGGCGTGTATACCAACGGAAAAGATAAACCTGATGCGACACTTTTTGGAAAGCATCCCGCGAGTTTCTACTGGTATCTTGATCTCGCAAAACGTGAAAAAATCAAATCTCCCTTTTATTTCCATGAATCCACTCTCGCACAGTTCAAAACCTTCTCTGAGTCTAAGCGTCTCTTCTATGTCGCCGCAACTCGGGCAAAGCAAAAACTTTTATGGGTTGATTTGACCAATGCAGATTCATGCTTCTCTGTTCCTAAAAATAGTTGGATCAAAGGTCTCTCTCTCTGGCTGCAATCGACCCAAGACGCAGATGTCCTAAAATCGATTAAGATTACGCAATTGAGTGAAGTCAGCGAGGCGCCTCCACAACAAGCACCGGACCTTCCGCTTTATTTTTATGATTCAGTGGGGATTATTCCACGTGAAGGAGCTCCGACCTCACTTGGAATTACCGCAGAGCTGAGTGTGACTCGCTTAAATTCACTGATCGACTGCCCTCGTAAATTTTATTTCCAGAATATCTTGAAACTCGATTCAACCTCAGCACCGTTTGAGATCAGCAGGAAAAGTGATGACAACGATGAGATTAAAGTTATCTCTTCCTCAGAACGAGGAACTCTCATTCATGCTCAAATTGCGAAGGGGATAGATCATAACTTCATTGTTCCCCGAGAATCTTTTGGAGGAGAGTATCATGCTCCGATTGAATGGACGCTGAACCAACTCAAACCCCTGAAAGAAAATTACGAACTCATTGCTGAAAAATCTTTGAAGTTCAAATTTTTCAATTTCATGATTTCGGGTATTCCCGATCTCTACCTTTTGCCCAAAGATCCCGCCCATCCTGCTCAGATTTGGGATTTTAAAACGGGAAAGATAACTCAAACTGCTTTGAGCCACTATTGGATTCAATTAAAAGTTTATGCCTATGCTCTTTATCATTTAGGGCTAATACCAAGAGATAAAAGTATTCATTTGAAACTCTGTTTTGTGGATCAGAAGAAATTTTTAGATCTTAGTATCACTTTTAATACTATCCACACTGAACTCTTCGATTTATGGAGAATGCAGAACGAACCGTGGCGAGTGAATCTTGATCATTGTAGTCAGTGTACGTACGGAGATATTTGCCCTCGTTAATCCAATCAGTTGCACTCCTTCTTCATAATGTTAGAATTTACTCATAAGACAAATGTGTTCTAACAAGTGAAGAGTATTATGAAAAAAGTTTTTTTGATTCTCATTTCCCTTATTTCAATGGCCGCAGTGGCCGATGAAACCTCCCTCTATCGTTTCTCCTGGCTAGATAAGGACAAAGAAGTTTACGTACTTCAGAACCGAAAGTTTCGAAAAGTAGGAACGTTTTATATCGGCGCCACCGGAGTTAAAACTCTCAATGGTGCTTTCATTAATTCTTACGGTGGCACTGGGCGCGCTGGATACTTCTTCACCGAAGATTGGGGTCTGGAAGTTTCTTACGGGAAAAACACCGGTTCAGAGAATGATACCGCGAAAGGGATTCGTGAGCAGGGAACGGTACCTTTCTTCCGCAAGATCGATACTTACGCAAGTGCGATGGCCATGTGGTCTCCCTTCTACTCAAAAATTAATACTTTCAATAAAGTGTTCTACTTTGACTGGATGTTTGGAGCAGGTCTTGCAAGTATTAAGACCTTAGATAACAGAAATAAATTCGATACCGCAAGTCAGCAGCAAAATTCACTGACAAGTAGTAGCGTCCTAGGTGCGGCATGGATGACGGGATTTCGTTTCTACCTGGATGAACACTGGTCACTTCGACTTGATTTCTACGGTCTTCATTACCAAGCCGATAAAACTAAAAAACAGCAGGGTGCTTCGACGACTACTCGTTCGAGTCTCTTATTTTCGAACTACGACTTGGGTCTCGGGCTGAATTACTCATTCTAAGAAAGGAGAACACGGATGTTCTCAAAAATAGCTACGGCCTTACTTTTAACGACCACTATCTCAAGCGCCTTCGCAGAAGCGAACCTGGATAACTACCGATCAACGATCATTAAGCTCGTCGATGAGGGATATTATTATTCAGTCATTCCCTGGATGAAGGATTATCTCGTGAGGCACAATGCTTCTCTTGACTCAGGCCTTGAGCGAGCATTTGATAAACTCACCACCGAATCAGGAATCAAAATTTTTGAATCGATGCCGATTGAGATTCTTCAACACTCACGCTCACCGAACGTTAAATACATTCTCGCCAAGCGTTTGCTCAAAAAAGATAAATACCAAGAAGCTCTCTCGGAACTAAAAGGTGTCTCAGCTGATCACTCCTCTTACCCTTTTGTGACTCACATGATGGGAGTGATCTACGGTAGTTTGAAAGAAAATGATAACTCAATGGCATCTTTTAAAGACTGCGTGCGGGTTTCTGACAGGGCTGTAGGAAATGCAAAAGGCTTCCACCGTGAACAATTACTCGCCAACCGCGACTATTGTACAGCTGGTGTGGCTCGAGCGCAGTTTGCAAAACAAGAATATAAAAAAGCTGAACTCACCTATCTTGATGTCGCCAAAGAATCTTTTGTCTGGCCGGAGATCCTGTTTGAAGAGGCTTGGAACAGTTACTATGAGGGTAACTTCAACCGAACTCTCGGGAAGCTTGTCTCTTATAAAGCTCCGGTGTTTGACTTTATCTTTAAGCCTGAGGTCGAAGTCTTAAAATCGATGACCTATTTAAAAATGTGTCTTTATGAAGATGCAAAGAAAACGGCCGATGAATTCTATGAGGGACTTCTCACCCCAGCGAAGGATCTTCGCGCACTCGTGATGAATCACGGTAAAGACTATTCTTACTATTACAATCTCATGACCGATCATGAAGCGAACCGTCCCTCTTCTTCACAACTAGTGGATCATATTCTTCGCTCTATCGCTAAAGATGCGGCTTACCTCGAAATGAGAAATGCACTTGCCGGTGCCACAGCAGAACTTGGAAAAGTTCACCATATGAAGCACACAGCGAGCTCAGATAGCCTTGAGAGAAATCTTAAAATTGTCATGAGCGAATATCATCAGGTCATGGGTGCCTATGTTCGATCAGGACTTGTATCGAAATACGCTGAACTCTACTCAGCATTCCAGGGCATGAGTTATATCAAGCTCGAAGTTTTAGCTCTCCGAAAAGAGCGCTTGTATCAAACGGAACTCAATGAAGGTGGAAAGCGCGGAGATTTAAAATATATCGAGCGCAATGACAAACAGTACTTCTGGACCTTCAACGGTGAATTTTGGGCAGATGAACTTGGGGACTACGTTTTTGCTTTGAGGTCTGAATGTTAAAAGGCTTATTTCTTCTTCTCCTTGTCACTTCTGCTGCCTATGGTGAGAAAGTCACGATGGATGGACGTCGTAAGAAAATTGTCGCAATCGTTGATGAAGAGTTGGGAGAGGTCTCTCGTCTCGCTCGTCAGCAGGACTACAAATCTCCAGACACCCTCCTTCGTGTGGCCGAACTCAATCTCGAGAAGGCCCGTCTTTGGCGTGAAGCGGAGAACGAAAAATATCTATCTATTGCACCGGAACAGCGCTCGCGTGTTAATAAAACAGATTACTTTAAGCAGTCTGCAAAATATTTTGATGATGCCAATGACTCGGCTCTCTTGGTAGCGAATAAGTTCCCGAACTACAAACTCATCGGGGAAGTTTATTATATCTTGGCGTTCAATAGCCGCGAACTCGGAAAGACCATTGAAGCTCAACGCTATTTTAAAGCGGCCGCCAGTAAGGCCCCTGAAGGTTCAAAAGTTTCAGATCGCTCAAAGATTGCTCTGGCAGATTATTACTTCAATGATCATAAATACAGAGAGGCAATTCCTCTTTATGAGCTTGGGCTTCGTACTGTAGATGAGAAGTGGTGGACCAAGGATGCCTTCAATCTCGCCTGGTGCTACTACCGGAATAAGAATTACGATAAGGCCATCTCCACCATGCTCGAGGTTCACCGTAAGAGCTCAAGTGATAAGTACATTGACATGAAATCTCTGGTTGAAAGAGACATCGGAGTATTCTACGTGGATGCTGGTCGACTAAAAGACGCGATCAAGTTTTATGAGGCCAATGGGATTAATTACACTCAGCAGTTTATCAAGGTTGCGAATGCGATTGTGACCCAAGGACGTTTCTCTCAAGCGGAATCTCTTCTTCAAGAAGCCGCGAAGGTTGAAAAAGATCGAAATCTCAAAGTTGAAATCTACATGGCCCAGCTCGAGCTCTTTGATAAGTTCAATAAAATTGATGAGCACTTAAAAACCTGTCAGCAACTCGTGGCCTTGAATCAAGAGGGCCCTCTTGATGAAGAGCAACTCAAACGCTTAAGCTACCAGGTGAACAAAAAAGCCGCAGAACTTCAGAAGGCAACTGCTTCTGGTACTTATTCAAGTGTTGCTAAAGTCCGGAATCAAAAATCTCAACAGGCGATTGCCTATTTTGAACTCTCATCACAGTTAAATCCGAGTGAGAAAGCTGAAAAAACTTTCTTCCAGGCGGAAACTGCTTATGCCGCCACTTCTTTTGGTAAGGCCCTAAATCTCTACATGAAGTCCTTCGATGAAGCCAAGAAAGATGGAAATAAAAAAATTCTTTCTCAAAGTTTAGATGGAATGCTGTCAGCTCTGGGGCAGCCCGGTCTCGATGAAAAAACGGCGGAAAAAGCTTACGTTCCGGTCTACACCCGATAC
Source organism: Bacteriovoracales bacterium (assembly GCA_038322885.1). GTDB lineage: Bacteria > Bdellovibrionota > Bacteriovoracia > Bacteriovoracales > Bacteriovoracaceae > Peredibacter. Next base: position 7,453 of record JBBQGK010000081.1, on the reverse strand, counting down.
CTAGAAGCAGATTCTAAATCGGCTAAGGCCAATACCATTTATGTGAAGCTCTTCAACACGCAGTACGATGCGGGTCACGTCCCAGAAGCCGAAAAAACCATGGAAAATTTCTCCGTGCATTTTCCTAAAGACTACAAGACTCAAGAGGCGATGCTCGCAAAGATCATGGAGTATTACCGAGGGAAGAAGAATTACGGCAAAGTGAAGGAATATGTTAACGACATCAATTCGGGAAAATTCAAAGTTTCTGAAAAATACGCCGAGGCCCTTCGCGGTCTCATGACAAAAATTCAAATCGAAGGTGTTCAAGAATCATTAGAGAGAGGGGAGAAAGGCACCGCCCTCAAAGGCTATCACCAAATTTATACCAACGCCGACAGCACACCTAAGGCCCGTGTGAATGCGGCCTATAACTTATCTGCTCTCTACTATGATCTCGGAGACACCGAGCAGAGTTACAACTGGGGCCTGATTGCTTTAAAAGACATGGACGCCTCAGAAGTCGTAAAACTTGGTGACTCATTCTTAAGCATCGCCGGAGGCCTCTTTCTCAGACAACAGTTTACCTCCTCTTCAGATTTCTCCTTTAAGGTCCTGGAGAAAATTTGCAAACAGAATTCAACTAATAAACCTATTGCCTATAAGAACGCTGTCTACATTGCTTTGGCCAATAACGAACTTGACCGTGCCATCGAGATTAGAAATTATGGTAAGAGTTGTGAGATCGCTGAAACCACGATGACTGAAGTGACGATTGAAATCCTAAAAGACATGGTTCGCGCAAAAAAATGGGATAACTACGACAACCTTTTGGCCGAGCTCGAAAAAAATCCTAAAAATCATGCTGTTTTGATTAAGCCCTATGAAGAATATCGCAAAGAGCTCATGACCATCGGTGACGCCGCTGGCGCTAAAGAGGCCGAGTCCAAGCAACTCCATTTCTACGAAAGTGCAAAGAAACAAAAAATTGAAGTTCCGGTCGATGGCCTTGACGTCATCGCAGAAAAACACGTGCGACTCATTCTTGAGAAAAAACGCAAACTCGATCAAGTGACTTTGCAATTTCCTGAAAACGAATTTAACACCGGAGTAAAGTTCAAGCTCCACATGCTGGATCAACTCACCAAAGAGGTTGAAGAAGTTCAAAAAACAGGATCGGGCAAGGGTATTGTCGAGGCCTATAAGTACGTGATTGAGTCCTACGAAGATTTCGGAACCGCGCTCAAGAATTTTTCGCCTGAAGGAAAATCTCCTGAATACGTAACAAGTTTTCAGAGAGCGATGGGAGAAGTCTATAACCCAATCCTTAACAATGCCAAAAAGCAACGAATTGAAATTAAAAAACTTGTCTACGATAACCGCATCCTCTCGAAATCAAATTTCTTTGTGCTTTACTCGAGAGAGGATAATGAAAAACGCTACCTCACACTCAGAGAAGTCGTGCTGATGGATCGTGGAGGTAAGAAATGAAAACATCAATTTTTCTCGTTCTATTCTTCATTGTTGGCTGTGCTTCGGATAAGAAGTCTTCCAGTCTCTCTCCAGAAAAAGTAACCAACGATTCCTTTAAAAAAGAAAAGACTTTAAAGACGAGCGAGGTTCAGGATTTCTACGAAGGAAATGCCAAGGCCTTGAGTCCTGCTCTCCAGGATGAAACGATTGATCGCTTTAACTCCGATGAGCTGACTCAATTTAGTGAGAGCTCAGATCCGCTTCTTCAAATCTCTATTCTCTGTAAGGGTGGAAAGTATAAAGAAGCCTTTGAAAGGGCCGCTACTGCCTTCAATCGCTATCAGAAAGTGGCGCTCTATTGGAACATGATCGGAAGCTGCCACTTAAACCAGGGCTCATTCCGAAAAGCACTCCTCTTTTATAACAAGGCCCTTGAACTGAAACCAAACTATGTGCCGGCCCTGAATAACATTGGTGTCATGTATTCCCGCCAAGGTATTTATCAGAAGGCTCAAGTCGCTTTTGAGCGTGCCAACAACCAATCCAAGTTCGCAAAGACACCTCGCTACAATCTTGGAAAACTTTATTTAACTTACGGGCTGGCCGATCTGGCACTGCCGATTTTTCATGGATTACTAAGTACATCACCAAACGATGTTGATCTCTTAAACGCCATGGGCACGTGCCATTTCCTTCGCGCTGATTATAAAAATGCTTTAAATTTTTACGAACAAATCCCTGTAAATCTGAGAAAGAATCCTGAATACGGTCTGAATATTGCTCTCGCTATGAAAAAAGCTAACCGTCCTGAAGACGCGAAGAAGACCTTCCTTGACCTGGAGAATCCATCTGGGAATGAAATGAAACGTTATTATACTTCCATCGGGAAGATGCTCGGAGATATCTAATGAAAAAGTTTATGTGCCTTCTTCTCCTGGTCAGCTCCACTCTTTTTGCTGCTGAAGCAAAGAAGAATGTCCGCTATGAGTATAAGAAGCTCGAGAAATTTGACTTTGATGAAATCGGAGTTGAAGGTGAGTCAGGTTCTCCTGGAGATCTCTCCATTTCTCCGCGCTCACGCACAGAATTTAAAAATCGCCTGCCAGAGCGACACAACTTTAATAAAGAGATGAAAAAATCTGTTGATGGTATTCGCTGAGTTCAGCGGAGTCCATAGGTGTTCAGCCCCATGGACTCAGCAGATAAGTGAGATTTAGTTTTCGTCGATTGCAATATGCCAAACACCACCAAGACCATCACCATTCATGTCGCCAGCTTTTTTATCGCCGACATAGGTGTAAACCGGGTGAGTAAAGAAATTCAACTGAAGAGTACCATCTTTTCTTTTTGACACTGAGAAATCCCCAGTCGCTCTCGTCGCTTGATCTGCCGTTAAAGTCATCGGTGGCCATGCCTTCGCACAAGCATCGTAGCAGTTAGACTGTGACGTAGAGTCGGGATCAAAAGTATAAAGAGTCATACCTTTGATATCTGTGATGAGTTCAACTTTCTTTCCAGCGTGAGTGATCACGCGCACATCAGTTACACCTGGAACCACATCGGCCCAGCTATTAGCGGCCATTATGAGAAAACTTAAAATCAAAAATGCTTTCATGGGAAACTCCTCTGGTTATTGTTGATGCCTACTCTTTAGACTTAACAACCGTGGGAGGGGGAAAGATATGTACTTAATAGAAACAGGGGTTTCAATTTTAGAAACCCCTGGCATAAGGCTCAGAATAAACAGTTAACGGGAGTACCTTGGTAAATTTGTTTCACCGACTTAATGCGGCCATCATGAGCGATCTCCATCGTTACGCCAGATGCGGCTTCAGCGTAGCTTAAGTCACGCGCTTCAACTGTTGTCCCCACTTGAAAAAAGTTTTTCACAAGCACGTCTTGCTCTGCTTTGATCGTGATCTTGCGCTTGTCATCTTTTCCATCGAGGCTTACTCGCAGATTAATCTGATAGCCTGGATTCCCATAAGAATCTTCTTCAATAAGGTTTTTAACTTTCTTTACTTCAACTCGGCACGTGGTCTCAACACCATTCACACTCACCTTCGATTTCAGTGAGCCTTTAAGAACCATGGTTCCCTCGATGTCATGAGCACCAGCAAAAGCACTGAGTGAAATGAGAGAGAGGATAAGATATTTTTTCATAAGTGTTCCTTAGTATTTAATCGTCGACTTGCCGTTATCGAGACCTTCATAAGTCGTGTCGTAATCCTTAAAGGCACGACGAGCGTCCTGAAGTTCTTCCAAGACCCAGTGATCTTTTGTGACGTGCTCTGGTGAATCACGTCTCTCGATATCAAGAGGACTTAAGTAGTACATCGGTACGAGCATGAGGTAGCAAAGTTTTTTAAACTGACCGCTTGTAAATTGAGAATAGTCTTTAATGAGAGGGCAGTTCACTTTATCTGACTTAATAAAGAAGTGCTGCCACTCATCAACTGTCACGGGCTTCTTCATAAAAGTTCCGTCTACGACGTATTTCTCAGTCTTCGTTGTCACAACTGGCGCCACGTGGAACCACCATTCAAATTCTTCTAACTGGATGTAGCGTTGGGTGTAGAAAATGAAAACTTTCTCAGAGCTGATCCCAAGGTTTGACCACATATCATAGGCCCACATGTGTGCGCGCTTGAAGCACTGAGAGCGTCTCTTATCACCGTCGTTTAACATGTCAGTAAAAATCTCTGAGGCCTGATCCAATCCTTTGAGTTCAGTCGGAGCAAACTGGCGAAGTTGATTGTATTGAAAGTGATTGAGATCCATCGTCTGAAGATCGACTTCTCCAGGGGCCACTGGACGAATACCCGTGATGATAGAATCGGTTCCAGATTTTGTGAAAGAGAGATCAACGATCTTTCCTTTGAACGAGGCCATGTATTTTTTCATGTCATCGCTCTTGGACTGAGTCTTATAAACATGACCATCCACTCCCGAGAGGACCAAGAGGGATTCAGTTTTGTGACTCTCAATGACGTTGAAAACGGTTGTGATAATGGATTCGGCAAAACTCAAGCTCGAAGAGACGAGCATGACGCCGGCCAGGACCCAGTGGGATTTTGAAGACATGAACACCTCGCTAAAGAAGATAATGGTGCAGTTGTACAAACCAGTGCGTCACAATGGCAAGAGATGTTCTAGCTAACAGTAATTATTACAAATAGTTCTCTGGAAACAGTTGTCTTTCAATACCTTCGATGAAGATATGGATGCATTTGATGTGGATTTCTTGAATGCGGTCAGTGATGGGACAATCGATAATCAAGGGGACATCGACCATGGATTTGAGCTTACCGCCGTCTTTTCCAAGAAGACCAATGACTTTCATGCCCTTAGATTTTGCGACTTCAACGGCTTTGATGATGTTGGCCGAGTTGCCTGATGTTGAGATCGCAAGCAGACAATCGCCCTTCTGACCCCAGGCCTCTACATAGCGTGAAAAGATATGCTCAAAACCAAAGTCATTAGCGATGCAAGTAATGTGACCGGCCTCAGAAATTCCTGTCGCAGGAAGGGGAGCACGGTTCTTACGGTAGCGGCCCGTGAGTTCTTCAGCGAAGTGAAGTGAGTCACACATCGATCCACCATTTCCGCAGCTAAACGTACGCCCACCATTCTTGAAGGAATCGACAAAAAGTTGAATCGCAAGTTCGATCAGCTTGATGTTTTTTTCATCTTCAACGAATTTATTGAGAGTGGTTTGTGCTTCGAGGAGGGATGATTTGACGTAACTCATGGGTATAAAAAAGGCTAAGGAACACCCTTAGCCTTTTCCTTAGAAAAAAAATTAAGAAATGAGAGAAGCGATGTTCTTGATGATCTCAGCTTTAGGTTGATTTCCAACCAGAGTTGATTTCACTTCACCATCTTTGAAAAAAATCAAAGTTGGAATTCCGCGAATACCATATTTCTGAGCGAGATCAGAGGCCTGATCAACGTTCACTTTAACGACGGTAGCTTTGCCAGACATTTCTGTCGCGATTTCATCAAGAACTGGAGAGAGTGCCTTACAAGGTCCACACCACTCGGCCCAAAAATCTACGAGAACAGGTTTGTCGGATTTCATGACTTCTTGCTCGAAATTGGCAGAAGTAACACTGGTTAAATTAGACATATAAACTCCTTATGGGGACTGCAGGATTAAGCAATGCCCAATATTACCTGAAGAGACCTATCTGGACAAGTTTCTGTCCTTGATTCGACTGATTAACACGCTTAGATAAAGGCAAAAAACCGTTCAACCTGCGATTTTTTCGCTACAATCATCCGAATGGACAGAAAGAGCCTAATCAATGGACCCGGAGCGCGGGCCAGATGGTTTAGATTAATTGCGAAAAGTATCGATGTGGGACTCGTGGTGGTGGGAGGAATCTTCTATTATCCGATGGGGCTTATATTGGGTCTTATCTATTTGTGCATTTCTGATTCGCTCTACGAAGGTCAATCGATTGGAAAGCGTTTAATGGGATTTGCTGTTGTGTCTTTAGTCGATGGAACTCCTTGCTCGGCTAAACAATCCTTTATTAGAAATCTTCCAGTCACTGTTCCGTTATTTTTTTTAGTTTTTCCTTTCTGGGGTTGGATATTTTCTGGTGTCTTTGCATTGCCTCTCACCATGATGGAAATTTATTTTATTTTCAGATCTGGTGATCACAAACGTTTAGGCGACATTTTAGCGGACACAACTGTGATTGCTGATGATGGACAAAGACTTGATCTTAGAAAACCCGCGAATACATGGTATAACAGTCGACCCATTCCAACTTCTTAAGGCCCGCTATGAAAAGACTTATCATTGTCGATCTCTCGAATTTTATTTTCCGCGCGTTCTTTGCCATCAGACCTCTGACGGCACCAGACGGAACTCCGGTGAATGCGGTGTATGGAATTCTATCCATGCTTCATAATATGATCGTGAAATACAAGCCGACCCACATGTTAATCGCGCGCGATACGAAAGAGGGGTCTTTTCGTAATGAAGTTTATGTTGAGTACAAGGCCAATCGCTCGGCTCCGCCGGATGATTTAATTCCACAGTTTGCTTTAGTGGATGAACTCGTTGAGGCCCTGGGCCTTCCTGAAATTAAGTATCCAGGCTATGAAGCTGATGACGTGATTGGATCAGTGGCCCTCCAATGGAAAAAAGACTTCGATGAAATCTTCATTGCTTCAGGCGATAAGGATTTGATGCAATTTGTGGACGGGCCGATCAAGATGCTCGATACCATGAAGGAAAAGATTTATTTGCGTGAAGACGTGAAAGACAAGATGGGAGTTTACCCGGAGGAGATCGTGGATTATCTCTCTCTCATTGGAGATACTTCAGATAACATCCCTGGTGTGGCAGGAATTGGTCCAAAGGGTGCGCAGGGTCTCATTGAAGAATTTAAAACTCTTGAAAATATTCTCGCCAATGTTGATAAGATTAAGAACAAGAGATGCATGACGGCCTTGCAAGAGCACCACGAAAGTGCGGTTCTGTCTAAGAAGCTTGTGACGATTGTGACTGATCTTAAATTAAAATTTCATCCCTCTGAGTCGGCGTTTACATTGAAGCTCAATCAGCCGACGGAAGATTTCTTAAACAAGGTTGGGTTTAAGTCATGGCTCACAAAACTTGCTGATTTCAAGGTTGCAGTTCCTGTTGATCAGAAAGAAAAAATTAAGATTGATGTGGTGTCGAATGTCTCAGCTAAAAACGTTGAGCGCTGGCTGCTTTCAGATTTGAAAGTGAAAATTGCCGGTGAAAAATTCATCGCGATCACTCACCTTTGTGATGATGAACTCAATCAGCATCAGTGCTGGAAGGGAATGGCGGTTGCGACCTCAAAAGCGACAGGATACTTGGACATGAACGCTGACGATGTTAAAGCTTTCATCGACATTATTCAGAAAAATAATTCTCGTGTAATTTGTTTTCAATCAAAACCTATTTTACAACTCGCGATTAATTCCGGAGTTGCTCCGACATTCGAAACTTTTGATC
>JBBQGK010000080.1:0-17049 GCA_038322885.1 Bacteriovoracales bacterium | reverse complement strand
AAACACTAAAAGTAGCTAAATTCATAGCAAAAGGTGTCGCCGAAACTGGAGCTACGAGTGTGCTTAAGAGTATATTTGAAATAGCACCTGAGGAGCTTGCTAATTTCGATGCCATTGCCTTTGGGTCTCCAATTTATTTCGGTTCTATGAGTGGTGAAATGAAATCATTTCTAGATAAGACACTCGCAATTTGGAAGAAAAAAATACTCGCAGGCAAACCTGCTACCGTTTTTCTATCGGCCGGATCGGGTGCTGGTCGCGATCTTGCGATTTTGAACATTTGGTCAACTCTTGCCTCTCATGGAATGCTACTTATACCAATTGGTCCAGATGGAGGCAGCACGCCGCTTGGAACAGTTTCTCAAACTGACTCTGATCAAAAAAAAATTGAGGCCCTCGCTATTCAACAAGGGCAGCTATTGGCGCAAATAGCAATCAAGCTGAAAGGTAAATTATCACTTCCTTCAGTACCTAAACCCGTTGGAAATTACAGCCCTTTTAAAATTTCTGGTAAACTCATCTATATAAATCAAATCGCTCTTGATGAAGGAAAAATTAGGCATCCGGGAATCATAGGGAAAAATGTGAGTATGAAAGATGCTAAACTTGCAGCTAGACAGGCAACACTAAACGTTTTGGCAGTTTTAAAATTAGCATTGGAGGGCGATCTCTCAAAAGTTAAGCAGGCTGTACAGCTTACTGGTTTTTTCAATACCATACCAAACTTTCAGGATCACGCTCTAATCATGAACGAGTCCTCCGATTTACTTATATCGTTTTTAGGCGATCGAGGTGTACACGCCCGTGCAACCGTTGGTGCTCCATCTCTTCCAAAAAATTCTCCTGTTGAGATTCAAGCTATTTTTGAAATGTATTAATTCCGGTTGGCTGAAATCATTTTTAATAGTGAGATTTTTTTCCAAATTTGATTTTCGAAAAGAAAAACTTTTTAAAACCACCGATTACTTTTTTTCCACAGCCACTCCTTTTGCTTTAATGAAATTCACTTCTCTTCATTTGAAGGAGAACGCAAAACTCTCGAACAAGCCGTATTGGTAGCGAAGGCTCAGCCACATAATTTAATTCGAATCAAAAAGTGGTGCGAGAAAGAAGGACATCCTGAAATCTTTGAAGAATTTCTAGCAGCCTGTAAAAAAGAGAAATAAAAAAAAAACAATCAACCTCTCAAGGCGGTCACATAACTGCTTTGAGAGTTTACTTACCTAGCTTACTTAAATTTAAAATTTGAATCTCGATGATTTCACCCAGCTTATTCGTACAAAAAGCAATCCCATCTTTTACAAACGACTCAGCCTCAATACCGGGAGCGATTTTGATAGAAGCAAAATCAGAATCACGATCGATCATGACTTGAGGGAAGGAATTCACGTCTGTATTTTGAAGTTTACCATCACGGTGATGACCAGCCATAAACCATCTTCCTTTTTCTCTAAAACCACCGCAGCGATTCTGTTGTCGTTTCGTTCAGTAAATTGCTTGCATAAAATATACTTGGGACCCTGCTGAATAATTTCATCTGGTTCTTCAAGTAATTTTCTTAGCTCATTAAGTGAGATTCGACGTTCTAGAATTCTTTCGACTGCGTGTGGGCTTAAGGCCCAATTTAAAATTTTCATCTACACCTCATATGAGTGTAGATAACTTGGTCCGTGAGGAGCCACCATTGAAAAGTGATCTTCCCTGGAACATTCTTCAAAAAAGGAATGCTCCAGGAGATCAATGGTGGAGGTGGCGGGAATCGAACCCGCGTCCGAAAGACCTTCCAGTAGAGAGTACCACGTGCGTCTTCTGTCAGTTAGGACAAATACTATTTTTGGTTTTTACTGGACCAACAAACAGTCGTAGCTTTTTTAAAGAGTAACTACACCTGATCTCTTCGCGGTTTATATTAACGACGATCCGCCATCGTCTTCGCTAGCTTTTTGTTATCGGTGCTAGCCCCTCAGGTACCAATTAAAACTAAGTTTTAATTAAGCGGCCATTGCATAATCGTTGCCGATTAAAATGTGGTCGATTTTTAAGAGGCCGTCGACCAACCTCTGCACGCACTCAATCCTTCTAGTCCCCCGTCGAAACCTGGGCACCCCCGGATAAGTAGAGTGATCTTAGCATAGGAGGAACAATTATCAAGGTGAGAGACGAATATTATCCAGCACTGGCCCCTTGCCGCTAACACCATTGTCCGCATCAAAGACAAAGCGGATCTCTACAGTTTTTCCAGCATAGGCCGAGAGATCGGCTTCATAGTGCTTGAGCTCGACCTTGCCGCTGATCTTTTCGATCAGGGCGACTTCCTTGCCCTCGCTCACAAGAATCACCTGGAGATAATCAAATTTTTCTTCGGAATCAACTGATGCATCGAAAGACAGTTTGAAGGCACCGGGAAGCTTGAGGAAAAGTGACGCTTCTGTGTGGAAGTCGTCTGCGTAGGGATCACTACCAACGCGCATAGAGTGGTCTTTAACCGTCCATCCTTCATTGGCCTTCGTTGTGTAGAAAGTCAGAGGAGCAGTCGCAGCTGTCTCGAAATCAAGGATGAGCCCGGCGGCATCAAGAGTTGTTGAAGCAGGAATGGTTCGGTAGTTAAAAACTTTTCTCCAAACTCTTTTCTCTCCCAGCATGCCGAGAATTTCTACCTGATCGAGCTTCAGCTCCTCAGTGCGGAAATTATCTGGGAACCGGATCGAGCGGCCAGCAACGTTATCGAGCTCGATCTCTTCAGTACCGATCGTTCTGCCTTTGTTCTTAAAAACAACACTTGAGGTTTGCTCCCATTTCGCAAAAAACGCGAGGGTCTCATTCACCACGAGATCGAACCTTCCGTCTGTGTTCATCGCGACTGATGAGGAATAGCTTGGATTCAGTTGATTGAGTTTTTTTGAGATGATCTTAAACTGGTCTTCACTGCGCGTGTAGAGGTCCGCGATTCCTGCGGGAGCTTGAAAGTCCGCAATCACTCCCACGTCTTCGATGAGTTTTCCAGCGTTCACGCCAACGCGGATTGATTGCCTCCAAGCAAAGCCGATGTTCTGGCCACTTGGCATTTTTTGAAACGGGCCCGGATGATCGCCTAAGCTTTTTAAAACGGCAGCGAGCTGAACGTTGTTCGCTCCACCAGCACCAGTGTTTGGATCTTCACCGAAGACCACAGCAGCGGCGTGATCCTGCATCTGGGCTGAGAACATGTCACAAGATGAGTAGCAACCGGCATTGTTTAAAAGAGCGACGGGTTTAAAATAAGATTGTCCGAGCTTGTTCATCGTCTCCACACTGTTGAGTGGGAGATTCGCCGTGAAGGGAGCGCCCGCTTGAGTGGCGGCAAGGATCGCCTGATAGAAGGCATTGGCGTCCGAAGAATTTTTTAAATAATACGTATTCGCAGCAGTCGCTCTTAGGCGAAATCCTAGTGGCGCAATATTTTTCGGGGTGAAGAGCTCGACCAGGCCTTCGGCGATGTCGATGTAGCCGCCGCCGTTATCACGCAAGTCGATGATGACTCCGTCCGTGTCTGCGAACTCAGTCTGAAGAATTTTTTTGAACTCGAGGACTAACTCCGTAGAGCTAATTTTTTCCGGAACAAAACTCTCCAGGCGAAAGAGTCCAAAGCGGCCAAACTCGTTTTCAATAATACGAGAACTCAAAATCGGGTCCGCAGATTTTTTGAGCTCAGAATTAAAATCCTTATTACTGCTTTTTGGTTTTTCTTGCTGGCGAAATAGACGGTTGAGATCATTCTGGTAATCGTTCTCCGCCATATTATTTTTTGGAATGCTAAGGGTCTGAGGTTTGGGCGCCGTACATATAGTGTTTTCTTTACTGATCCATGGAAGAGTCGTGGTGTAGATTTTTCCGAAACGTGATCTGAGAGTCAGTTCAACAGTGTCTTTCGCTGGAATCACAGAATATTTTTGACTGCGGAAACCGAGCTGGCTCACTGAAATTCTTCGTGACGAGGCAGGATTCGCACCGGCCGTGAACGGAGCGAAAGCGGCGAGCACATTTTCTACCGGTGATCCATCGTAGCTTATAAGGACGTCACCGACTTGTGGCCTCAAAGTTCCCACGAGTTTCAAAACATCGGCTTCTTCCGTGATTGTTTTGACCGCGATAACTTTTTCTCCATCAAGGCCCATGACCTCTTTAAACTCGACCGGGAGAAGAGTGCGGTAACAGAGATAGGGTGAAGGAAGTTGATAAGTCGTGTGAAGGTCTCTTATTTTTTGAAAGATGCGAGACATTTGAGTGTGAAAAGTTGCTTCATCCATCTTATCCATGGCGGCCTCGAGCTGATCCAGCATCGGGGACGGATCAACTTCTTGTCCAAAATCCTGGAGCTTCAAAGCGCGGTGAACGAAGACTTCGTTTAAAATCAGGCGGGCCTGATCGACGACGGTTTTTTTATCCTGAAGTGTGTAGGTTGGAAGAACGAGAGTTGCCCTGCGATCTTTCAAAAGTTGAAAATTATCTGTGGGCAGTGCCTTCGCAGTGAAAGAAAAAAGAACAAGGAATACGAGTGTGATTTTCATAAGTGTCTCCGTGGCGAGAACTTACATTTTGTATCTCACCACGAAAACTAAATAAGTTATTTCAAATGCTTTCAAATGATGACAATTAGTCACTCCGCGTTAAGCGCCCTTAGCGACAACTACTGGAACTTTCAAAAAGCTGATGATCGTATCGGCCAAGACTTTTGGGTTTGAGATCATTGGAAAGTGGCCCGTTGGAATAACGGCCGTCTTATGAATCCCAGCACCTTTTAAGAACATTCTCTGAGTGTCCACGGTCACGACGTTGTCGTTGTCAGTGATGATGTACATTTTTGGAAGTGCTCTAAACTTGGCCTCATCAAAGGTCACGACTCCAGAGGAAATTTTAGACGACTCAGGATATATTTTTGGAAGCTTGGTGTTTTTAAGATCGATCTTTGGATCCATCTCCGCAAAGAAAATATTTTTCTCCCGAGGGCTCACGATTTTATTTTCAACGGTCACGGCCTTAGCGTAATTCGCCTGCCCTTCTTTATCGGTCACGCGCTCAAAAGTTGTTTCCCCATTTTTAGGAATAGCGGCTGAGACATAAATGATGGACTTAATTTTTTCAGGGCAGATCCCGAACATTGCCGTCGCGATCGCTCCAGCGAAACTATGAACAACAAGAACAGAGTTGGCGGTAATGAGTTCGCTGCATTTTTGAGCGATCGTCGTGATCGATGGGGATGCCAATTCGCGATCAATTCTTGGCAATGCCTCAAGATCAAATTCATCTTTAGGAAAGAATTCTTTCATGGAGTCCCAACTTTTTTCGTCGAGGTGAAGACCAGGAATAAAGACAAGTTTTTTGCGCAAGGGGTGCTCCAGTTGACAGAATTTTTACACTACAGACTGTGGAAGCCCATTTAACCAGAACGGGGACAAAACCCCAACTATTTTGTTGATTCAAATGTTCACTTTGTGCGAGGGATCACTAAGTTTTAGTGTCTGGTCTCGCTTGCGTTTAAGATGGCCATGTACATCTTCGCTAAGCGTGATTGTCCATCGCCCTGAAGACGTAATTGCTCGAGCTGTTCTCGGATGACTTGAAGAGATTCTTTCTGTGAGCGCAGACTAATGCCACAGTTTTTTTGGATGAGTGCGGTTTTCTTCTTTGAGACTTCTTTGAGTTGAATCATTGATTTCCTCCCTGCTCTTCTATTTTCCTCTTTAAAGAGGCCGCGTTACAAGAAGACAAACTTGGAAAATTCTTACATCAGTTTTTATAGAGACGGTAAAGATCCGTAGGGACACCCAAAAGTTCAATGTGCGTTGAAAAATTCATTCCAAGTTTAGTGGCAATTTTTTTTGAGGCATGATTATCCGGCGTGATGGTAGCGGTGATCTGTTCGAGGTTCAAAGTTTTAAAACCGTGCTCCACCATTGCCTGAGCAAGCTCCAACCCGAGACCCTTGCCCCACGCAGAGGATTTTAAGCGGTAAGTGATGTCGGTGAGTTTCTCCTCTGAAAGAGTCCAGGGCGTGAGTCCCCCAAGGCCCAGGAGTTCACCTGACGCGCGCTCAGTGACGCTAAACTTTCCAAAGGATTTTTCACGAATCCAAAGCAGGGCGGATTCCACACTCTGCTGTTTATACTGGTTGATCGGGAAAAGTGTGAGGCCAGAATCCTGAGATAATTCATAAAAAGATTCTGCATCCTTGTCGGACCAGTTTTGGATCAGGAGTCTTGGGGTGATGATCATGATTAGCTTATCGTATAAAGATACCCGACTGAGAGAGTCTCAGCCGGGTTAGCATGAAAACTATTTTTTTATAAATCTCAACGTCATTCGATCGCTTTCGCCGATCGCTAAATATTTTTCTTTATCTTTATCACCAAGTCTAAGTCTTGGGGGAAGAGTCCAAACTCCATCTTTATAGTTAGCCTTATCTTTTGGATTCGCATTCACTTCAGAAGTTGCATCCAAAATAAATCCGGCCTTCTTGGCTATTTGAACGATGTCTTTTTGACGAACATATCCACTTTCTGGATTGAACTTAACTTTTGGATTGGCACGGTGATCAACCACTCCCAGAACACCACCCTGTTTAAGCGCTTTGGCAAAAACTCGAAAAGCGGCTTCCTGATCTTTCGTCGGCAACCAGTTATGTACGTTTCTGAAAGTGAGAATCATGTCCACTGATCCATCTGGAGCAAGAACAGCTGAATCATTAGGCATAAAAGTTGATTGAGTTACAGTCTTTGCGATCTCTGGGTGAGCTGCCATCCAAGCTTTTCGAGGATTGGTGTAGCCTTTAGGATCGGCGTCCAAATCAGCAATGATATATTTACCTTTGGTCGCAAGATAGGGAGCGAGAATCTCTGTGTACCATCCGCCTGAAGGCTCGATTTCAACCACAGTCATCTCAGGCGCGATTCCGAAGAAAGTCAAAGTCTCAGTAGGGTGGCGATAAATATCGCGGGCACGGAATTCTTCCGAACGCATCGGATTCGCGACAGCTTCTGCAACAGTTGTTGGAAGTGCGATTGGTTTATTGTGTTCGTGGTGGTGCTTTTTTTTATGATGAGAGCAAGAAACAGTGAAGAGGACAAGAGACATAAGAATGAATTTCACGGGCCTTCCTTTGTTCGAAAATAATCCTCAGGCATTTCTGCCTGAGGAAAAAAAGCTTACTTCATTTTTTTAGTGTGAGTCTTTTTAGAGTGATGAGTTTCAGTTGTTGTTGTAGCCATTGGCTTCTCTGCCATTGGTTTAGTTTCAGTAGCTGATTCGTGAGTTGTTGTCGTTGTCGTAGCTGTGTTTGTTTGAGCAAACGCAGAAAGAGACATAAGGGCGATAGCAAGAGCAAGAAATTTCATAGAGACTCCATGTTGTTAATTCGCTTAATGGCGAGATGCCATATGGTATTCGTCGGCCACTAACTAGTACAATAAGTCAACTTATAGTTGGGTTCGGTTCTACCCCAGAGAGGGTAAAATTCCACGGCAAAATTTTCTTCATCAATGCATATCCCCAGTGTTACGGCTGGCATCAAACTAGCAATGATGAAGACATGATGAACCTCACGATAAGGATTTTGAGATGCTAAACCTACTTCACGGCACAGATATAATTGTCATTTCCTCAGGTAAAATGAATGAAAATTCACGCCTAACAAAATTTATTGAAGCTCTCTCTCCTACTCGTCGCGTATATGTCATTGGTGATCAAAGTGTGGGGATGACAAAAAAACCAAATTTCTTTCACCGAAAAAATTCATCGGGAGTTGAAATGATTTATCCCTATCTTCCAACTGGAAGTTTGAATGAAAAAGTTAAGATGATTGAAGAATTGATCAGCGATGAAAACATACCCCACCTCACCCTTTGGACTGACTGTGAAGAAGGCCTCGAGATCGGCCGCCTTATTCCACATGATGCTTTAGTGTTTGATAAACTTCACCAAAAACTTAAAACAAGTTTAATCAATGAGGCCGATGTGATTTTAAGTTCACTCGATACAGATGAGAGTGTTTTGGAGGAGATCGAGTTACTCAATCATGATGGTGGACAACATATTTATTTAAATGGCCCAGTGAAGTCGAAAAAAATCGCTGCCACTACGGCCTATGCCTTCGCTCAATATGCACAGGCTTAATCATAAAATCTCTAGGTTAAATTAAATCAAAAGACTCACCCTTTCCCATAGTATTGAAAAGTCCAAGGAGGACCAATGAAACAAGTAATGCTCGGTTTGCTCACACTCACAATGACGATGTCTGGTTTTGCGATGCAATTACCGAAAGATGCAGAAGTCGCGACCGAAATGGTCACGATAAATAATGGGGAGATCAAAGTTTCTAAACTTGCCGAGGAACGGGCCACAAACCCGAAGGTAAAAGAATTCGCCCGGATGATGGTGAAAGACCATGAGGCCAATCGCGCTGCCACCCTGGCCTTATCCCGTAAGATTAATCTCGGTGAAAAACAAACAGATGCCTCTTACAAAATGAAAGAACAGAATCGCGTGGAAATGCGCAAACTCTCTAAACTCCATGGAAATGCTTTTGACAAGGCCTACATGAATGCAATGGTTGAAGGTCACACCCAGGTGTTTCGAAAACTTGATCAGGCGTTAGTTCCCTATGCGGTGAACCCGGAACTCAAGGCGATGCTTTCTGAGACACAAAAGAAAGTTGGGATGCATCTTGAGCATGCTAAAGAAATCAGCAGCAGTTTGTAAACAAGTCCGGCACCACTTGGACTATGCGGGTGGTGCCCGGTTTTTATTTCATGAAAAATTTATTATCACAACGTTCCATACTGGCCTTTCCAAAAACATTATTCGCCTCATCAACTGTTGTGTAAGAGACAGATCCGTGATTATTTCCCGTAGCATTTTTTATGTATTCGCCATCAGTTCCATCAAACAGAGTGTGGCATGAGCTGCTGTTCAAGTAACCAACGGTCCGGGCCATATCTCCGGTGAAGCAAGCTGTTCCAGCAATGAGGGCCCCACTACATTCATATCCATTGGCAGAGAGAAGATTGATGATCTCACCATCAACCTTACAGTACATCCAGTTCTGGCCAGCAAAAGCAGAAATAGAAAAGAAAGAGAGTGAAAGCAAAAAATGTTTCATGATAAACCTCAAATATTGTAGTGATGGAGAACTATCATCTCCATCTGAGGTCGTCAGGGTGAATGAAATTTTTATCTGTACTCTTATTTTGAAGCCGTTCTTAGCGGCATTTGCATCGCCCTTTCAGACGGAACGGCCGTATTGCGGGCATGAAAGTCCATGCCTGAACCATTGCTTTCATGGGTCAATTTAAAGGTCATCAGAGCGATCAGAGCCAAAGAAAAGAATGCCATTTTTTTCATATAAACCTCAATCGACCTTCAGTGGTCTTTTACAAAAATATTTTTATCATTTCCACCATCGTTCCCCTATTCAAGATGTGCTGAAGATTTTGAGGTAATTTGCCCGCAACCAAATACCCATGACCTCTTAAATACGCAAAGAATGTTGGTACGAGATGTGCATAAGATTTCCTGACTGCTCCTACCGAGCAGATACAAGGAGAACGCACATGAACCGCGATATCAAAAAGAATCTCAAGGAAGCTAAAGTTTCAGCTAAAAAAGCGATCACGAAGGCGCAAGCAACAGCAGTAAAAAATGCAAAATCAACTGCTCGCGAAGTCATGAAAGAAATCGAGCCTGAAGTGGCAAAGATTAAATCAGACCTTCAAAGTGCGGTGAAATCTTTCAAGAAAAGATTAATGTAGTTCAAAGTTAAGAAAGGCCATCATGGCCTTTCTTAACTTTGATTTGTTTTAGCGAACTAGGCGAATAGCTTATGCTGTGGATGATAACGATTCATCACACTCAACACATCCGTATCTGTTGTTTCTTTAAACTCATGATAATAAGTTTCAATCTTCTTAGGTTCTCTGACATGCTCTAGGCAGATAACCTGTTCAAACTGATCCTCTACATAAGATGGTATATCAATCGGACCAACGGGAACGGCGAGGATAAGCTGTTTGGGAACAAAAGAGGCGAGGAATTTTCCCACTGCGGCCGCACTCACCCCCGTACTCATGCCATCATCGACCACAATAACACTTTTATTTTTTACGCTCATAAAACTTCGAGCAGGTCTCACAAGCTTGTGACGTTCACGAAGATCTTTTCTTAGATGGGAAATGATCTCGAGCATCTCTTCAGAGGTATGGGAGACATGTCGAACAGACGCTGGGTTAAACATCGGGATTTCATCTTCAGCAATGGCACCTATACTAAAACCTGGAAAGCGAGGATGCCCAATTTTTTGAGCAAACGTCACATCCATCGGCGCTTGCATGAGACGAGCGACTTCGTCTCCGACGATCACTCCGCTGCAAGAGATGGCCACAATGACGGGATCTAGAATGGATAATTTTAATAACAGAAGTGCCAGCCGTTCTCCGGCCTCATTGCGGTCCTTAAAAAATTTCTGGTCTTCCATTTCATCCTCGAGGAGTTTTCGTCATACTAGTGGTTAAAGGGTTTAGCATGAAGTTCATTACGAACTTCTTTAACACCCTTCAGTCCGCGGATGGCATCTATCACCCACATCATCGTATCTCTCGTATCCACTTCCCCAGTGACTCTTACGATCCCATTTTTTACGTGAAGATCGACTCCACTTTCGTCACCGAGTGCACGGTAAATTTCTTTTCTAATTTTCACATCCGATGAGTGTTGATCAATTCCACTATGGGGACTGCCCTTTAAATTGGCATCGTAATCCTGGGCGTATTCTTGACTTTCATAATTCATGAAATTCTCCTTGGTCTACAAATGGTAGATGTAGTTGAGATTTTGCGAAAGATGCCTCGGGGTAGTTTTAGGTTAAATTCATCTTCCACCCATATCGCGCTAGAATTTACGAACTTGCATCTTTTTTAGTCAATCAAGATTTAGATACTCTCGAGCTGCACAAGATCAGATGACAGCGCATGATCAACTTAGCCAGGAGGTCACTATGAAACAAATTTTAACCCTTGCTTTTTTTGCTCTCTTTTCAACATTCACCCACGCCCAGGACGGACGGACATATAAGCCTGATGAAAATCATCTGCCCCCCGGATCACGCTCCCCTGAACTCATGCGGCAAGCACAGGAAGAACATCCTGCAACTAGAAAAGGTCAATATCATCCACTACAATCCTGGGACCATAACAACGGCGACGAATATGGAAGTAAAGTTGGACCTAACCCCGAAGCCATTGGTCGCCCTAACCGGAGTAAATAAAATGATTGATCTTTATTATTGGACCACACCAAATGGTCATAAAATTTCTCTCTTTCTCGAGGAGGCAGGTCTTCCCTACAAAATTCATCCCGTGAATATTTCCCGGAACGAACAAATGGAACCCGCCTTCTTAAAAATTTCTCCTAACAATAAAATTCCTGCAATCGTAGATGATGGCCTATCTCTTTTTGAATCGGGTGCCATTCTCTTATATCTCGCTCGGAAGTATGAAAAATTTGCGCCCAAGAGTTTGCCGGAAGAAATGAGAATGCTTCAATGGCTTTTCTGGCAAGTGGGAGGACTTGGACCCATGTCCGGACAAGCGATGCATTTTACCGTTTTCGCAAAAGAGAAAATTCCCTATGCGATTGATCGCTATAAAGACGAAGTGAAAAGACTCTATCATGTGGCGAACACAGAGCTTGGAGTCCACAAATATCTTGGAAGTGATGAGTACTCTATCGCTGACATGGCAACTTATCCTTGGATTGTGCCTTACTCAAAACTAGGAATCACTCTGAGTGATTATCCAAATGTTGAAAGATGGTTTCATGAAATTGAAAAGCGGCCTGGTGTTATACGCGCTTACGCTCGCGCCAAAGAAATCAATCCGGACGCTTAATCCGTCCGGATTGGTGTGGATTTATTTTCTTATGATCGGCGGCCTCTAGCATTTGTGAATGGACTCTTTCTCGAGCCTTCCTATTTTTTAATCTCTGCTCTTGCGCCTGCTTCGAATGATCTCTAGAGCTCATCACAGGAAACCTTCCGTCATTGACGGAAGTATTTTCTTGAGCAACTGCATAGAGAATAAAAGCTAGGGATAAAATAAAAATTTTCATCAACACCTCTCCCTCAAATGGTACTTCAGTTAGAAAGTATTCATTCCAAATTTTACCTAAAGGTCAAACATCAGAGTGAGCGAACAGGCGCAAAAAAGATATCATGAGAGTCCACCACTTTCACCGGAGTCGTTATGGAAAAATGTGATCGATGCGGAAATGCTTATACCCAAACCTTCCACGTCCAAATGAAAGGCAAAAACTATACCTTCGATTGTTTTGAGTGTGCGATCTCGCTCTTAGCACCAGTTTGTGTTTGCTGTGGAACTCAAATCATTGGCCACGGACTCGAACGAGGAGAGGATCTTTTTTGTTGTGCTGGATGTGCTAGGCAGGCCGGTGTGACCGAACTTTCTGATCACGTGGGCCTGAGTTAATAATTAAAAGAAGCCGCATTTTTTGATGCGGCTTCTTTTAATTAATGTTTCTTTTCATTTATAAGAATGCGGTGGCTCTTATCCGGTCCATCGGCTTTTTTGATGAGTTCCACTTTGAGAACTCCATTTGCGTATTGAGCAACGATATTATTGTTATCGATATCAGCTCTTAAAGGAATCGTGCGATAAAAACTGCCGTAACTAAATTCAGAACGAAAATGTCCTGAATTATCAGATCTACTGTGCGCCTCTTTCTTTCCTTCAATCACAAGAGAATTATCCTTGAGTGAGAGCTTGATATCACTCTCCACCATCCCTGGGAGTTCTGCTGAGACCGTGTAGCCCTTTTCTGTTTCCTCGACCTGGACACTGGGACGAAATCCGTAATCAGATTCATCGAGCTCGGGCGAAAAAAAATCTCGAGCGAACCGCTCGAACATCTCCCCAAACTCCTGAGTCAGGGTTTCATTTCTTTTCGCTGGTAAAATATTTTGATTTTTCATTCAACCTCTCCTTGTTTCGTTCATTTGTGATTCTAAGCGAATCGCAAAAAAGGAATCAAGAGAGGTGGCTCAACGACTAATTTACTTCTGGAGCTCTAGCCGTTTTTTTGCGTGCCTTTTTTGGAGCAATCTTTGTGACTTCTGCTTCTAAGCATTTTTCTGTCTCAATTTTTTTTAAATCTTCTTCCGGAGTCTCCCAGTCACAGACCATTCCTCCGACAACAAATCTCTCACCGGAGAAATATTCACTCATATCAAAAGTGTGGTGACTGAATTTATAGCGTGACATAAAAAATTCCTTTTCTTTATGACGTTGATTCTATGTCGGGGCACCAGGAGTGCAAGGTTTGTAATCATAAGAATGCCCGACTAAACTGCATCGAATTGTGTAACTTATGGTCTTGTCGTAAAATCAAGAAATGAAAAAAAATATTGCGCTCATCGCCCACGATAACTTGAAATCAAAAATGGTTGAATGGGCAAAAAATCATAAATCCATTCTTGAAAAACATACTCTTTTTGCTACGGGAACAACTGGGAAAAGGATAGAAACTGAAGTGGGACTAAGCCTTACACGTTTCAAGAGCGGGCCTTTGGGCGGAGATCAACAAATTGGTGCCGCGATTTGCGAAGGCAGGATTGATTTAGTTATTTTCTTTTGGGACCCTCTCGAGCCCCACTCCCATGACGTTGATGTCAAGGCCCTGCTTCGGATTGCTGCAGTCTACGACACGCCTATGGCCTGCAATTTTTCTACGGCCAATATCCTGATTAAAAATTATGGTTGAGTTGTAAAAAAATTCACGACTAATTCACGATGAAGAAGCGCTGTTTTCACAATGGTCCAAAAATGATTATTCGGTAACCGCAAAAGTTCCTCTGCTTTCCAAAAGCTTTTCAACTTTTCCTGATTTGCTGTTGGCACCACGATATCCTCAGAAGCAATGATGATCCCCATCCTCTTACCTTCAAACTTTTTTGGTAGCGTCGTAGGATCCAAATGAAAAGCCGCACTTAATTGCTTCACATAATCTTCGTCATTTTTAAAATGAAACATGCCGTACCGTATTTTCTTCAAACTCTTCATAGCATCTTGGTCGGAGTAGATGATCACTTCTGGAATCGTAATACCGGAAGTAATGACGAGACCAGAGCTCAAGCGATCATGAGTGCTCATCGCCACACTCGTGTGGATGCCACCAAGGCTCGTCCCTAACATCCCGATGAACGGAGATTTAATTTGATTGATCAAAATCCCCAAACCTCTCTGAACCTTGGAGTAGATACGCTGGTGAATCTCCAGATCATAGGCCACTTCATCGAATCCAGTGAAATCGGTTAGAACATAAACATCTACACCACTCTTCCAAAGAGCATGGGCATAGAGTTTATCCAGGATATTAATTCCACCAGTCGGAGGAAAGATGATTACTGTTCTTTCGGGGCTCGATTTGTGACCATAATAAACGGTCTTGATCTTGATCTCCTGATCAGAAAATTCAAGTTCTCGGGGTGTGGGTGAGGTGAGCCAAAGGTAAAGTACGTAAAAAGAACAAATAAGGACCGGCAGAAGTGCAGTGAAGAGAATGATTTTTTTCATTCCCTCATTATAACTTATTGTTGGCGAATTGCGCGGAGAATTTCTTTAATGCCTCGACCTGGAAGTTGATCGATTTTGCCTTCGAGGAGATCTTTGTTTGTTAGCTCTAACTCTTCACGGTCTTCAAGATCATAGTCACGCCCACCGATCTCAAAGCGCTCCCCTGAGAAGTACTCGTTCATGTCGAAAGTGCGAGAAGTCGTTCGTGAATAATCCATTTAAGTCCCCCTGTTCGCGCATCCTAATCAAAGTGATTGAAGAATTCAATGAATGTTTGTCTTAGGTAGTGCAACTTTATATATCGTAAAGGTTAGATCATCGGCCGGAGTTCCGGCCGGGGCCCTTTGAAGTAAAGAATCTGTGAAGATCAGGTTATTTTTCTGATCCAAAGCGAAGGTATCAGGCCACTGGATACGCTCATCCTGAATCAGGATCTGCATACTCCCCTCGGGTGTTCGATAAGCAACAGCGTTTCGCTCGAGATCGGCCATATAAAGATTACCTTTGGGATCAAACATCATGCCGTCTGGTGCCGGAGTAATTCCAATATTTTCAACGTGAGACGCGAGAACCGGAGCACTGATGTGAGGATCGATTAACATTTGGGTCGGGATTCGGTAAAGATGGTAGCCCGTCAGCGCATGGTAATAGAGATATTTATCATCATCAGAGAGAGCAATCCCATCAGAATGGATATGAGGTGCACGCCCTTTCATTAAAAAAGGTTTACCATTCACGAGAAGGGTCACACTTTCAGCTTTGGTAGAGGCGTGAGTATCTAGAACCCGGCGTGAATTCCCACTAAGAGTGTCTAAGACCACGATTCCGCCAATACCAGAGTCAGTGATGTAGACCTTGCCGTTTTTGTCATCGATTCTAAAGTCATTGAGATACGAGTTTTTCGGAGCAACTTTTCGGTTAAAGCTGAAAGTTCTGATAAGCTGATTCGTCCCGAGGTTGAATTCATAGAGTTTGGGTTCGCCGATGACTCCGTCCAACTTCGGGTTCGCTGGATCTAGAACAAAAAGGCTTTTTCCGTGAGCGATGACCGATTGGACGCAGGTAAAAGTGTTTTTAGTCGGTTTACCGTTCCAGCTGTTCCACTCTTTGTTGGGATAGGGGGTCACTTCACCCTGAGGCCCAATCTCAACCACAGAAAAGGCAAGATTGTCGCGCCAACGGGGAAAGCTCGCAAAAATTCTTCCCGAGTCATCAACAGTCACTCCTGTTACCTGGATTCCGTGAAACTCGGCCACCTTGTAAAGATCAGGTGAGGTTTCAGTGGGAAGGGGCGAGGTGGTTATTTTTTTGTCGGTCACTTTAGTGGCACAGGCAAAAAGAAGTGAGAGGGAGAGGATCGCAAATATTTTCATACATACTCCGTGGGTTTCCAGATGATCTAAATGCCAGTCTTGGATTAAATCAACTCCATTGATTCTAAAGAAGTTGATTGGATGACTTAAATGATCTCTCTTTACTCAGCGGGTAGGGTGCGATTTCCAAACTTTGAGTATGATGACTTCATGAAAAATTTATCTTTGTCCCATACGTTAAAAAAAATGAAAGTGACCTCTGAAGAGGATAAAGAGAAGTCCGAGGATAAAATTTCGGGGCTACAGTTGCAAATGTTGAAAATTCAACAAGGTCTTTATCATAGTAAAGAGCGTGCGATTATTATGTTTGAGGGATTTGATGCCGCCGGAAAAGGTGGGGCGATTAAAACTTTAACTGAGAGTCTTGATCCACGTGGTTTTCGTGTTCATCCGATTGGGCCTCCGTCAGATGAGGAGCAAGGCAAGCACTGGCTATATCGTTTTTGGGCCGATCTTCCCGAAAAAGGGAACATCGCCATCTTTGATCGGTCTTGGTATGGGCGGGTACTCGTTGAAAGAGTCGAGAAACTTATTCCAAATAAAAGAATCGAAGAGGCCTACGAAGAGATCAATCAGTTTGAACACATGCTTGAGGCCGATGGCATTCGCATCATTAAAATCTTCATTGCTATTAGTAAAAATGAGCAGCTCGAGCGATTCGAAGCACGGCTGAGTGACCCTTACAAACAATGGAAAATCACCAATGACGACGTCAAAGCGAGAAAGCACTGGAACGAATATGTGAAGGCGACAGATCTCATCTTTAAAAAGACAAATACGAAAACGAGCCCTTGGCATTTGGTTGAAGGAAATAGCAAAAAACTCGCTCGCTACGAGGTTCTAAAGATTATCACCAAAGAGTTAAGTCACCATGGAAAATGGATTGATAAGAAAGCAGAATCAATGGGTAAACGAAAAATTGAGAAGGCCATTCGTAAAGAACTTCATTAAAAGGTGTTTATGAAATTTCTATTTTTATTTCTCGTTTCTTATTCTGCTTTTGCTTGGGAATCGGGCAAATTCACGATGCCTGCCCAAGCCGAGTTAAAAAAGAAGCTCAC
>JBBQGK010000079.1:0-17565 GCA_038322885.1 Bacteriovoracales bacterium | reverse complement strand
GATGCTTAAACGCTTTTGTTCGTCTCGGATGAGCTTACCTATAAAATGAGAGATGATAATATCTTGAGGTGTCGAAGCGGCCGGATTCCGCAGCAAGATAAGCATTTCGATTCTCTGAAGTAGAGAAGAGAGTCGCTCGAGATTATAAATAAGGGCAACAGAGACACCCGTTGATTCAGCTTGGTCACGAATCTCTTTGAGAGATTCATGACATTTGGTTACCTCGTTCGAAATACTAGCATCATCATCCGGAGAGCTGTTAATGAGGAAGTTGAGTCTGACGAAGGATAATTCAGAAAATTTCTTCTTCTTGAGTCTTTTTCGAATCCCTTTTGAGACTCCCAGAGAAGAGATTTGAGCTCCTAAAATGATCATTGCTTCGGCGATCTCACTTCTCAAGTTTTCAGAGGGGAGATTGACTTCGCTTAGCATCTTTACCATCGGTGGAATAATGAGCTCAAAGGCCTGCTCAAACCACTCTGCATCTTCTTCTTCGGTAAAAATTACCTTGAAGAGATCGGCCAGGTCGAGCTCGCCATTTACCGTTGGAAGAATATTTTGCATCGAGCGATCCGCGAGTTCGCTCCAAAATCCGGAACTCTCTGCAACACCGGTCATGCAGTAAAGCCGTGAAGCGATTCCCTGGGAAAGAATTTCTTTCAGAAGGGTTGTGAAAAATTCTTTTTCGTCATGATGTCTGTCCAGAAATTGTAGGAAAAATTTAAACCGTAAGTTTTTCCAGTGAACATGACCGGCGTCGTCTTCCGCCGAATTCAAACGTGCCGGGAGGCGGATCCAGATCATGAGCTTTCTCAGGGCCGATGTTCTTTTTTCAAATGAGTATTCGGGCGACATTTCTTTTAGGATCGTGACGAGGTCAGTTTGAGTCGGGGTAGGTCTCAGAGCATCTCTGAATCTGTTATAGGACTTTAGCATGGTAGTTTTTTTTGATATATTTTATTAATTGAGTTTTTCATAAGCCTTAACCATTGAAGCCAGATTTACTTTCCAGTCATACAATCTCTGAATTCTCTTCCGTCCTTGAAGACCCATTTCTTTTCTAAGTTCGGGTTGAGTCAGAAGCTTTCCAATGGCATCGGCCAGAAGCTGGGGATCTTTCGCAGGGATGACGAGTCCGCTGACTCCATCTTCGACGACTTCAGTCAGTCCGCCTTTTTGAGATACAATAACGGGTTTTTCACAAGCATTGGCCTCAATAACTGCAACACCAAAAGATTCAGAATCGAGGATAGAAGGAAAAACGGCCACATCTAACATATTTTGATATTGAGGAACTTTTTCAACTGAAACAAATCCAGTAAAGATTGTGTCTCCCATTATGCCAAGTGAAGACGCCTGTTCTTTTAGCTTTGCTTCTTTCGTCCCTCTTCCGACAATAAGGAGTTTTAAAGGAAGGCTTGAAAAATTTTTCTTTAAAATGGCAAAGGCATCAATCAGGACAGATATTCCATATTTATCTTCTAGTGATTTGACTGTCCCAACAACGAAAGACCCTTCAGGGAAAAGTGGATTCACTACTTTCATGGGTAGAAATTTTTCTAGATCTACACCAAAAGGAATCACTTCAATTTCTTTAGAGGTGTATTGCTTCGTCTCCTTCGCCATCACATGTGATGTTGAAAATAATCGATCAGCTTTAGCCAAGTTCCATTTTAAAACGATCCTATGTAGAGGACTTTTTTTAGGGAAGTCGTAGACATCAGCTCCCCAAACGCTAATGAAGAAGGGATGAAATCCAGTGAGTGCTCCTAAGAGTCCGTAGCTGGACGCAAAATGCGCGTGGACGACTGAAGGTTTGAACTCCGAAATACACTTTCTGACATCTACAATGACTTTAAGATAAATCACCTTTCGGAAGGCACCGTCTCCCGTCTTATTAAATTTTTCACCAAAGCCTGAGTGCGTACATTGAATGTTTGGGTAGGCAGAATAAATGACTGGATCGAAGGCAGAAAGGGAGTAAATGAAGATATCAAAGCCTTGCGAAGCGAGGCCCCGCGCCCATTTTATGGTATGAGGATTTTTTCCGTCGGATAATAAAAAAATACGTCGATTTTTCATAAAACTATCATGTCATAGATAAATTGACTGGTCTTTGAAATTACTAGACGTGAAAGTAAAAACTGTTTAAAATTTGACTAATCTACCTTATGAAAAAAACCATCTTTAGTGACCTCATCCTTGCCTATGACGTCAGAGAGTTATTTTGTCGCAGAACTTCAAGCTCTCATAATTTCCTGAGTATGGGTCATTGAAAAAATATTTAAACAATCCAACATTTAAAAACTTTCAAAAGCTCCTTTTTGGTAATCTCGCTATTCAGATTGTAAACTTTGCTTTCTATCCCCTCATCACACGTATCTATACTCCTGCCGAAATGGGAGAGTTTGGGGCCATGATGAGTATCGTACAAATCCTTGCGGTATTCACGACGGGGCAATATTATTTTGCGATAGTGGGCGAAAAAGACGAATCCAAGATTGACCGAATTATTACTTCAAGCCTTTTACTCAATGTTTTTTTTGTAGCAATCCTTTTTTGCTGCACTTTTATCTTTGATCTTCCTCACCTGGTTCCGTTTGTCGTACTCTTTTATAATATTTCTGAGATTTTCAAGCTTCGAAGTTACAGGTTGGGGAAACTTTCCCAGGCCAATCTTTCAACTTTCTTAAACCGACTTTTTTCACAGATTTTTAAACTCATCGGTGGAATGAATAAGTTTCCAGGCTTACTCCTGATGAGTGAGGTCCTGGGAAATGTTGCCGGAATGACAAATTATTTGCGAGATACGATAAATTTTAAGACCAAGGATTTTTTCGCTACTTTAAAAGAGTACAAGAGATTTCCGTTCCACTATCTTCCGAACAGCTTAGCAGGGATTGTTTTTCAAGAATTGCCCGTGCTATTTTTTGCGACGAAATTCTCACCAACCTTAGCTGGGCATTATTTTTTATTCCAAAAAGTTCTGGCTCAGCCTATTGTCCTAATGGGTAACATTATTGCGAGTTCCTCAATCAAGATCTCGGCTGAAAAGGCCACGCAAAATGAAACAACAGACTACCTGAAAAAGATTACGATTAAGGTCGCTTTTTTCTTTATCCCTGTTGCTCTGATGAGTTTCTTTTTTGGTAAAGAGCTTTTTAGTTTCTTCCTTGGATCTAAATATGAGGGGGCTGGTAATATTGCGTCCCTCCTTTTCTTTGTGCTCCCTTTTAAGGCCCTTAAGGGTATGTCTCTTGTTTCAACTCTTCACACAAAAAGACTTAATCTTTTTGCCGCCATAAAACTCATTGGACTCGTCATTCTTGGCTGCCTCATTTATTATTATTCGGGCAGTGAATTTGAGGTTTTTCTCATTTATTATTCGATCATTGAGATTGTTTTCGACTTCATCACTCTCAAAATTGCTCTGAGCGAGGAAAAAAGATGATCATTTCAATCATGCGTTCTTTGGGTCATCAAAACTGGATTATGCCAGGAATTCGGAAACGTCTTATCTGGACTATCATTAAGCTTTTAAATATCTCAGATTTTGATTTCGAAGAGGACTTTTACGGATTCACTTATCGTGGAAATACAAAAAATTACATAGATCGATTTGTATACTATTTCGGGGCCTATGAAAAAGGTCTCCTCTTATTCATGAGTGAATGTTTGTCGACTAAGAAAGATAAAGTTTTTGTGGATATCGGTTCAAACATTGGGCACCACTCGATCTTTGCTTCTAAGTTTGCCCGGGATGTTCACTCTTTTGAACCCTACCATTTTGTCCGTCAGCGAATGCTGGATACCATGAAACTTAACAAAATTTCGAATATCATCGTCCATCCCTATGGTCTCGGTGAAGCGGATTCGACGATTCCATTTTTTGAACCTCTTGAGTCAAACCTAGGAGGAGGATCTTTCGTTGCGACATTTTCGCCGGATAATACCCACAAGGGACTTAACCTTGAAATTAAGAATGGAGACTCAGTTCTGAATCAGCTAGACCGTATTGATTTGATGAAAATTGATGTTGAGGGCTTCGAAACATCAGTACTCAAGGGATTAACAGAGACGATAAAAAAATTCCGCCCGCTCATTGTCATGGAATATAGCATTCAGACCAAAGACAAGCTCATGCAAGAACCCGAACTCTTAAAGCTTTTGCAATCGACCTATAATATTAAACGTTTCCGTAATCCGAATGATATTCCGTACCAGCTTTCAGATGGTGATTTTGAAAAGGCCGGTTTGGTGGATCTTGCCTTTATCCCAAAAACATAGAGAATAGTGACTATGAAAAAAACGATTCTTAGTGGCAGTACAGTGACCGGTGACCTCACCCTTGGCAATTACATCGGTGCGATCAATAACTGGAAAAAGCTTCAAGAAGATTACGACTGTTTATATTTTCTCGCCGATCTTCATGCTCTCACTGTTCATCAAGATCCAAAAGTTTTGCGTGATAGAACATATAGTTTCTATGCTCAATATTTAGCACTTGGTCTTGATCCACAAAAAAATATTATTTTTGCTCAATCTCAAGTCCCAGAACACACAGAACTTTCATGGATTCTTACCTGCCTTACTCCTCTTGGATATTTGAATCGTATGACTCAATTTAAAGACAAATCTGAGAAGAATGAAAAAAATGTGAATGCTGGTCTTTATACTTATCCCATTCTCATGGCGGCAGACATCCTCCTTTATCAGGCGGACATGGTTCCAGTGGGCGAGGATCAAAGACAGCACCTTGAGCTTTGTAGAGATATCGTAGGTTTCTTTCAGCACCGTTACGGAGAAGGTACCTTTAAAATGCCTGAGGCCTATGTGGGAAAAATGGGGGCACGTATAATGTCTCTTCAGGATCCCTCAAAGAAAATGTCTAAGTCTGATGAGAACGATAAAAATAGGATTTCAATCATTGATGATGCGAAACAGATTGAGAAAAAAATCAAAACAGCGGCGACCGACTCTGGAACAGAAATCAAATTTGACCCTGAGAATAAAGCAGGCCTATCTAACCTCATGACGATCTATTCAGTTCTTTCGGACAAAACAATTCCAGAACTAGAAAAAATGTATGAAGGGAAGATGTACGGACATCTCAAAGTTGATCTCGCCGCACTCACGGTAGAAACATTAAAACCTGTTAAAGAAAAATATGATGATCTCATGAAGAATCGTGACTATCTCGATCAACTTCTTACCTCTGGTGCTGAACGAGCTTCAGAACGTTCTCGCAAAACCATCAAAGCAGTTTACGACCGGGTAGGGCTGATACCTCGTCGTTAACTTAATTCTCCTTCAATTAAGGCTGCCTTGATAACGACTTCACGTCGTATCTAATAGAATGTTCATAGGTCTATTATTCAAAGGAGTTCTTATGAGACGTCATGAACAAGAAAGAAATCAAACACGAACCCGTGGCTATGGTTATGCAAATTCTGAGGATCAAAGCTTCAATCAAGATTATGCTCGAAATGATAGGCCCGACTCTGACTGGAATAGAACGGAAGATCATTTTAGTACAGGCCATCGCTTTCAGGAAGATCGCAATGGGCCTCAAACTTTGGGCCCGCAGCAATCGAATCGAGGTCCTCATTGGAACCGGTCGGGCATGCACGCGAACGACTATTCTCGTCCTCGTGGAGGAGCAGATCTTTTTAGAAATAACGATTACGATACAAGACAATCTGATGAAAGAAACATGCAGGATGCCCGATCTGCTTTCGGGAATTCTGATGCATCAGAAAATTGGGTAGGAAGTGAAAAGAAAGGTCACTTTGGAAAAGGTCCCAAGGGATATCGCCGATCCGACGATCGAATCAAAGAAGATGTAAGCGAAGCTCTCTTTCGTGATCAAAATATCGATGCGACGGACCTTGAGGTTGAAGTCAAAGAGGGTTTTGTGACTTTGAAAGGAACCATCGAGTCTCGAGAGGCAAAACGAGCTGCTGAATTTTGTGTCGAACATCTTTCGGGTGTCCAAGATGTTCGCAATGAAATAACGGTAAAGAAGAACGACGCTTCTTCCTCTGGTGATTCCTTTGGAGCAGGGAGTTCACAATTTAAGAATCAAAAATTGGCCTAAAATTCAAGGGAGGGTCTAAAAAATGGACCCTCCCTCTCGAATTTTTAATGGAGTTTAACACAGGAATCTCTAGTGCCCTAAATAGTTGGCAAAACATAATGGAAAGCCTGTGTTTTCTGCTCATGATTTGAAGGTATTTTACCGATGAGTTGAGAGTGAAAATGATCCTCATTCTCCTCATCAGTCTTTCTCAAACATGGGCCTGGGCCCAGTCTCCAACAATTGATCAACTATGGTTTCATCAAAATCCAGCAGGACCTGAAACAGGGCTGTTGAATATCTCCTTCCCTCCGGGTGACGGTAAGGAAATTTTGATTTCTCTTATTGGTTCTGGAGTGGATCGGTCGCATCCCTTCCTTCAGGATGTACTCTCATCCCACACGCAAGATTCAAATGAGATGATCGATCGCAATGGAGAAGGAACTCACGTGGCCGGGATCATTGCTTCGTTTGCAAAATTTTCTCCTTCCCTGGAGTTGAAAAGAATTAAGTTAGTTCCTTTGAAAGTTGATCTTGAAAATTCTCCAATTGAAGACCAGATCATCAAGGCCATTGATTTTAGCATCTCAATTAAATCGAATGTGATTCTTTTCAATGTGGAATGGAAGCTCGCCGATGTCACGGCCAAGATGAGAGCAGCATTTGATCGGGCCCAGAAGCAAGGAATAATCTTCATCGCCTCCGCTGGAGATTTGGCTTCTGAAAAAGCTACTTTCCCTTGTTCTCATCGCGGATTTATTTGTGTGGGATCTCTGGAGAAGAGTGGCGCGCGCTCGAGATTTAGTAATTTTGGAGCTTCAGTTGATGTGTACGCACCAGGAAGTCTTATCTTAAGCTCCATCCCTGTTTCGATGAAGTCTAGGATCTCATCAATTAAAGGTCTTGAGCTTCGATCAGGAACTCATCAGGCCTCTGCCATTGTCGCAACTTACGTGGCCGCTCTTATGAGTCTCAATTCGAGGATTGGTTTCGATGAAATTTTTCACAGATTAACTCTCTCAGCAAAAGATAAATTTCCGACACTGGATAAAATTCTCCTACCACCTGCAAAGGATTATCCCTATCTCTCTTTTAAAGAGACCTTGGTATTGCCTGTGATCGCTAATTCCACAACGCTTTCTTTCGAGTTAAAAAATCTTGGCGCCCACGCGAACAAATTTAACCTTACGTATTCGATTGAAGGATCTGATTATCGGCCGGCCCGGTTAAATGAAGTTGTGACTTTCAAGGCCGGGGAGTCCTCAAAGGCCGTGAATCTTCCTATTTTGATTAAAAATCTTCTCGCAGACAGAAATCTCCATGTGAAAGTGGGGCTTAGTTATTTTGGAACCAATATTATTTCTGATTTAAAAAGTGATTTGTATTTATCTGATCCTGGACCCAATTTAGTAACTCTAAAAATGACCCTGGGTGAATTTAGTCAGATTATTTCAGGCGCAAAAGAAAGCTATCTTGCACTTGTTGACGCCTCCAGAGTTTTGTCACTCTACCGGCTTCCCGTTTTCGAGAAACTCGGGTCAATGGTCCTTGCCCCTAATGAAGTGATCTTGCCTGATTATCTCCGAGTGATTGACCGTGACGATGATGGGATCGAGGATCTCGTCATGGTAACAAGTCGAGATGGAAAAAGACGATTAAGTTTCCTGGATTTGAATTTAAAGATTAAATTAGCTGGAGACTGGAATTCAAATCTACCTCTTGCCAAAAAAGATCAGCTTCATTTTTTAAGTTACTCATTTGAAAATTTAAAGATGAAGGTTCCCGTTTTTATGGCGACTGGGTCAGTAACCTCTACTGATGTGGCCCCTGGAGATTTTTCTGTGATTGATCCAGATAAACATCTTTATTGGTTAGAACCAAGTCGCATAAGCGGAATTTTAAATTTCTCCACTCGCACTCTCACCCATGAAGGATTTCGTGAAAAAGTTCTTTCATCACTCGCTGTAGCTACCACCAGCCTCCTTGATCTTATGGTTGTTTCAAAACGTACTGATCTTATCCAAATCATTGGTGGAGTTAAAGATCCGGATGGTATTACTCAGAACGGCCTCAGTATCGAAATCTCTTCAATCACAGGTTCTCCAAAAGTTAAGTCCATTGGATTTGATAGACCTTTGGATAAAAATGGTCTCCTGCTGCCGATTGAATCAGCTCGTGGATTCACAAGTGATGGAGATATTCTCTTTATTTCGGCGCCCGCCGAAAATCATCTTACCTTGTTTGATATCTTCAATTTTCCTAATGGAGGACAGCGCATGAGTCCTCTGAGAGACGTTGCAACCTCTGAACTCGATAGCTTTGTTGATATTCCTTTTGCTTTTAAGACAGATGCAGGAGTAGAGGCTTGGCTTAGATCTCTTTCAGGTCTTCAGATTCTTAATCCAGATAAATCCCTTATGAGTTATTACTTGGATGAGCGAGATGACATTCAAAAAATATCCGGAACTCAATCTTTTGTCGTAAACCATTCTCAAAACGTTGGATACGGGGTGAGTTTAGTCAGAAAAGAAGGACAGGGGTTGAGATCACCCTTAAAGTATGCATTTGCTCCTAGAGGATGCTTGTATATTGGACCCTATAAAAACACTTTCATCTTTGCCTGTCCTGCTGGCAAAGTCACAAAAATCATGAAGATGGAACTCCCCTAAAACCCATTTTTTTGATCATTCTTTCGACACCATCGTAAAATTTACTTTCTCTGTTAAGGTCTATTCGATCAATAGGTAAGATCAAGCTATCAATACCTTTGGATGAGGACCTTTTATGAAATCTTTAATCACATTATTTCTTCTTGCTTGCTTGAGTGTTTCTTGCGGTAGCAAAAATAGCTCTGGTGGGAGCAGTGATGGTCAGGACACAAGTTACTCTAATCTTACTGAGCAGTTGCTTACATTTGATCAAGAAAATACCTTTATCCAACACTTTCGCGATATCTCTCGAGATGTATTGAATCAGAATCGAGCGAATATTGTAAATCGTTACGGCCAGTCGATATTTGATAATTTATCAAATCAGATTGCGACCATGGATGTGAGGCCTTCTTATGAACTTTTGATCGATAACTACGGCCAGTCTGTCGACTCCGGTCTCATGGGGGATACGATCGCTTTATACGTTGGCATTGAACGTAGTGATCTTAGCTGGAGATATCTTATTGATCACCGTACAGATGCGATTAATCAGCAAATCTTGAATATGCTTTTGAGCTCAGAGAATGTGAGCGGTTATTCTTATAGACGCTTTAAGAGTTCTAGAAAAACTCGTCGCGAGGGCCAAAACAGAAATTGGTTCCAGTATAATTTTTCAATCGAATAAAATTTTGATCCATGCGGAAGCCATTAGTGCCTCCGCAGTTCCTTAACAGCATCTGTGAATTTTTGAGCTTCTTTGGTTAATCCATTCCAGTCTTTCATGTTAATCATTTCATTCGGAGTCATCTGATTCCCAATCCCCACACATGTCGTTCCGGCATCCATGTACCCTTTGAGGTCCCCTAGCTTCACCCCACCCGTTGCCATCCATCTGAGCTTAGGGAAGGGGCCTTTGAGATTTTGGAGGTAGGAAGTTCCACCAACTGAGGAGATAGGAAATATTTTAAGCAGTTCGCATCCAAGATCTCGTGCTGTCATGATCTCGGTCGGAGTTAGCACACCAGGGTAGAAGGGAATTTTTTGTTCATGAGCATATTCAATCGCCTTAATCGGCATTCCTGGTGAGACTAAGAATTTTGCTCCAGCATCGATTGCCTTTTTTGCTTCATCTAGAGTCGTCACTGTTCCTGCACCCACAATCATATTGGCATGTGGAGCGAGTCTTTTGATCACTGAGAAGGCAGAATCACTCATGAGGGTAATTTCAACAATCGGTAGCCCTCCTTCTGCAATGGCTTCCACTAGTGAGTACAAAGACTCTTCTCTGGTTTCTCTTAAAACTGGAATCGCAAACTGGTTATGAAAGTGTTCTATCAGATTCATCGAATAATTCCTTTTGCACCTGCGAGAATATTTTCTATCTCGCTTACTTTTAAGAGGGCCATGTCGCCTTTGATACCATACTTCATCGCCCCTGACAGTGCTGCCCACTCAGCGCAGAGCTGGTCGTTTGCTTGAGTGAGAAAGGCCTTGAGAAATCCCGCCGCCATAGAATCTCCGACTCCGATCCGATCAATCGAATGGATCTTGTGTTTTTTTGAGGAGAAAGTTTTTCCAGGGATGATGACATCAATACTATATTCGGATTCATCCTGAGATCTTCGTGACAGAATCATTTTTTTTAACTGAGTAGTTTTGAAAATTGAATCATAATCTGTACCAAAAAAAAGTTCAAGGTCTGAGTCCGCACAAAAAAGAAAATCAATGAGAGGAATAAGATCTTTTTGTCTCTTAACAAATTCCTCAATACTCCAGATATTTTTTCGATAATTAAAATCATAACTCACTGGGATCTTCATTTCGCGCGCAACAGTCATGGCCTTTTTGATTTCAGTTGTGAGTTCTGGAGAAAGACCAGCGGTCACTCCAGATGTATGAAGCAGACTGGTCCCTGTTAAGATTTTTTTCCAATCGAAGGAAAAATGTTTCTGATCCGCCATAGAGCTCGCACTTCGATGAAAGACCCGGTCCGGACGAGGAGAGCTGCCCGTTTCCATGAGATACCAACCAGGTCGTCCGCCTGAAATGGTTTCGCAGTATGAGAGATCTACACTCATTTTCTGAATCCTCTCCCTGATCATCTCACCCGTAGGTCCGTCGGTAAGAGACGAGACCCAACGAGACTCAATTCCTAAAGAAGAAAGATTCGCGGCAATGTTGAGTTCTGTGCCGCCTAAAAAAAAATCTAGTTGATCAGTCTGCGACAGACGCTCTC
Organism: Bacteriovoracales bacterium; assembly: GCA_038322885.1. Lineage (GTDB taxonomy): Bacteria > Bdellovibrionota > Bacteriovoracia > Bacteriovoracales > Bacteriovoracaceae > Peredibacter. The sequence continues at coordinate 6,602 of JBBQGK010000079.1, read as the reverse complement.
CGGGTGAAGTGACCAAGCGAAAAAGACATTCTCCAAAAGTTGTGACTCTCATTCTTTCTACCAATTTGTCATTGAGCCATCTTCGAGTCTGTTGACTGGAAGAAAGGCGCGCTTGTAGGGATATTTCGCTGCAAGTTTTTCATCAATGTCCACCCCATGGCCCGGAGTTTCTCCAGGATAGAGGTAGCCATTCTTGAAAGTGTAATTGTGAGGAAAAACGTCATCCGTTTCTTTGGTATGTCTCATATATTCCTGGACACCAAAATTTGGAATCGAGATATCAAAATTCAAGGCGGCCCCCATTGAAACTGGGGAGAGATCTGTGGCCCCATGACAACCTGTACGAACATTGTAGAGTTCGGCCAAAGAAGCAATTTTTCGTAAGTGCGAAATCCCACCAGTGTGAACCACGGTGCAACGGATATAATCGATGAGTTGTTCCTGAATGAGCACTCGGCAGTCATGAATAGAATTGAAAACTTCTCCGACGGCGATAGGAGTTACTGTGTGTTGGCGAAACAATCGGAAGCTTTCTGGATTATCGGCGACCACAGCGTCCTCCATCCAAAAGAGGCGATAAGGTTCAAGTGATTTACCAAGGCGAGCAGCTTCAATCGGAGTCAAACGGTGATGAACATCATGGAGTAGATGAGGACCAAATCCAACTTTTTCACGAGCGCGTTCAAATAATTTTGGAACTGAATCCAGATATTTTTCTGTCGACCAAACATTTTCAGTGGGAAGATCGCCATCAGCGGGCTCGTAATACATTTTATCACCACTCACTCCATAAGTAGACTTGAGTCCCGGTACTCCGGTTTGCAAACGAATCGCCTTGTAACCAAGGCCCATATATTTATCGAGCTCAGAAAGTGTCTCATCGATTGTCGTCCCATTAGCGTGTCCATAAACCATCACACCTTCGCGACATCTTCCGCCCAAGAGTTGATAGAGAGGCATTTTAGCGAGTTTTGCTTTGATATCCCACAACGCTGTATCAACAGCTGCGATAGCAGTCATGGTAACCGGACCGCGACGCCAATAGGCCCCACGGTAGAGAAACTGCCAGATGTCTTCGATCTGCTGCGGATCGCGACCAATCAAGCAAGGAGCGACATGATCTTGAAGGTATGAGACGACGGCCATTTCCCGACCATTTAAGGTTGCGTCACCAATTCCATAGGTACCTTCATCAGTGACAATTTTGAGAGTCACAAAATTTCTGCCAGGGCAGGTCACTATGACCTTTGCCTCGATAATTTTCATAAGATTTCCTCTCGGATCAGTTTTTAAAATTGATTCTCAGATTATAAAATGAAATTCTATCATTCTAAAAAAGAGGTCGCCAACTATGAACACTAAGCTGTTACATCCTGACAGACTTTTTCCAGTCGAAACGAAAACACGTGACCTAGCGCGCGAGCTTTACTTGTTCGTGAAAGATGCTCCGATTGTGAGTCCCCACGGCCACACGGATCAGGCCTGGTTTGCGAATAATACTTCGTTTGGTGATCCAGTTTCTCTTTTGATTACACCTGATCATTATCTTCTTCGTATGCTTTATAGTCAGGGGCATAAACTTGAGAGCTTTGGTGTTCAAACGAGAGATGGTTCCCCATTTGAAACAGATAAGAGAAAAATTTGGAAACTCTTTGCAAAGAACTTCTATCTCTTCCGCGGAACTCCGAGTGCCATGTGGCTGGGGCATGTTTTCCATGAAGTTTTTCAAATAGAGAAGCCCTTCAATGAAGACACAGCTGATTTTTATTTTGACGAAATAACTATGCGATTAAGAACTCAAGAATTTCTTCCTCGAGCACTGTTTGATAAATTCAATATAGATGTACTTGCAACTACTGACGCGGCTACGGATTCTTTGAGTGATCATCAGAAAATAAAAAAAGACTGGGGAAAGAGAATCATTCCGACCTACCGACCGGATTCAGTCATTGATCCTCTTCATGAAGATTTTCACAAAAACATAAAGCTTCTGGCCGAACTCACCAAAGAAGACACGACTTCATGGAAGGGGTACCTTGCGGCCCATCGCTCGCGTAGAAAATTCTTTAAAGATAACGGGGCCACGGCAACTGATCACGGACATTCCAATGCCCGCACGCTGAATCTCTCCGATTCACAAGCTGGAGATCTTTTTCAATTGGCATTGACGAAAAATATCACGCTTAAAGAAGCGGATGATTTTCGCGCTCACATGCTCTGGCAAATGGCCTCGATGAGTATGGATGACGGACTCGTCATGCAGCTTCATCCAGGATCATTCAGAAATCATAACCATACTCTCTTTGAAAAATTTGGCCGCGATAAAGGCGCTGACATTCCGACCTCGATTGAATTTACAAAGTCATTGAAGCCTCTGCTTGACTCCTTTGGGAATTCGAATAACCTTCGCCTTATTCTTTTCACTCTCGATGAAACAACTTACTCTCGTGAACTCGCACCTCTCGCTGGTCATTATCCGGCTTTGAGACTTGGACCTGCTTGGTGGTTTCACGATAGTCCGGAAGGGATGATTCGCCACCGGAAACAAACTATGGAGACGGCAGGTTGGTATAATGTGACAGGATTTATCGACGACACCCGAGCTTTTTTTTCAATCCCTGCTCGACATGATGTTTCTCGCCGAATTGACGCCAGAATTCTCTCAGAACTCGTGAGTGAGCATCGAATGAATAAAGAAGAGGCGATAGATCTGATCAAAACGATCACCACAACTCATGCTCGCGAATGTTTTAGATTATGATCTTACATCTGGGACTAGGACATTTTCATCGAGGTCACCAGGCCGTCTACTACCAAAAGACTCACGATAAAGTGATCTCCATGAGCATGCGCTCAAAAGAGGCGCGAGATAAACTTCGAAGAGTTAACCTTCGCTATCCTGTGATTGAACTGAGTTCTGATTCATCAACTGTGACTTGGATCGACTGTATCCAAGAGGCTTTTTCAGTTAAAGAGGATTTTTCTAAAATCTTGGAATGCTTTGAGATGAATGACCTGGAGATCATAACTCTTACGATCACGGAAAAAGGTTACGATTTTAATGCTCAAGGTGAGCTTGATCATTCAAAACCTGGCGTCATTCATGACTTAAAAATTCCAAATTCACCCACATCAGCGATCGGGATTCTGGCCCTGGGCCTCAAGCATCGTCGGCTAGCGGGAAAAAATCCTTTGACCGTGATGAGTTGTGACAACTTACGCGACAACGGTCGCAAGTTAGAAGCTGCGCTTAAAAAATATCTGAATGCGCTTCTGTGGGAAGAAGATCTTTTGTGGATAACGGAGAAAATTAAATTTCCAAACACGATGGTCGACCGAATCGTTCCCACACTTTTACCGGAAAAAATCTCGGCCCTAGAGAAAGAATTCAATCTTCCAGAGGGTAGTGAACTCATAGGAACTGAGAAATTTTCTCAATGGGTGATCGAAGATAACTTTGCTCAGAAAAAACCAGCCTGGGATGCAGTGGGTGTGCAATTTGTAAAGGACGTACGTCCCTTTGAGGAAATGAAACTCAAGCTTCTGAATGCTTCCCACTCCTACCTGGCCTATGCAGGACTTAATCGTGGGCTTAGCTACGTTCATGAGGCAATTCAGAATCAGGAGTTGCGTGACAATCTCCTGATGCTTTACGAAGAGGTGACTCCACTGCTTGAAATCCCATCTGGATTTAATCTCCAGCAGTACAAAACAGACCTCGTGAAAAGATTTGAAAATAACAAACTTCCCCACCAGCTCAGGCAGATTGCCATGGATGGTTCTCAAAAACTCCCTCAGCGCATTTTTCCCTCACTGATCGCTGCGAATCAGAACAACCATCCCTATGAAGTTCTAATTCTTGTGGTGAGAGAATGGTTCCGTTACTGCTCATCATTACTCGAAAAAAATCTCCTGCCCGAAGATCCTGAAAGCTCATCAATGAAGGCTTCTTTAACCCAATGGAAAAATGATTTTCTCGTTGGGCAACAAATCTCTAGAGACCAAAAGTTGAAAATAATCGCTGGATGAATCTACTCGGATATAGTTTTTCTTTCTAAGTCATCGTTTTTATCCTTCCCCGAATAAAACGGGCAAATGATTCTAATAAATAAATTCTTAATTTGAGTGTTATTATTTTTTCATGATGTTTTAACATTCCACTTTATGGAGGGTGAATGAAATTTTTAGCAATCCCTCTGGCAGCATTCATCCTTGTAGGTTGTGCTCACCAGAAACCTTCGACTGAAACAAGTCGTAATCCAAGTCAATATTACGGTGGCTACAGTGCTGGCGCATCTGCTGGAGCAAGTGCCGGTGCATCTGCTGGAGCAAGTGCTGGTGCATCTGCTGGAGCAAGTGCTGGCTCTTACGGTGGAGACCGTCGCGATAACTCTGGGTATGGACGAGATGGAAGAAATGGACGCGATGACCGAGGCAGAAGTGAAGATCGTCGGGATAATCGCGGAGGGCCTGGTTACCAAGGCGGGTATGATAATCGCGGACCTGGTCGTGGAGGAGATAGACAATGGAGAGGTGGAATGCGTGGAAATCGCCACTGCGTTGGATGTTTTGATTCAAATCGATTTAACGATGTCGTAACAGTTGGCCGAGAAAATGATCTTTACAGTGATCAACACTCTGGACCACGTGAAGCTGAACAGTCACTTTATAGTCCTGTCTGCGGTATCAGATCTGTCAGCATTGAAGTGCTCGATAACGAGGCCCAGGTAACTGGTCTAGAAGTACACTATGTGGGTGACTCTTATTTCAACTGGGATCGTCTTCCACTTCAGAGAGATTGGGATTTCCGGGATGGATCAAATCAAGGAGATAGTAGTATCTGGTTTGATGTTGGAAATAGTCGACGTGATGACCGCGTGTGCATCGACCGAATAAAAGTAACGGGATTCACTTATAAAGATAATTACTACGATTGGAAAAATGCCAGTGTTCAAGTTTATGGTTCACGATCCATTCGTGGCGCTGGAGGAAGACCCACTCCTGGACCAGGTCCAGGATGGAATGGCCCTCAAGGTCCGGGAGCCCCATTACCACAAGCTCCCGTCGAAGTGACACTCACAGAGACAGTTGTTCTTGCTCCAGCTGTTGATTGTATTAGAGGAATTGCGCCTGCCCAAAATCCGGATGATATTTTCCAAGATAAAATTTTCTCGTACGGTGCCGGTACTCTGAAGCGTTACTGCGAAGGTGCAAGAAACCAATTTCAGAAACGCGCCGTCGAAGCTCGAGGTTATACTTGTTCGTCTCTTGATATCACTCAAGGACAAACAAATTTTAACTGTTTAAAAACTCTTGAGGATAAGATCCTTCCAGGTGGTCTTGATTCTAAGGGGAGACCATTTTCAGTAAGCGGGTCCCAGCATAATGTCTTCAAGGCCTATTGCTCAGATGAAATCTGGATTTGCAAAAAAACTGTTTTTCGTTAATTGATTTTATAAACGAGAGGCCCTAAGGCCTCTCGTTTATCTACGCTGATTTTTTCTTGAATTTACGTTGAATTGCAATCCAGAATAGAATCACGGCACCTGCCGAGACGGCCATATCTGCGACATTGAAAATCCCCGTACGAAGATTTCCAATCCCCAAGTTTAAAAAATCTGTCACACTTCCTCGAAAAACTCGGTCTATAAGATTTCCAAACCCGCCACCAATGATCATGGCCCAGGAGAGGGTCTCATTTCTCGTCATTGTTTTGTCTTTAACCAGTGAGTATAAAACATAGAGAAGCCCAATTCCGACAATGACACTGAAAATAAGAAAGCGCACACTCTCAGGAAGATTCGCCCCTAAGCTTAAAAAGGCACCGGTGTTTTCAGTGTGCGAGAGCAGAAAAGTGTGGGCGAGATAGCTGAGCTCCTCATAAGGATTAAGAGAGTTTCTCACGATTACTTTAGTGACCTGGTCTATTAGAACAGTGCTTAAAGCAACTATTGTTATAAGCATATTTCTGTGGATTTTATTCAACATATTGAAATCCTAGTTCCCCTCCAAGACCTTAGTCAATCATGAATACGAAGGGATATAGTATTTGTACGATAAATCTTAATTTATACGCTTCTAGCTTAAAGAACTTGGTATCTCTTACCGAAGAAATCTCCATGGAAATCAAGCGTTGTTTTGTCTGTATGTACCAAGGACTTATGAAAGTCGGAACTAATACAGATAGTATTTATTCAGGTTCAGATGAACGACATATTCAACTTTGTTATTCACACTCTGTTGAACTTTTCAGAACAGGCCAAAAGAAGTTCATGACCAAGTATCGAGAAAATTTCACGAGCATGGAATTTGATACGATCGATTTTTCAAACAAAAATAAACGTTCTGTCTGGTACTAAGCCCAGGCGTCTTCAATCTTCAATATTTTTCCATCGAATCGTCTTGGCTGATCAAGATCGTGTCCCACAATGATGACGGATCCTTGAGTCTTTTTTTGCCAATCTAAAATCAATTTCTCAATTTCAGAAGTTCTAGAAGTATCCAAATGTGACGTTGGTTCATCGAGAAGTAGAAGCTTAGGGTCTAGGCTTAGGGCACGCAAAACACCTAATGATTGCTTTTGGCCGCTGGAGAGTTGTCGA
>JBBQGK010000078.1:0-17746 GCA_038322885.1 Bacteriovoracales bacterium | reverse complement strand
CACCCTTTCGAGCAGCCATCACAAATCGAGGCTGTTTTCGTGAGGAACCAAGCACGCTTTTTAAAGCGGAAGTCATTCATCGTCAAAGCACCCACTGGACAAAAATCCGTGAGACACCCTTGATAATCATTCGTGAGACCTTTATCCGGGTCAGTCGCTTCGAGTTCTTTATGCCACCCACGGTTCACCATCACGAGGTCATGAGTTTTAGTTATGTCATCCGTGAAGCGAACACATCTCTCACAGTGAACACATCGGTTCATATTGAGAGTGATTTTATCTGAAAGTTTTTTAGTGGTCGCATCCTCGTAAACGCGCTTCTCTTCTTTGAAGTTTGATTTTGGTGGGCCGTATTCAAACGTGAAATCCTGAAGCTCGCACTCGCCGGCCTTATCACATACTGGGCAATCAAGGGGGTGATTGGTCAGAAGAAAATCCTGAACACCGTTTCTTGATTTCATGACTTTTTCTGAGCGCGTGTGCACGATCATGCCGTCACCAGCAGGAGTCGAACAAGAGGTCATGAGCTTCGGAGCTTTTTCAACTTCTACCGTACACATACGACAAGTTCCCGCCACAGGAAGGCCCGGGTGGTAACAGTAGCGCGGAATTTCTTTATGGATCTTATAGCGCTCAGCCACTTCCATGATCGTATCACCAGGCTTGAACTCGTAAGACTTGCCATCAATGGTGACTTTAGGAAGAGGCTTTGCTTCAGGAGATGGATCAGAATGAACCGGCTTCTTCGCAGAAACGTAGTTCAGATCGTCTCTTTTGAATTTGGTTTTAATCTCGTGAACAGTTGTATTAGACATGGGCACCTTCAGTTACATAAGAGTGAGTGTGAGCACGGGTCTTCTCGAGACCGCCGTTCCGAATGAGTTCTTCAAACTCATGACGGAATTTTTTAACTGAAGACAAAGCAGGTCCGGTCACTGCATCAGCAAAGGCACAGATTGTTTGTCCGGCCATGTTGCCGCAAATTTTTGCAATGTAGTCGAGATCGTCCTGAGTTCCACCGCCATCTAAAATGCGTTTGAACAAACTCGCGAGCCAGTGAGAGCCTTCACGGCATTGTGAACACTGCCCACAAGATTCGTGCTCGTAGAATTTAAGTAACGTGTAGGCCGCTTCAACAATTGACACCGTTTCATCGATCACAATCACGCCACCAGATCCCGCCATCGTTCCAGCTTTCGCGAGAGAGTCGTAATCAGTGAGTACGCCGCACTCAGCAGCTGTGAGCATCGGAGCAGAAGCTCCTCCTGGAATCACGGCTTTGAGTTTTTTCCCACCTCTCACACCACCAGCAATCGCCACAATATCATTGATCGATAAATTCATCGGCAGCTCGTAGACTCCCGGTTTATTCACCTGACCAGAAACGCAAATCAAGCGCGTTCCACCAGATCGTTCAGTTCCCATTTTCGCGTATTTCTCGAACCCTTCATTGATGATGTAAGGAACAGCAGCGAAAGTTTCTACGTTATTCACACATGACGGCATACCAAAGGCCCCGACTTGCGCTGGAAATGGTGGCTTTAAACGAGGCTCGCCTCTTTTTCCTTCAAGCGAGTTAAGAAGGGCTGTCTCTTCCCCGCAAATATAAGCTCCGGCACCTTTATAGATCACGAGTTCCAAATCAAAACCAGATCCAAGGATGTTTTTTCCGAGAAAGCCGGCCTTCTTCGCATCATCAAGTGCCTTCTGAAGAAGACGAATTTCTTTATGAAATTCTCCACGAACGTAGATAAAACCTTTGTTCGATCCGATCGCATGGGAAGCAATCGCCATCCCCTCAATCATTCGGTGCGGAGTCTTCGTCATGATGAGACGATCTTTAAATGTTCCCGGTTCACCTTCATCAGCGTTACAAACGAGATACTTTGGTTTCGGATTACCTTTCGCGTCCACTGGAGCCGCAGGCATGAAAGACCATTTCATTCCTGTCGGGAATCCAGCTCCACCACGGCCGCGAAGATTTGATTTTTTAACTTCATCAATAACTTCGGCAGGCTTCATCTTGAGAGCTTTCTCAAGGCCTTTATAACCTTTCTCGTTTTTCACGTAAAAATCGAGAGTTTCACACCCGGGCTTATCAACGTTAGGAATAATAACTGGTTCGTAGTGTTCGTTGTTGTACATCATGGCCAAACTCCATCCACACGTGTGCTTTTTCCTACAACTTTATGGGCATCAAGATCTCTTGAGGCCGCATCAAGCAGTTTTTCCAAGCCTGGTGCATCTACTTGTTCGTAATAGTCTTCATTGAGCATCATCGCCGGAGCTGTTCCGCAAGCGGCGAGACATTCAACATGATTTAGGGTGAATTTTCCATCAGTGGTCGTTTCACCGCATTTAATACCAAGCTTTTTCTCTGCGCAGGTGACGAGAGCATCAGCACCGTTAAGCCAGCAAGATATGTTGGTACAAATTTGAATATCAACTTTACCCTGGGGCTCGAGCTTGTACATCGTATAGAACGACGCCACTTCTCTCACTTTAGAGAGAGGAAGATTTAAGAATTCGCCGGCATCTCTCATGGAATCGATCGAAACCCAACCAAAGTCATTTTGGATTTCGAGTAAAACCGGAAGAAGAAGGGCCTGTTCAGTCGGGAACTGATCTCTGATCCCGTTGATAGTCTTTTTAATTTTTTCTGATAACGCCATAAATATTTCTCTCTCAAAAATTAACGGTCAAGTTCACCGGCAATAATATTCACAGATCCCAAGTGCGCTACCGCATCTGGAATCTTTCCGCCTTTGATAGAATACTCGAAGGCCTGGAAGTTCATGAATGATGGAGATTTCACTCTCATTCTCCATGCTTTTGGTCCACCACGGCTCACGACGTAGAATCCAAGCTCTCCGTTTGGTCCTTCCACGCAGCTGAAGTTTTCACCTTTAGGAACATCAATTCCTTCCATGAAAATTTTGAAGTGGTGAATAAGAACTTCCATCTTGGTGTAAACGTCTTGCTTCTCAGGAATGAGAACGCGGCGATCATCCACCCAAATCGGGCCATTAGGAATGCGCTTGTTACACTGCTTGAGAATTCTAATCGATTGTCTCATTTCTTCCATGCGAATGAGGTAGCGGTCATAAACGTCGCCGTTTGAACCAACCACAACATCGAAATCAAGCTCAGGATAAACATAATAAGGACGGTCACGGCGAAGATCGACGTCCACTCCCGAAGCACGAGCGATGGGGCCTGTGATTGAGAATTTCAAAGCGTCTTCGCGAGAAATTGTTCCAACATTTTTTGTACGGTCAATCCAGATGCGGTTCGAATTCAAAAGACCTTCAACTTCATCAATGGCCTTCGGCATATCTTCACAGAATTTCCAAAGTCTCTCTGTGAAATTATCCGGAAGATCATAGCTCATTCCACCAATGCGGGCGTAAGTTGTCGTGAGACGCATTCCACACATGGATTCGATCATCGTGTAGGCTTCTTCACGCCAGTGAATAAGGAGGAAGAAGACCGTCATCGCACCTAAGTCGAGAGCATTGGCGGCGACACAAACAAGGTGATCAATAATACGAGATAGTTCCATGCAGATCACACGGATCCACTGGCATCTTTCAGTCGGAGAAATGTTCATGATGTTCTCAACGGCCATCGCGTAAGCAATGTTGTTGTTGAGAGCAGAACAATAATTTAAGCGATCGGTATAAACCATCCACTGATGGTAAGTTTTATCTTCGCCAAGTTTTTCAATCGCACGGTGAAGGTAACCAATTTCACAATTGGCATCTTCGATCGTCTCCCCGTTCACTCGGCACATGACTCGCAAAGTTCCGTGCATCGCTGGGTGAGCGGGACCTAAGTTAATCAGGACGTTCGGATTATAAAAGTCATTTAATTGATGAGGGTCTTGTTCGTGCTGGAATAAAGAAGACATATTATTTCCCCTCTACTTTTGTATGCGTATCGACTTCACGAGGATTCGCACCCAAGTGAAAACGGATATTATCCTGGAAAGGCTCTCTTTGTTTGATGGGATATTCTTTGCGAAGAGGATGGCCCGTGAATCGCTCATCCATCAAGATCCGGCGAAGATTCGGGTGACCATTAAAAGTCACACCATACATGTCGAAAACTTCACGCTCAAGCCAGTTCGCTCCGAGAAAAAGATCAGTGATCGTTTCCGCTTGTCCGGTTTCAGCAACAAGGCACTTGATACGAATGCGAGTATGGAGGGCCGTTGAGAAGAGTTGATAAACAATAACGAATCTTCCTTCTCCATCTTCACCGTCACAATTATCATAGGCCGTGAGATCCGACAGGAAATCAATTTTTGTATTTTCATCAACCATAAATGCGCGCACAAGAAACTTCGCGTCCGCTGCATCTTTTGCCCAGAGAACTGGTTCACCAAGTGCATCGTCTTCGAGCTTTCTTCCTGTGAGATACTTATCGTTGAGGCGTTTAGTAACGGCTTCCTGAGCGGCCTGATAAGGGCCCGGTGCCATGCCATTTGTTTTCATTATTTATTTTCCTCCGTCTGCTTGGAGGCTTCCTTCACGTAATCTGGAGTCACGACAAAATTTGCTTTGATATCGAAGCCCACGCTCTTTCGGTAAGACATCGCATTGATCGCGTCCTCATGAGTCGGTCGCTCAGCAGGCTTTCTCGTCTCACCTTTCTCGATGAGTTTCTGCAAGTGCAAAATCGCGTGAATAAGTCCTTCTGGAATCGGCGGACAACCAGGAACATAAACATCGACCGGCATAATTTCATCAATTCCCTGGAGAACTGAATAGGTATCAAAAATCCCACCCGAAGAGGAACATGCACCCATGGCGATGACCCACTTGGGCTCAAGCATTTGATCATAAATGGTGCGAAGAACCGGAGCCATTTTGCTCGTGATCGTTCCGGCCACAATCAACATATCTGATTGGCGTGGCGAGAAGCGAACGACTTCGGCTCCGAAGCGAGAAAGATCGTAAGTTGATGACAACGTCGACATCATCTCGATCCCGCAACATGAAGTTCCGAAGGGCATGGGCCACAAGGAATTCTTCTGTGCCCACTTTGCAGCTTCTGCAAGGACTGTTGGAAAAAATAGTGAACTTCCGTCTTTAGACATAATGACCTCCCTAGTCCCAGCTCAAGGCACCGCGAAGGCGAAGATAAAAATATCCTCCCAAGAGCAGCACGAAGAATAGTCCCATCTCAATCAAGATGAGCGGACCAGTTTTTAAATAAGAATGATAAACAACTGACCACGGATACATGAAAACAACTTCAACATCAAAAAGGAGAAAGATAATCCCTACCAAATAGTAGCGAACTGAAAACTGTTGGTGAGCATCCCCTTCATATTCAACACCACACTCGTAAGTGTCGTATTTTTTCTTAGTGATTTCCCGAGGCTTTCTTCCCATCACTTTGTTGATGATAAGAATCGCAGAGGACACAACCAAAGAGATAATGATCAGGATCAAGATCGCCAAATAATTCAATGAGCCTTCAATGGGTAAAGACATAAGCACCTTGTGTGAATTTGATCGCTAAAATTTATCACCCGCAAAATGCAAACTCAAAGAAATTCGGGAGTTTGAGGACTAAAACACTTCTGTCATATTTTTGTCTATTGGCCTAAAATTTACTGTATGTCGGAAAATTCAAAAATTCTCTTGGAAGGAACTTACCAATTCATCGAAGGCGAGGTGAATTATTCCCAGGAAAATTTTAAGTTCTACCAATTCCCTGACCTCCAACAGTTTCGACTTGACGCTGAAATTCTCGCGCGCGTAGAAACCGGTGAATTCTTAAAGATTCTGGTAAGATATGAAATGAATCATCACTATATTCCCTTTTTCATTAAAGTTGAAAAGAGCATGGGAACTAAGTCGGCGACAGAGATTTATAAGTTCGACACGATCGAACAAGAATTGAAATATACTTTTCAAAATGCTGATGGCATCAAAGAATTTGAGCGTCCACTCAACGCGAGGCAATACCTGACCACCCCTGCTTTCTCAACTTCTACTTTTTTTACATTAAGTAAAAAATTCGATCAAACCGGAAGAACTTCAGTGACCTTAGTTTCCAGCCCAAACGAATGGGACTTCGTAGGACCACTTCAAGAGAAAGTTGTTTATGGAGAATTCATCAGCCGCGATGAAAGTGAATTTAAAATTAACGGTAAAGTCTTGGAGGCGCAAAAGCTTTGCCTGTTTGAACACAGCTCTCATGAAAAAACGGATGGAGAGGCCACAAATATTTTTATCAGTAGCTATCACGGCATACCTTATGAGCTGACTCACGGGGATCAGAAAGTGACCATGAAGAATTTAAAAAAGAATTACTAAACTTTAAAGTAGTCTGCGATTTCTTTACACGCCTCAGGCAAGGAAGCTGATGTGATCTGATAAGGCTCCATCAACTTCTGAAAAGTCCGCAATGTTCCACCCTTCCATTTCTTCACTCGATTATCTAATAACAGGATCGCCCCGTGATCATTTTCAGAGCGTAAAAGCCGCCCAAACTTCTGGTGAAGCGAGCGCGTGCGGTGAGCGAGGAAGTAATCATTAAACTCATTTCCGAATTTAAATTCATAAAAATCCCGTCTCTTTTGAATCACGAGGTCTTGTCTCACGTCCGGAATTTTATCGACGACGATGAATTGAAGCTTCTCGCCAGGGATATCGATCCCCTCTCCGAAACTCTCCATGCCAATCAAAATCCCGCGATCAGATTGCTTAAATTCTTCCACGACATTTTTTCCGAGGCCCTGAACGAAAACAGGAATTTTTCCCTCAAAAGCTTTAAGGATAATATCGACTGCAATTTCAAATCGAAGTCGTGATGAAAAAAGCAAAAGAGTCCGTCCACCCAGTTTCTCAATCAGTGGATTCACTTCTTTTAAAACATCTGGGATGAACAAAGGGTCGGAAATATTTCTGGTATCTGCACTCAAGAACACGCGAGAATTATTTTTATAGTCGTAGACGGCGTCAAGGAACATACCGGTCTTAAACCGCTTGTCTGGAGCAAGATACGTGTAGCCCGTCATCCACTCAACACCTTGAACTCCAGAATCTCCAGAGGCATTCCCTAAAGTAGCACTGGTGAAGACCACACTCGAACTCATGAGTAAAAGTTCATCATGAATTCTTTTTCCCACATCAATGGGTGATGATTCTAAGGCATAACTATCATTCTCCGAATAACGCAAAACCGTAGACCAATCATTGGGCATCTCAAGGTAGTGCTTAAAAGCAACGACGAGTTTTTCAAGCACTCCATAATTTGTTTCAAAAACAGTCCATGCCTTCATTTTTTGCGGCTCATTTTTAAAATCACGATTTTCCCATCTAGAAACGAAAGGTAAATAAAGCTCGTACAGATTAGTGAGGATGAAACTCAAACTTTCTGAGTGATTAAAAATCGCTGCGGCCAGAGGGTCTTTTAGTTCGGCTTTCTTAGGAAACGGAAGTTCATTGGAATAAGCAGGACTATAATTCGGAAGTTTTTTGAAATAAGACTCAACCACCTCGGGCAGTCCCTCGAAATGATCCTTAAACATCTTTAAATTGAACTGAGTTTCTTCGCGCACTCTCGTGATCGTATCTTCCACTTTAAATTCATCTTCCATGCTAGCAAGTAGATAGATTAGTGCTCCCATTCCTTGCGGCATGTTTTTCAAAAAAGATTCTAGATTGTGATGAGTGACCTCAATGCTGTAGGCCTTGGTGGCTTCATTTTCCAAACGGTGGGCCTCATCCACGACAATGTACTGCGGTCGCGGAAGACTGCGAGGCCAGTTGAGCATGAGAGCGTGATTACCAATAATAATCCTAGCATCCTTGGCTTCCTGAAGCCCCGTGAGGTACGAGCATTGTCCTGCGAACGGACAATTTTTTCCGGCGCAGGCCCGGTAATCAACGGCGAGCTCCCCTTCTTTATCTGAGAGCTCAGGAACAAGTTTTTTTAAGATAAACGGGATCTGCTCGCGAGTGAGTTTTTTCTCATAGGGAACCCGAGAGTTATAAAAAAAGAAAAGATCAAGGTAAGCCTTGGCAAAAGTTTCAGTGAAAGGAATGAGGAAGGTCTTCGCCTCATTCTCCTCTCTAAAAAGAAGTTCACACAAGTGATTATTCGAGCCTACAAGCTTAATCACTTTATTATTCATGTGCAGAAGATTTTTCATCTGCGGCACATCTTTATTTAAGGCCTGATCCTGCAGAGTTTTCGTCCCCGTTGCCACGAGACAAGTTTCTTTCTCAGATTCCGCGAAAAGCATCGCTGGGAGAAGGTACCCCATGGTTTTCCCCGTACCAGTCGGGGCCTGGATAAGGGCGTGAATTTTATTTTTAAATGCCTGACCGACCTTAAGCGATAAGGCCTCCTGAGAGGCGCGGTACTTGTAATGTGGGATGAGTTGTTGAATCGTAGATTCTGATTGCAGGATACTCTGGATATTTTGACCACTAAACACAGGCGAGAAACCGAGATCGGCCTTTGGTTCAGCTTTTTTCTTCTGGGCCTTCAGGTAATTTTCGGCGTACTCCACCACCGAGAAATCAATCTCCTGACCAATAGAAATTAAGTCGTCTGCGGAGAGATTGAAAAACTTCTTGTACCAAAACTCAGATGGGAATTCGCTTAAAACTTCTGAGAGTTTCATACGAAACTCTCTATCTTTAAATGTGAGATAGGTCGCAACTAGGATCGTTTTCAAAAGATCCCGAGAATCTGCAAGGCCTCGGTGCTCTTCTTTTTGAGAAATACCAAGATGGTTGATGAAAAATTCTAGATTGAGAGTGCTCGCCTCAGGAAAAAGAAGGGCCAGATAAAAAAGAGAATCCTGATAAGTTTCTCTCTGCCCAGATGGTAATTTATCAAAATACCGCTTTAAAAAACTTTCTTCAAAATTTGCATTATGAGCAAGAAGAGCGTGGGCCTCAAGTGTATGAAGGTCGTGTTCCACGCTGTTCCATAGTGGTGCCTTATGCAGTTGTTCGTTGGTGATACCGGTCAATTTGGTGATGAACGAAGAAACAACGTTCTGTGGCCGCACGAGCGAACTAAAAGTGCGAACGAGTTTGATGCCATCAAACTGCAAAAAGCCCAGGTCGATGATCTCGTCTGTCCCTGCGTGGATGCCTGTGGTCTCAATATCGATGACGGCCCAAAGTCCTAACGACATCTTCATCCTTTATGCAAAGTGACATTGTGTTCCACTACCATAAAGTATTAGTCAGAATTTCGTCAATTATGGTAACAAGCATTAATTGAGCATTTTTCTAAAGAGGCATAATGGAAGTCTGGTTGATGCAAGGGCAATCCCTTTGCATTTTGATTTTGATGGTTGTCGGAATTTCGGTTCACCGTCGGCGTAAATTACATGTGAAGATTCAGAGTACGGCCATCATTTGGGATATCCTGCTTATTTTGCAGATTGAGCTCAGCCGATCGGCCATTCTCAAAGCGACCAAGGCCTTAACAAATCCGATGATTCTTAATATTCATATCAGCATAGCTGTCTCAACGGTCGTGCTGTATGGTTTTATGATCTATACGGGCCGCAAGATCCTCTCTGGTCAGACACTCTTTACTAGAAAACATAGGTTTTTAGGGTATTCTACTTTTTTGATGAGAGTCCTGACATTTGTCACAAGTTTCTGGGCCGTTATACCTAAGGATTAGTATGTCTTCGGATTTTCTTTTTGTTGAAAATATCATTCGCACTGGATTGCCGGATGCTCAGGTCACAGTTCAAGATATGACGGGAACTCGCGATCACCTCGATATCACAGTGGTGAGTGACGGTTTTAAAGGTAAACTCCTTATCGATCAGCACCAAATCCTCATGAATCTTTTAAAAGAGGAACTTAAAGACCGCATTCATGCCGTTAAGCTCACCACGATGACGTGGGAGAAATTTCAAAACCTAAAACAAGGATAATCATATGTCATTTAATGTATTGAATAACGACGTTCATGAAATTACTGCTGATAAAGCCGCTGATCTGAATGGCCAGATTGAAACTCTATTGAAGAGCTCAAAAGTTGTACTTTTTATGAAAGGGAACTCTGAGATGCCTCAGTGTGGATTTTCTGCCAACACGGTAGCAATCTTGAAACACTTGGGAGTTGGCTTCAAAACTTTTAATATTCTTAATGACCCCGAAATTCGCCAAGGCCTGAAGGAATTCTCAAACTGGCCGACATTCCCTCAGCTTTATGTGAATGGAAAGCTCGTGGGTGGAAATGATATCATCACTGAAATGTATAAATCAGGTGAGCTTCAGGAATTCCTCAAGAGTAACTGATTTAAAATATGAAGAGAGCCATTGGTAAATTAAATCCTAAAGACCGTCACGTTACTATCTGGGGCGCAGGATTTTCTGGTCTTATTCTCGCATACTATCTCAAAGACATGGGTTACCGAGTCACTATTTACGAGCGTTCAAATAAACTTGGCGGAAAAGTAGGAACGAAAAAAGTTTCTGGTGGCTTCGTTGAAAAAGGTCCGAATGCGCTCTACCTCAATGCAGACAGTTTAGAACTTTTAAAAGAGCTCAAGCTCGAACCACTGCCTGCAACGAAAAAATTAAAACGCCTGTTAATGTTAAATGGAAAACCCCGCAAGCCTTTTCAGCTCGGGATCTTGTCGAGAATTGGTACGCATGGGCATATAAAACCGCCTCTCGTCACTGACGGATTAACTGTTGCAGAATTTTTTCGCCCGCTTCTTGGGCAGGAAAATGTGAACCGGTACCTCTCCCCTATTTTCTCAGGCATCTATGCTGTTCCCGCGGAACAGCTTCACTTCAAAACAATTTTTGATCAAGTCGCCTCAAAAGCTCAGTTCGTATCCTACTGGGATTTTATCAAGATCATGTTCCAACATAAAAAGGCACAACCCAAGTTAGAACTATCAGGCTCCGTGAGTTTTGAAGGTGGGATGCAAACTCTCATCAATCGGCTCGGAGAGATTCTTAAAAGTGAAATTAAACTGAATTATAAAGAGCCCTTTCGTATTAAAGGGAACACCGTTATTTGTACGGATGCTGCTAATGCGTCCGAACTCTTAAAAGAAGTTCGCCCTGAAATGAGTACTGAGCTTAAACGCATTCGTTATCAGGAACTCACAAGTGTCACCGTCTTCATGAAGAGGGAGATAAGATCTCTCCAGAGGTCTTTTGGAGTTTTAATTCCTTTTGATACAGGCTTCAATTCGATCGGTGTGGTTAATAACAAGGCCATCTTTCCGGCCAATAATCAAAACCTTATCTCCTACACATTCATCAGCCGAAAAAAAATGTCAATTGAAGAGCTCCATTCAGATTTACTGGCCCTCTATGCAGAATTCACTCCGGATGATATTGAACAGACCGAGTTCTCTCATTGGGAGCAGGCACTTCCACTTTATGATCTTCAACGCTACCTGAGTGTTAAAAAGCTTCATCAGCTTTCATATAAAGAAGATCAACTCGCGATCTTTGGAAATTACATGGCCGGTATTAGTTTACGTGAAATGATTTCAGCTGCAAAAAGCTTTGCCGCAAGTCCAGATCAATACCCTGAAGTCCCTTAATGAAGAGAGGCCTCTCGTAACTCGTGCCAGAGAAGAAAATCTTTCTTCTTGCACATGAGCTCCCAGCGGTTGAAGCGTTCCACTTCTCGTTCGAGTTCTTCTTTCTTCCAAAGTTTTGAAACGCTCTGAATTTCTTTATCATACTGAGTCGTGTAAGACTTTTTCGTGAGATAACTTGGATCGAGCATCTTAATTAAGTGCCCCTGCATGAAGGTAAAGAGCCCGCGCATGCGCTCAAAATCTGCATCAAGCTGAATAATCTTCTCGAAAAACTGCTGGCCCTTCTTTCTTCCAAGTAAAGTTGCGAGGGCAAATTGATCGAGCTTCTCAAGAGTCAGGAGCCCTTTCACATCAGCGATACTCACTTCACGGGCATCAGGGAAATTTAATTTTAGTAAGCAACATGAGTTGTAAAAACTAGGGAGATCATTTTCGATCGAATCCAGCATCCAGAGTTTCGCCTCGTAGCTGAGCGGTAATCGAAGATAAGCGCAAACGAAATCGAGCAGTTTGTGGAAATCGCGAAAGCGTGGCTCATCGATGGTGATAGATGTGATCTTTATATTTTTGAGGAGCTTTTTCCATGAGGCATTTTCACTCTCAAAGCTCAAGATTAAACAGCGGCCAGTAAGGTCGAGGGCAAATATCTTTTCTGCGAGGTCTGACTTTAAATCCTGTGCCTCGTGAATAAAAAAACTCTCCGTGTTTCCAAACAAGCTCAGCGCCTGAAACTCTTCTTCAACCCATCCGGCAGTAACCTCATCGCCCATCTTGTAATGAACAATTCTCTCCCCCGCTCCACGCATGAGAAAATCCTTCACCATCTTCAGGCACAGAGGATCAAAAGTATTAAGTGCAAGAATGCCTTCATACTCGATAAGGAAATCTTTTTTATATGAGGAGAAAAAATCACAGATTTGCCAATTAGAATGCATATAGAATCAAATCTCTGATGGAAGCCGCTGCTTGTAGAGACATCGAAGTGATCGTTTTCCTCTGAACCCCTAAGTTCTGAGTCGCCATGACCTGAGTTCCGTTTGCATCCAAAAATTCCCGAGACATTGATGCCTGAACCGGTATCGTTTCGTTTAAGATGACTTTTGATTTCATCACGATCTGATCACCGATGCCGGAGCGGAGAAGTGCTAGTTCCTCTTCGGTCGGATGTTTTATGACGATCACTTGAATCATGAGAGTAATTAAGCTTGCACCGGGAACGTTGAAGTTGGGCCTTGAACTTCCAACTGATAGGGGGGTTTTTCCCTGGGCTTGAGAAACGCCGGCGGGCTTTATCGTATCAATAGTTTTTTCCGCAGATTTAATAATCCCGATCATGACTGCGTCTGTGCTATCAGAATATCCACTCCGAATTTTCAGGCCCGAAAACCCAGTCAGAAGCTGATAAACTTCTCGGGTGAAGTCTGCCGAGACATCTGGCAAGTTTGAGTAATTATAAAACATCGGCACGGATAAACTTTGGATTCCATATTGAGACAACGGATTGTCTTGCTGGGTAAATCGGTACCCAGAACAGCCAAAGATGAAGAGTGAAAACAGTATTAGCCAACGCATGATAAATCTATATCATGGACAAAAGGCCAGAGGCCAGTTGACTTGGGTTTAAAACATGCTGAAAAAAATTGGATTTAAAGGCCTGAATTATAATGACCTTGAACGCTATGACGCTCATGACTTGAAGCGCGATGAGATGACTTCATTCTATCAAACCTTTGATTTCCTCGAATTAATAGAGAAATGGCCTGAAATCGTGGGGGTAAAACTCTCCGCAGTCACTTCGCCGTTAAAACTTAAGCAAGACACACTCTTCGTCGTTACCAAGCACTCGATTTATTCTCAGGAACTTTCTTTTGTTTCTGAACAAATCAAGGATCAGACTTTCAAATTTTTTCCGAAGCTTCGGAACATCATCAAGAAGATTGCGTATCAGACTCAGGAAAAATTCTTTGAGGAGCAAAAAAAAGAGGCACAAAGAGTGGCAGAAGTTGTGCAAAAACTCCATCCCCAATCTCCTCGCTTTAAACTTCTCAAAATTGAAGCTGAGAAGATCTTCCAGGATGTGGAAGACATGGAGATTCGCGCGCGCCTCATTTCAATTTACATTCAATCGCGATAACTCAAGAAAGATGAGTTTCCCTTCTACATGTTCTTTTAGTTGCAAAGATGAAGGCTTGCCCAAGCGAACCTGATCAAAAGTTAACCGATCATGCCGAAGAACGATGAAGGCTTTTCCTTCGCTCGAGAGGCAAAGGTCAATGAGCCTGAGAAGAATCTTCCAATCGTCCTGGGTAAAACTACGGGCGATATTTCGTCTTGGGTCGAGAGATTTTTCGCCTCGATTAGGCTGATAGTAAGGTGGGTTTGAAACGATGCAATCATAAGCACGCTGTGGGGCCCAAGCACCAAAGGAAGAGTGAACGACCTTCACCTTCGAAATGCTTTCTGAATTCTTTTCAAGATGAGGAATGAAATCATTTTGAATTTCGAGCAAGGTTAAATCTGTGACGCCCGCTTTCTGGGCAAGCTCGATCCCAATCACTCCACATCCGGCCCCTAAATCTAGTATGGATCCAAAGGCAAATTTGCTCGCCATCACAAAGCTAACGAGTTTAAGAGAATCTTCATTGAAGCGGTAAAAATCAGGCTGTTCGTAATTAGTCATGAATCAGAAATTGAACTGTTTTATGGACTAAAGAAGCGTCCACATCCCCATACTCAAGGAGCTTGTAGAAGGCGAGCATGAAATCACTTTTAACTTCGAGTCGTTCACGTAGAAACTTTCTGCGCTCAGACACCGAGCTCTTACCTATTTTTGAAGTATAAAGCTGAGCAAGTTTATCGTCATCAATCAGGTAGGTGAACCATAGCTCATCTTTTTCATGCAACTGAGCAAGCTCCATGACTAAGGACTGTGAAACGACGGGTTCTCCGTCGAGAAATGGCCAGAACCAGTACATCTGCACATCGATAGGATAGCGCATACTATCTTTTAGCCGTCCATTTTGCCGGGCAATTCTCAACTGATTGATCCTTAAAAAACGAACAAAGAATGGAGACAAGTGCTCGATGTATTTAAGATCCATTTTCTTTTCCAAATTCTTAGTCGGAAAATCATTCACAATTTCAATTAAAGTCGGATCATTAAAATAGCTTTTAAAATAAAGGCAGAGGAGTTCAAACATTTTGCGGTCAGAGGGGTGACGAGATAGGCGCTCCATGATCGCCTTGAAGTTATCTCGAGAAAGTCGATGATACATCGACTGATGCGTACTAAAGCCTCTCCAGTTTTCCAGAGGAGAGAGATTAATAATCGACTTGAGGATGTTATCGGATCTCGTGACATTTCCAATGATGAGATAGAGTTGTGCCTTCAATACTTTCTCGTACAAACTCAACTCTGGAATCTCTCCTAAGAGTTCGATGATTTTCGTCTTAACTTTGACATCGGTGATGAGGTTAAACTGGGAGTTAACAATTTCGTTCAGGAAGGTCAGAGCTTGCTGTTTTTTTTCCGTGAGAGGAGGCGTCTCAGAGACCCATTTTAGCCAGAGCTTAAGCGGATGTTCTTCTCGAAGTTTTAAAACGCAATCCCGAATTTTGATCAGAAATTTTTCATTAAAAAGCTCTACGGGATAGAGTATGATTCCCAGCTGGAAGATATCGCCGTTTAGTTCACTACACTGAAGTTCAGTGATGTCGAAGGAACTTGTGACCCGGAAACCTTCCATGCTCATGGTCGGAGTCAGCGTGACTTTATCAAGGATTAGATTCCTCTCGAGGAGTTTTTTTTTTGGACCGAAACGGGCTCATCTTGGGCCACAGCTGAATCGATGATGGAGATGGAAGAGAAAATATTCTTCATGATGGATTTTCTAAAATAAACAAGACAGAACAATGTCAGAACACCAAGGATCATTAACCACTGAAGAAAATTTTGTTTCGGATGTACTTTCACAACCTGAGAGCGCTCTTTCTTGGGCTGAGCTCGTTCAGGCATGGGCCGAACATTTGAAGGAGCCTTAGCTGCTTGTGAGGATCCAGGCATGATGTGAGATAACTGAGTGACTCTTGTCTGGGAGTCTTCGATAGGTGATGAGAATTTTTCTTGAGGCCCTTCAGTTCCTTCTTCATTATCTTTTAGTTGAGAAAGATTAATCGAGCCCACCATGGTGACATCGTCACGGGTCTTTTCGCTGGGCACGTTTTGGACTGGAGCAGTTGTCAGAACATCTTTGGCTTCGCTGATTGGATTAAAACTTTGAATCTCGCTTCCCTTCAGAAACCTATCTACTAAGTCATCTTCACGAAGATAGAACCAATATCCATTGCCTGAGCAAAGTTCGTCATCGCCTTTAATTGAGCCGTTTGAGTAAAGCTCCAATACCTTATCCTTGGAGACTGGCCCCAGGATGTGATTCGACTTTGTTCTGATCAGCCAGTTTTTTTCCATAACTACCTAGCAAAAATCCCTACGAGTGCCGCCAAATCCTGATCACTAAATCGAAGCCCTAGTGATGCGGTAGCACTCTGTTTTCCGGCCTTCGATATAAGATCCTCTCCCGCTAAGCGGAAAAAGAGAACGTTCCAAATCTTAATTTCAGAGATCAAGCGAAGGTTAGGCCCAGCATTTTTTTGGTAATCGAAGAGCTCTGAGCCCATACGAACCCCATAATCCGGGAAGAAATAATCAAGTCCCACACCACCGGTCGATTCGATCAAACCGGCACGAAGACCGAAGCGTTGAATTCGGCGACCGATCTGGAAGTTAAACTTGAAGCCTGATTTGTTAACTTTACGCTCAGTGGTTTTGGTTTCTGCCCCGTTTCCAGTGGAAGTAAAAGTATCAATTTTTTTCTCTGTTTGAGGGCCGAAATCATTGGTTACAACACCGAGACGGAAGAAGCGCTCAGGCGCAGGGTAAATATCTAAATCAAAACGAGTATCAGAACCCGTTCTCGAATTGGCACCAGTAGATAATCCGATGTCGGCTTCGATATTGTTAATACGATTTACCAGACGATTCACGCTCGAGAGTGTTTGAGAAACTTGATCCACCACCGCATCATCACGAAGAAGTTTACCAACCGTTCCCTTACCATCTTTCAAGTCGGCCATAATAATTTTGAGGTCTGACATGGCAGAATCAGCTTTATCCAAAATCGGTCCCGTCTTATGAAGATCGTGCATCAACGAGTCTTTTTGGTAACGATCTGTTTCATATGAGATCTGCTCAGTGATCGATTTTACGTCGTCGATGATATCATTTATTTTATTTTCATTACCTTCAGTGATGCGCTTCAAACTTGCAGTGAGATCATTCACGTTACCAATAATTTTTTTAATGACGTTATTTCCTTGCTCATCACGAAGAGACTCTTTAATCGTGATCGCAATCTCTTTAACTTCTTTCAAAACATCTGAGGCATCTTTGGCAAGAGTATCAAATCCAGCTCCCCCTTGGGTGTCTAAAAAAGATCCGGGAGGTAGTCTCTCCGAACTATTTTGAGTTCCTAAATCCATATCAATGAATTTATCTCCGAGAAGTCCGACACTCTTGATTTTAAGTTTTGCACCCGGGGAAACTTTCACGTCTTCACGCACTTCAAAAGTCACTAAGGCCTTGTTGCCTTGAAGTTCAATTTTTTTAATTTTACCGGCGTTGATACCAGCGACTTTGATGGGCGTTTTTTCAAATATTCCAGAAGCATCAGCAAGGATGGTTTTATATTCGACATGGGTCCCAAAACCAGATTGGTTTGAGGTGATTTTTAATGACATGACCACAACGCTGGCAAGGGCCGCTAGCGTAAGCAATCCTACTTTCAGTGGGTTCAAGAATTTTACTCCATCAAAATTCTATAACTCTAAATAGCTATATATCTAAATGATAATTGATTCCGTTTATAACTCAAGGAATCTTCGTATGACAGGATTTTCCGATTTCTTGAAAGTCTCGACATCTAAATGCTCAACTACCCGGCCTTTTTCCATGAAGACGATGTAATCAGAGTATTTTAGTGTGGCATGAATATCATGGGAAATAATGATCGAAGTAAATCCACGCTGCTCGTTTTTTCGATGAGTATCTCTCATCAAATCGTAGACGACGTGAGTGGTAATCGGGTCAAGGCCTGAGGTCGGTTCGTCATAGAGCATGATGGTTGG
>JBBQGK010000077.1:0-17827 GCA_038322885.1 Bacteriovoracales bacterium | reverse complement strand
CTTACATTTCCGTATTGTTCAAACTTAGTTTTAAGTGTTTCGTTGTTAACAGAGTAACCGAGGTTACCGACATAAATTTTCTGACTCATATGAGCCTCCTGAGAGAAAAGAGCACAAGATTGTGATCTTTTATTTTGAAATTATAATTTTTGGATTAAGGGTTAGATCTGAGATCGGAAACTAATTGGCAGGTAGTTAAGAACAGATATGACGAGATTACAGTACTTGTTCATAAATGGATACACTTATTTTGTTTGGGCGAAAATACCTTTATCTTTTAGGTTGTTAGCGATGCTGCAGATAGTTTAATTAGCCATAATTAATCTACTTTTAATTGTTCGATTCGCTTTTTTTCTATAATTTTTATTCCATGAATATCTTTATTGTCTCAATTTTAATTCTGATGAGTTCAGTACATGCCCAGGTTTTGCCTCAGTTTAGTTTTGATGAAAGCAAAAAAATGAGCGACGAAGAACTCAAAGATAAAAAAGAGGGAACCTTCGTGACTGGAGTGCCCCAGCTCGGCTCAGATCCGATCAACGGACAAGGAATTGGCGGAGACGTCTTTATCTATAATAATGGGAAGAAAGATGATCAGTTTTTTAAATACACTCCTTACCGAAGTGCCACAGAGATTCACGCTTATTTAACTAATAAAGATCAAAAAGAAGTTATTGTCGCCTTCGACGTTCCTTATATTTTTGAGAGTAGCTGGCGCGTGCGATTCGAAGCAGGCTATGAGGATAACCCGAATCTGCTCTACTTTGGTAGAACTGAAAAAACACTGGGCCAGCTTCAGCACGCTGGCGAAAAATTTAAAAGCTTCAATTCCTACACAAAATCTCTAAAAAATAACGGAACAGGAAATACTTCGGACGAATTGTTTAACACTTACCGAAAACAGGAATCAATCCTCAATATGAGTGCTGAAAATACTTATCTTGATGGAACTCTTAGGCTTTTGGTTGGATGGGAATCAGCCCTCGTCAACATCACCACCTTTGACGGAAAAAGTGTCGGTGGAAAAAAGCAGGGGCAGAGCTTGCTGCAAAAAGAAAGAACAGAAGGTGCTCTGAGGGGGCTCGGAAATAATCTGATCAACATTACTCAATTAGGGATCATTTACGACACTCGAGATTTCGAACCCGATCCTTCGTCTGGTACCTTCACTGAACTGACAGATGAATATTCTTCAAAGGCTTTCGGTTCGGCGTTTAATTTTAATAAAATCTATTTTCACTCTAATCACTACAAACAGATCGCTAAAAAATATGTGGATCGTTTAGTCATCGTTGGGAGATATGCACTTTCTCTCACTCAAGGGGCTGCGCCCTTTTACGAATATCAAGACTCTTGGGGATCAGAAGGAAGTATTGAAGGTCTTGGGGGAGGGCAAACTCTACGCGGTTACAAACAAAGTCGATTTCTGGCACCCCTTGTAAGTTTTGCTAACGTTGAGGCACGCTGGCGTTTTGCGAGCACAAATATCTGGGGACAGCATTTTACTTTTAACCTCGTTCCTTTTTTTGATGCAGGAAAAGTCTGGGATAGAGTGAGTAAATACGATTTTAATCATTACAAAACCAGCCAAGGATTGGGGTTGCGAGTACCTTGGAATCAATCGACGGTTCTTTCATTTGATTACGCAAACTCGGTGGAGGATGACCAATTCTTCTTTACGTTTGGGCATATCTTCTAAAAAATTTCTAATTTCAACTTGTTAATCTTATGGCGCTAGATGTAGTCTAGGCCCATGCACGAAAATAGCTCTCTCCAATGGTCTGACCTTAATTTATCACCTGAAATGCTCGCCCTGATCGCCGATGCTGGCTATACCCAGCCATCTGAAGTTCAGTCGAAAACAATTCCTTTTGCTATTAAAGGACTCGATGTTTTGGTGTCTTCGCAAACGGGAAGTGGCAAGACCGCAAGTTTTGTTATTCCGACGGTTGAGCGCTTTAAAGGTAAAAACGGTACATTTATTCTTGCTCTTTCCCCAACTCGGGAAATCGCGCAGCAAACAGGTGCTGTCTTCGAAGCCTTTGCTAAACCGTTTGGAATGAAGGTAGCAGTTTGTATCGGTGGAGCGAATATCGGCGAAGAAAAAGAGGCCCTCTCTGGTTCTCCTCACATCATCGTGGCTACACCAGGCCGACTCTGTGATCACCTCGAGCGCGGTAACGTTTGGCTCGATTTTATTCAGTGCCTGATTTTCGATGAGGCCGATCGCATGCTCGAGATGGGCTTTCAAAAACAAATTGATATGATCACAGATCAAATCCCAAAAGAGCGTCAGACGTTAATGCTTTCTGCGACTTTTGCTCCTCAAGTTGAAAAACTCGCCAAGCGCGCGATGAAATCTCCTGAGCATGTGCTGATTGAGAAAACCACACAAACTATTCCGAAAATCGAACAGCGCCTTTACTGGCTACCTGAAGAAAGAAAACTTAACGAACTGGTTCGCATTTTAAAACACGAAAAGGGTACGGCTTTTGTGTTTGTGAACATGAAAGAAAAAACCTACCAGCTCGCACGTCTTTTAGCGAACAAGGGCATCAGTGATGTGACCTACATCCACTCTGATCTACAACAAGAACACCGCGAGCTGGCCGTGGCCGAGTTTAAATCAGGTAAATACCGGATCATCATCGCTACCGACGTCATGGGACGAGGAATTGATGTTGATGATGTGGCGCACGTGATTAACTATGATGTGCCTAAAGAAGCCGCTGATTATATCCACCGTATCGGACGAACAGGTCGTCGTGGACTCACTGGACACGCCTCGACGTTTGCGATCCCTGGAAAAGACGATAGGACGATTGCTGCGATTGGGAAGCTTCGCGGAGTTGAGGCCCCAGAGAAACCACAGCCTCGTACTGATGGTCCCTCCGATGCTCGAGGTCCTGCTCGAAATAATGATCGAGGAAGAGGTCCTCGGCCAGATTCAAGAGAGAACCCAAATCGGAATTCAAATCCAAATCAAAAACCGCGTGAACCAAGAATTGAAAGACCTAAGACGGAGCAGCCTCGCGCCCCACAAATGAATGCCAAAGTTGTGGCTCCGGTCATAGTTGAATCTCAACCCAAAAAGATGGGTTTGATGGATAAAATCAAATCTTTTTTTGGTTCTAAGTAATTATTCCGAACAGTAATCGTTTAATACTTTTTTGATCCTGCGAAGTTCAGGTTGAAAATAAACGTACCCTACCGCTTCGTATGATCCAAACATACTTCCGCCAGCATTCCAGTACTCTTTATTCTGTGAGAATTTTCCTGAGGCAATGATGCTTGAAGCTGAGTCAGAAATAAAAATTTTGTAAGGATACAAAGGAGAGATGCTATCAACAATTGTGAGATTCCAACCATCATTTGCCTTCGACATTTCAGTTATGAGCCAGGCGTGAGCGATTGGCCCGTGAACCTTAAGCATCATAAACATAAGTCCATCAGCTTCCACGAAATCGCGGTAAACTTCATTCATGTGTGACTGAAAATCAGCGACCGACATGATGCTATCGTGATTGAAGGCCTTGAACCATTGTTGCTTAACGATGAAATCTTTATTCATCCATCCAACCAAGGCATTGTTAATAGAGGTTTGAAATTTAAGGCAAAACATCCGAAAATTTTGAAAACCTGGGATGATCACGATCTTATTTCCGGCGATAATTTCTTGGATAAGAGCTTTGGCCTCTTTATCTGTTGGTTGAGGTAGAGTCGGATCAACTTGCACAAGGTAAGATAAATTTCTTTGAAATCGGCTATGCCACCAACACACACCTGTGTTCAAACCTAAAAATCCAGACTCATTACCCACAGAGAGCATGTTGTTGTAGTCATGCATGTTTCCCACGATTGCTGCTCGGCTTGAGTGCTCCCGGCAGAATACTTCTTTTGAAGTTTCTGCAAAGGCATTCAAGACAAAAAGTGAGGCAATGAAGATGAGGATATTCATAAAGCAATTATGAAGCATCCCAGGTCTTAAGTGGAGCTTAGGAATGAATTACAATGGTGTGTTTAACTATTAGACAGGTGTTTCTTGTGGAGTAGGTAGGCCACAACCAAGAGATTCCCAATGATGAGGACGAGTTTAAGAGGGTTAAAGGAACTAAAGAGTTCATAAAATTCAAAGGGGATATAAAGTGCTGTTGCTACAACGGCCATCCATTTCCCCCATGATTTCTTGGACCAGAGTCCATAGCCTTCGACCGCACGAACCAGTGTGTACACGAGAACAAAACTCACAATGAGTGCAGGTTTTTCATGATTGATCTTGTCGATAATTATATTCAAGATCGCCGGAGCGTGGTTGAAATGAAATCCTAGTATTCTCATTTCCCACACCCCAAACAAGAGGAAGAGGGCAAGAGCACCTTTTAGAAATTCAAACATAGCTATTAGTCGAACACCATCTATTTTGTACATCTGCCTTCAGCATATTGGAACATTTGATAGTTCTTAAACCACCCGTATTCCTTTACTTGTCTGCAGTGTAGACCTCTGTCGCAACTGAATTCATTGGTTCCATCTGAAACAAGTTTTTTATTCTGGTAGACGGCACATTTAGCTCCCGATAAACCACGTGCGTAGCATGCCATAAAATGTTCCCGGCTCTCTTCGAGGCAACGTGGAACTGCCGTAGGTCCGGCGATTGGCCGGATATTCTTATTGAACCATCCTTCACAGTGCTTATCGAGTACACATTTTGTATTTGGATGAGTGAAGACAAGGCTAGCGATCATATCTTTCATCATGACATTCAAAGAATCTTTCAACGTCATATTATTCATGAGCTTTACATTCATGAATTCTTTATTACAGATCTGGCCAAGTGAGCTGAGGGTTACTGATTTGCCTTCGAGATATTCAGGCAAGGCGACTGTACGGCTATTAATATTGACGGAGCTGCTGTAATTGCGACTTATCGATGTACTTCCACCGATTCCCACGACACTGAATCCACCTGATCCATCGTAGTTTGTTTGAAATCCTAGGTTCGCAGAACATGAGAAAGTAATAAAGCGCTTTTGAGGAATGCCATTTTTTTCAATGATTTTTCCACTTTGATCACGAAGATAGAAATCAAACTGGCCATCTTTGGTCATCATGGGCTTCAAGTCATCACCAGAAATAAAAGCCGACGTACTATAGGTTCTGCTAAAACTGATAGAGGGTCCCGCATTTAAATTAGTTCCTAGAAAATTCACATTCACGCGGTAGGAGACAGAAGCCCCAATGGTTGTTGATTTTCCTGTGCTAACTCCCATTGAAGAGGAGAAGTTTCCTCCGTAGATACTTGCCTCACTTGATACCAGGGCCTCGACTAATTCTTTTCCCGTTTTGTATTCTGTGGCGTTTCCCTTTGTAACGTTTGTCGGTGCTGGCGGAAGCTGTACACTTTTAAGCGACATCATACTTCCAGCACTGAATTTGATAAATCCACTATTTAAAAAATTTGATTGAGTCGTTGTGATTTTGAGCATGTCGGATTCGATCGCTGGAGCAGAAGTCTCGATGGAGAGCTCGCCGTTTTGAGTCGCATCGAGGGCCCTCAGAGAGATGGCTTCAATATTATCGCGCAATTCAGGAGCGACAAGTTTTAAGTCTGTTTCTATTTTTGCTTTTACAGCGGTTCTTGCTAGCTCAGGATCACCAGTTTCAGTGAGTACATTGTTATAAACTAAAGCGACTTGTGTCTTAATTTTTTCGACTAAGATATTAGTCTCACGCTTGGCCCTGTCTTCCATGGTCAAGTTAAATTTTTCGTAGGATAGGGCGCGGTGGTAGGATTCCGCACTGACTGCCGGGATAGCATCACTATTCGTTCCAATACTCTCAACTTGAAGCTCCATCTGCTCATTGCTAAGTGCCGCAATAGCATTTATAGACTGGGCTAAGGCAAGAATGACGAGAAATTTTTTCTTCAACATAGATGAACTCCGCTTCACTTAATTTGTGCATTTATACCCTGACTAAAAATAACAGGTGAGATTCTGTAAAGATTACATCGATTAACATCTGGAACTATTCATCTACTACATTCCCCCCATGACTTACCTCACTTCTTTATTCCTGATGATGTGCACTTTGTTCACGGCTGAGGCCCGGGCCCAGAACTTTGGTCTGAAACAGAACCGTTATCAGTTGAGCTACAGCCGTGAGGGACATCACCAGACCCTTCGGTTCAAGGGTTCTCTTATCGTGAGTCAGGGAGAAACTGAAGAGACCTTGCTTTCAGTTTTAAGGGATCGAATTGAGCCTGGACTAAATACCCTGGTCGTCTTAGATGTTTTTGGCGGAGATCTGGCGGTTGTTAATAAGATGTTTGATCTGATTAAAGGCAAGTGTCATGACCGTGGTCACTCAAGCTGTCAGATCACAACTCAAGTTGAAATGTTTCGAACTTGTGCCTCGGCCTGTATCCCTTTCTTTATGGTCGGCGATAAACGCGTGGCCGCTGAGCGCTCGGAATGGGGATTTCATGCTGCGGCGATGGCAGGTGGTTACGTCAAAATCCCCTTCATGTCGTCCTATGTCTTGAAGACCAAGGGTGTAAACTCGGCGTGGCTTGAGAAAAATAAAACAATGTTCTCATCACTTCAGGTTACTTGGCTTCAACCATTACAAATGAATGGTTCAAACATCATCACTCAGGTTATTGCGCACCCAAAATAGATTGTTTACACTAAACCCATGAACAAACCATTTACGCCTCCTGCTAATGTCAAAGAAGTTGTTGAGCGCTTGCCTCGTCCTAAATCATCCGTGGTGACCGGCGGTATGCCGTATGCCAATGGGCCTCTTCACTTAGGTCACCTTGCCGGCGCGATTGTTCCGCCAGACATCATGGCCCGCTACATGCGCATGCTGATTGGAAAAGAGAATGTTCTTTTTGTCTCGGGCAATGATGACCATGGATCAACTTCTGAGGTCGCGGCCATCAAAGCTGGGAGGCCCGTACGTGAGTTCATCGACATGATTCATAACAAGCAAGTGGAAACCATCACCCGTTACGGTATCTCATACGATATTTTCTCTGGAACTTCGCAGCCGGACTGTTACCCGATTCACGTTGAGACCTCTCAAGATTTTATGAAGAAACTTTTTAAAAATGGGATGCTTGAGAAAAAAACCACCAAGCAGTGGTTTGATCCAAAAATTAATCGTTTTCTTCAAGACCGAAACGTAACCGGAAAATGCCCTAACCCAAACTGTACAAATGAAGTGGCCTATAGTGATAACTGCGAAGTTTGTGGAACTGAGTATGATCCTTCAAAGCTCATCCATCCGAAATCCTCACTCTCCGATGCGACCCCTGAACTCAGGGACACAACTCACTTGTGGCTTGATATGTGGAAAGTTTCTGACGAACTTACTGAATGGATCAAATCAAAACAAAATAAGTGGCGCAAAGGTGTCTTTAACGAAGTATTTGAGACGGTTCAACCTGCAGTTGAATTCTCCAACGTCTTTGAACCAAAGTTCAAAGAGCTTCGTCCAACACTTCCTAAGCATAAGTCTCGTTATGCTCCTGGGAAGATGGTAGTTGCTCAGTTTGAAAATAAATCTGATCTCGACACCGCACTCGCCGTTTTCAAAGACAACAGCATTGAGGTTAAACTCATGGATGGATGGGCCCATCGATCAATCACCCGTGACGTGACCTGGGGAATCCCGGTCCCGGCTGAAATAGATTCAGAGATGACAAATAAGACCCTCTACGTGTGGCCCGATTCTTTGATCGCACCAATTTCATTTTCTAAAGTCGCTTTAAAAAATCAAGGCAAAGGTCCAGATGAGTGGAAGCGTTTCTGGAAAGATCCAGAGGCAAAGATCTATCAATTCTTAGGTCAGGATAATGTTTACTTCTATGTTCTCATGCAGGGAGCGATGTGGCTTGGCGTGCAGGATAATTATACGATGACCGATGTCTATTCGGTCTTTCATTTGATGGTGAACGGCGAGAAGATGAGTAAGTCTCGTGGAAATTTCTATAGTGCCGATCAGCTTTTAGATGATGCTGATAAAAAATACGATGCTGATCAGGTGAGATATTTTCTCTCCACTCTTGGCTTGGCCGATAAACAATCCAATTTTGATTTCGAGACTTTTAAAGAGCGAAATAAATTTCTGGCCGGTCCTCTGAATGCGGCGATTGAAAAACCTCTCTCGGCCGTGCACACTCGCTTTAATGGGAAAGTTCCAGATGGGAAGCTGCTAGAGAAAGCCGAAAAAGAAACGATGAAGATTGTTCAACTCTATGTGAAGAACATGGAAAAGAGTGATCACATCACTCTTTTGGGACAGATAGAGAACTATGCACGTTTAATTAACTCGTTTTTTGTTCAGTATAAGCCTCATGATGACAGAGCTGATCTCGAAGGCCGCAAGGATGCTCTTTATAGTTCATTCTATGTTTTAAAAAACCTCATGATTATGCTTCATCCCTTTGTTCCGCAGACAATGGACCGAGTGAGGCAATCGCTTAATTTACCTGAAAGCATTTTCACATTAAGTGAACTTGGAACTGGGATTGTGCATGGCCACGTGATTGGCCAAAAGCAAACCTATTTTCCATCTGTGGAAGGGGCGAATGCTGAGACTTGATTATCTAGTCAACGTATAGATCAATCCCGGTAATTCAGTGAACCAATTCAGATTATTCGTTGGCGTATCACTCATGTTCTCGCGATTACGAATTCTCAATACGACAAGATTCTCTTTGGGAACCATGATAAGAAATTGTCCGAGGTATCCCTCAGCGTAGTAGATGTCTCGTCCCCACAACCAAAAACTTAAACCATATCCATTGTTATCAACAAGTGAATCGACACGTAACGCCTTGACCTGTGCTGGCGTCATGAGTTCTTTTCCTTCATACATGCCATTTTGGATCAGCATCACTCCGACCTTTAAAAGATCTTTAGCATGAATACGAACCCCACCGGCGACAACATCGTTTCGTTGCCCATCATGACCTATGGTCCAGTCAGTGATTCCCATATCGTTAAAAAAGCATCGGTTAATATGAGCGGTGAATTGTTCACCGGTAGATTCTTTGATCCATTTTCCAACAATCATGGGAGATACATTGGCGTACTCGAAAATTGTTCCCGGAGGATGAGTCAGAGGCTGTGAAGCCGCGTGTTCGTAGTAATCATTGTAGCCCCAAGGATCAGCTGGATCTATAATTCCGGAATTCATCGAGAGGAGCATGCGTAAAGTAATAGCTTCTTTCGGCGTTCCGGCCCACTCGGGGAAGAGAAGGGGTTGATCGAATTTTTCCGGATTGTCTTTTAAAATACAACTCGTCGTAAGTGCTGTGAGAGATTTTGTCACGGATTGAATCGAGTACTTCATGGTCTCGTCATTATCTTTTGCGTACATGAGCACGCCGTCTTTCCAAACCATCAAGGCATCACTGTCTTTGGCCTCAGAAGCCGCGATCAAAATCTTCAAGTCTTCGGCGTCGAAGTTTGCAAAAACAGAGTTCATGATAAGTAGACTGAGAAGGAGATAGGTTCGTTTCATTTTATATCCGAGGTTAGAGTACCTTTCCTTATGCATAAAGCCGGCCAAGAGAATTGGTACGGTATCTGCATACAGCATCTTAACAAAGTTGGATCCATGAAATACATCATCGTTGTAGCACTCGTTGTCCTTATGACCTATCACAAAGCATTCACAGGCAGTGAAGACAGCTTAGGGTTCACTGCGACCTTCATCTCACTTATAAACGATCACAGAGAGTCTATGGGTCTTAACAAGCTCATCCACGATGAAGAAATGGATGTAATCGTCGGCGTTCATAGTGAGCAGATGGCAGAAGGAAAAATTCCCTTTGGTCATCTTGGTTTTTCTGAACGCTGTGAGGGATCTCGGAAAGTTCTGGGTGGGGGAAATTGGTGCGGTGAGAACGTTGCAATGGGGCAAAAGACACCATTGCAGGCCTTCACTTCATGGATTAATTCTCCTGGACATCGAGAAAATATAGAAAATGCACGGGCCACTCATACAGGCTTTGCTTATGCCAAAGCGGAGGACGGAACACTCTATTGGATTCAAAATTTTATTGAGAAGACTGATTCGTCACCCATTCTTTCCACAAGAATTCATTTCTGAAAATTGCTCTCTTCCTTCATCCTTAACCTTTCACAACCTCCTTCAATCCGAATATTTACGGATGAGTGACATCAACACCAAAGGAGTTCTATGCGTAAGGTAATTTTAATCGTTTCAAGTCTCGCTATTCTTTCAAGCTGTGGTGGAGGAGGAAGTAAATCTTCTAAGAGCGAGTCGTGTTTTGTTAATGATTCGCAAGTGAGCTGTGATTCCCTTAAATCATCAGAAAAGCAAACACGTGCTGGCGTAAAACTACTGGTTGAAGTTACAACTCAGATTACTGTTGCTTCAGCAGCATTCGAAACACTCGAGAATCAATATCAAAATCAGTCTAGTACAAAGGATGGAATGAACTATGATTGCACGGTTCAATCAGAGAGCGGAAAAGTTTTCGACTATAAAATAAACGGAAGCAGCCTGCTCGTTAAAATTGGCGAGAAGCTAGAAGAATTTGAGCGAGTCCAAGGGACAAAGACGATTGAGGGTGTTTGGAGCAAAACCTTCATCGGGGATACAGTCACTCAAAAGGATTTTCTAACGTTCAAGGGTAATACACTCAAAATATCTCAGATCTGCGAATTTTAATTTCTGTTTTTGGCATTTATTCTTTCATTACTAAATCGGTAAATTGTTGTCTGTCGATACTCTTGTCCCGGTTTCAAGAGTGTCGACGGGAACATCGGCTTATTCGGAGAATCTGGAAAATGCTGTGCCTCGAGAGCAACGCCTGTATATCGATTATCTAGATAGTAACCAGTGTATAGCTGAATTCCAGGCTCGGAAGTCAAAACTTCTAATGACCGGCCAGATTTTGGATCTCTCAAGAACGCTGAAACAACTCGAGAATCAGCATTCTTTAAAATGAAATTGTGATTATATCCATCCCGAAATTGATTGATATCTTTTCCTATCGACTTCAGCTCTCGAAAGTCAGTAGGGCCATCAATCGAGAGAATCGCTCCAGTGGGAATGGAATATTCGTCTGCCGCAGAGTATGTATCAGCATCAATGAAAAGTTCGTGATCGAGTATCGTAGATTTTTTATCTCCAGAGAGATTGAAATAAGCGTGGTGAGTGAGATTGACGTGGGTATCTTTATCTGTTGTCGCAGAATAGTTAATGGAAAATTCGTTTTTATCATTCAATGAGTAAATGATTTCAACCTTCAAGTTCCCGGGATACCCCTCGGCCATATCAGGACTAAGAAAAGTGAGTTTGTAAGAGTTTTCTCGTTCTAACTGTTCAATTTCCCAGAAGACCTTATCAAAGCCTTTTTTACCACCATGAAGTGAGTTTTCGCAGTCATTCTTAAAAAGTGGATAGCTTTTACCATCAATCTCAAATTTCGCTCCCCCTATACGATTCGCGAATCTACCGATTAGAGCATTGTAATAAGATGGATTGTGCTTTAGGTATTCTGATTCATCTTCAAATCCCAAGACTACGTTGGCGAGCTTTCCATTGGCATCCGGAACCATCATTTTAGTCACAATTCCACCGAAATTGATGAACTCGACATTCATTCCTTGCGAGTTAGATAACTTGTACTTTTTAAGCTCCATTTTGCCTCCGATCTTAAGAACTTAGCACTTGTTCTTGGAAGTTCGCCATTGTAAAAAATGAGTTCAAAAAATTAGTAGAAGGTAGGCGTTAATGTCTAAGCACGATGTAGTGGTCCGTCATGAGTTAGTTGATATTCCAACTTATGAACCGATGGCACCTGACAAGCACCCGATGTTTCTTGATAAGCGGGTTTATCAAGGAAGTTCAGGAAAGATTTATCCACTTCCGGTTTATAACAGCATCGCGAATTCTCCGACTCCTCGTAAGTGGAAGGCGATCCATATTGAGAATGAATTTATCCAAATCATGGTGCTTCCGGAAATCGGCGGAAGGATTCACATTGGTTTTGATAAAACCAATGGCTACGATTTTTTCTATCGCCAAAATGTCATCAAACCAGCTCTCGTTGGACTCGCGGGTCCTTGGGCGTCAGGCGGAGTCGAGTTCAACTGGCCTCAGCATCACCGTCCTGCGACGTTTATGCCAGTGAATGTGACAGTTGAAGAACATGATGATGGATCAAAAACCATTTGGTTTTCTGACCACGATCCCATGAATCGCATGAAGGGAATGCATGGGGTTTGTCTTCATCCAGGAAAATCAATCTTAGAATTGAAAGTTCGTGCTTATAACCGCACCTCGATGGTGCAGACTTTCCTTTGGTGGGCCAACGTTGCGACTCGAGTGCATGAAGGTTATCAGTCTTTCTTTCCACCAGATGTTTTTAGTGTCGCCGATCACGCCAAACGCACGACCTCACTTTATCCATTCTGTGAAGATTCTTACTACGGAGTGGATTATGCAGCTCGAGCGAAAAACGGTGTGACCGAGGATCACAAACCAAGTGATTTCATCCCTCCCAATATTTCACCTCGATCTGATCTTCCTAACTATAAGGCCAATGATCTGACCTGGTACGCAAACATTCCAGTTCCTACTTCGTACATGTGCCAGGGTTCGCAGGAAGATTTCTTCGGTGGATATGATCACTTCAAGCAGGCCGGTGTCGTTCATGTCGCCAATCACCACATCTCTCCGGGGAAAAAACAATGGACCTGGGGTAACCATGATTTTGGTTATGCATGGGATAGAAACTTAACTGATGCTGATGGGCCGTATATTGAAATCATGGCCGGGGTTTACACAGATAACCAACCGGATTTTTCTTATCTTCAGCCAGGTGAGACGAAAACATGGAGTCAGTTCTGGTATCCGATTCAAAATATTGGTCCAGCTCAAAAGGCAAACACTCGTGCTGCGATTTCTCTCAAAGTTGAGGGAAGTGAAGCGAAGATTGGTGTAGCAGCGACTGAAGTCTTGAATGATCTCGTGATCCAAGTTTTAAAAGACGGTAAGGTCATCAAGGAGTGGAAGAAAAATCTCTCGCCAAAAGAATCTCTGGTTGAAACTGTTGGCCTCGTTGGAAAAACAAATTCTCATCAAGTTGAAATTCGTGTTTTAAAAAATGGCGAAGAGATTATTTCTTATCGTCCGGCTAAGCCAACGAAGCACGAGCTACCAGATCCAGCCATGGAGCCAATAGCCCCTTCTGAGATGAAATCAGTTGATGATCTTTATCTCACCGGCCTTCACCTTGATCAGTATCGTCACGCGACCAGAAAGCCTGAGCCTTATTGGCTCGAAGCCCTTCGACGTGATCCAGGCGACAGTCGCTGTAATAACGGTCTTGGACTTCGTGCCCTTAGACGTGGGGAGTTTGAGAATGCTGAAAAGTATTTTGAAGTGGCCGTGGCCCGTCTGGTAAAATTAAATCCAAATCCCTATGACGGTGAAGCTTATTATAATCTAGGTCAAGCTTTGCGCTTCCTTGGAAAAAATGATGAAGCCTATAATGCTTACTATAAATCGACATGGAACCAGGCGTGGCAGAGCGCTGCTTATCACTTAATTGCAGAACTTGATTGCAAGAAATCTCAATGGAGACTCGCTCTTGATCATTTGAATCGATCGCTTCGTATGAACACGGATAATCTTCGTGCCCGTGACCTTAAGGCGATTGTTCTTCAAAAACTTGGGAAGGAAAAAGAATCAAAGGCTTTTCTTGCAGAAACTCTAGCTCTTGATCCTCTCGATAACTGGGCATTACACTTAGCTGGTTACAAATTAGAATGTGATTCTCAGACCAAGCTTGATCTTGCTCTTGATTACGCTTGTGCAGGTTTTTTTCAGGAAGCCATCTCGCTTTTGAAAGATACCAATGCCAATCCTCAGTCGGGAACTGAACCTCTCCTTTATTATTACCTTGGATGGTTGTATGAGTTAGTAGGAGACGAGAAATCTTCTCTTATATCTTTTGAAGCAGCGGCCGCGGCTTCTTCAGACTACTGCTTCCCCTCCCGCTTAGAAGAAATTGCGATACTAGAACTTGCTATCAAAAAAAACAAATCAGACGCCAAGGGCCCTTACTATCTTGGAAATTTACTCTTTGATAAAGATCGCTTTGAAGACGGAATTAAATTCTGGGAAATGAGTGTGAAGCGCGATTCTAAATTCTCAATTGTTTGGAGAAATCTTGGAATCGGTTACTTTAATATTTTAAATCAACCTGCCAAATCTCTCCAGGCATTCGATAAGGCCTTTAAACTTTCTCCAACAGAACCGCGTCTTCTTTATGAGCGTGATCAGCTTTGGAAACGCATGGGGAAAGCTCCATCAGTTCGTTTAAAAGAGTTAGAGAAATATAAAGAACTTGTGAGTCAGTGGGATGGTCTGACGATTGAACTCTGTGCTCTCTATAATCAAAATGGTTACCCTGATCAAGCTCTCGAACTCGTCTCAACTCGCGCATTCCAGCCATGGGAAGGTGGCGAGGGAGCTTCATTGGGGCAGCATGTGCGTACTCAATTAAGTCTTGGCCGCATCGAAATGCTCCAAGGTAATTTTGAAAAAGCACGTGATCTTTTTGCTTATGCACTGACTTCTCCAAAAAATCTGGGAGAAGCAAAACATCTTCTTGCCAACCAAAGTGATATTCATCTCTGGTTAGGAGATTCGTTTGCCGCGCTTGAAGATATGAAGTCTGCAAAACACCATTGGATGATAG
This sequence comes from Bacteriovoracales bacterium, assembly GCA_038322885.1. GTDB lineage: Bacteria > Bdellovibrionota > Bacteriovoracia > Bacteriovoracales > Bacteriovoracaceae > Peredibacter. The sequence continues at coordinate 3,075 of JBBQGK010000077.1, read as the reverse complement.
CCGCTAGTTATAAAGGTGACTTTCAAAATATGAGTGTTATGAATTATTCAGAGATGACTTATTTTACCGGCATTGCTCTTGATCGCTTAGGAAAAAAGAAAGAGGCTCAAAAACTTTTCAAGGACATGCTTGCATTTGCAAAGAAACTTGAGAAGACTAAGGCGAAGATCGATTACTTTGCAACTTCGCTTCCTGACATGCTTCTATTTAACGATGATTTGCAGGCGCGGCAAGTGACCTCTTCGAGGTTCATGCAAGCATTGTCAGAAGCAGGTTTAAATCACAGAGCAGTTGCTCTTAAACTTTTGAGAGATGTTTTAAAGCGTGACCCTTCCCATGCTGCGGCAGCTGATTTCTTAATGGAATTTTCTACTCAAAAAAGGATATCTAAGTGAGTACTCTCGAAACAAATTATAATAAATCCTATGTCTGGATGGTGGCGATTATCGCAGCCCTCGGTGGACTTCTCTTTGGTTACGACTGGGTGGTCATTGGGGGAGCGAAACCATTTTACGAGAGATTCTTTAATCTTACAGATCCCTCAGCTCAAGGTTGGGCGATGAGTTCTGCCCTCGTTGGATGTCTTTTTGGAGCTCTGGCCGCAGGGCCCGCGAGTGAGCGCTGGGGTCGAAAGAAACTTCTTATCATCGCTTCTTTTCTTTTTACGATCTCTGCCGTTGGAACTGGTCTCTCAAATAATATTGATATTTTTAATATCTACCGTATCGTCGGTGGTCTTGGGATTGGTCTCGCATCAGGTCTGTCTCCTGTTTATATTGCAGAGATGTCGCCAGCTGCTCTTCGCGGTCAGTTTGTTTCTGTCAATCAGTTCACCATTGTCATCGGTATTCTCGCAGCTCAGATTGTGAATCTTTTGATCGCTGAACCTGTTTCAGCGGGAGCCTCGAGTGAGATGATTTTAAATTCTTGGAATGGCCAAATGGGCTGGCGATGGATGTTCTGGGCCGAGGCCGTTCCTGCGAGTGCATTTATTTTTCTTTCTTTCTTCCTTCCTGAGAGTCCTCGCTGGCTCATGAAGCAGGGACGAAAAATTGAAGCGAAACAAATATTTGAAAAGATTTTTGGAACTCAAGCAGCTTTGGAAATCATGACGGAAGTCGAAACGACTCTTCATAAAGGAGAGGAAAAGATAAACTGGAAAGTTCTTAAAGAGCCGAAGATCATCTCTGCCCTTACCGTCGGGGTGGTTCTTGCTGTGTTCCAACAATGGTGCGGAATCAATGTCATCTTTAATTACGCTGACGAAATTTTCACGAGTGCTGGTTATGCCGTTTCAGATATTCTTTTTAACATCGTCATTACTGGTGCCGTGAATCTTATCGCAACAATTGCCGCCCTCATGCTTGTTGATAAAGTGGGGCGTCGTCCGCTGATGCTCTGGGGCTCGGCGACCCTCGCAATTATTTATGTGGCGATGGGGGCATGCTTTGCTCTGCAAATTAAAGGTCTTGCTGTACTTCTTTTAGTTCTTGTTGCTATTGCCGTTTATGGAGTTTCTCTTGCTCCGGTAGTTTGGGTAATTATTTCTGAAATATTTCCCAACCGAATCCGAGGAATTGCGATGTCTATCGCCGTGGGATCACTTTGGGTCGCTTGTTTCCTTTTAACTTACACTTTTCCCATGATGAATAAAGCATTAGGTGCCTCCGGTACATTCTGGATCTATGGCGGTATTTGCTTCGCTGGCTTCGTCTTCACTTATTTCAATCTTCCTGAGACCAAGGGTAAAACCCTCGAAGAGATAGAACAATCTTTCTAAATGATGAGGCCTCCCCTTGGGAGGCCTTTTTTTCCATAGCTTTTAAGCTATGTGATTATTTGATTGAAGAGGATTCTCTATTGCCGTTTTCGCGCCTATTCTCGGTTTTAGCTAACCTTAACCGGAGTATTTTTTTGAAAGTTGTCTTTGCATTTTTAATGACTTTTTCTCTACTCACTTTGAATGGAATCGCAGGCGTCAGTGATTCCTTAAATTTAAATTCAGCTTTAGTCGAAAGAGATATCGACGGTAATCCTTATGTTACCGTTGAATCGAGAGCAACCAATTGTGAATATCCTCATTACTGCAATGATAAGGGGATTCTTTATGCCCTGAGATCTCACGATGAAAAAATTGTGCAGAAGATCCTGCTAGCGATGAAAGTCGCCGAGAAAAAGAATCTAAAAGGTCAGATAGGTGGCTGGGTCGGTCAAGATGATGGCTGGCAGATTTTTGATTTTTGGGTCGACGAAATCCACTAATGATTTTTTAAAGGCCTCCCTCAGGGAGGCCTTTAAGTTTTATATTATTTAAGAGTCAAAATCACAAAGAATGTTCCATGAGCAGGAACAACCGCTTTGATGCCGTCCGATGCTTGGGTCACTTCACCCGACCATACGTTTCTTGCTGAGTAAGTCGCATCATCTGCAATCCCGATCATTTTATTTGTGAAAGCAAGTGTCTGAACGGATGGATTTAGATTGAACATTGCAATAGCAATTGAGCCATCAGCAAGTGTTCTGGTGAGAACTTTTTTATCACCACTATCGAAGGCGGTTTTCACAGGTGCACCCAATGCATCTTGGTTCACAGAAATCATGTCATCGTTTGTTAAGAATTGAACCGTCTCTGTATCAAGCTGAGTCAAATCCCCACTAAAAAGAAGGGGGGATGCCAACATACTCCACAGAGTCATGTGAGTTTCTTTCTCATAGTAATTGAGTTGAGATGGGCGCGGACTTGTTCCAGGGATATCGTAATCGCCGAGCTTCATGGGCCAGTTCGCCTTGCCCACCATAAGCATATCTAGATCGTTCCAATGTCCAGGACCCGCGTATTGTGAGATCGCTACGTTATCAAATCCGTTACGGATGACAGCCGCCCAAGTGTCAGCAAGATCATTATTTGTTCGCCACATGTTCCCACCGACGGATGCTCCCCACTTCCAGACTTCTTTTTCACCGTACTGACAAATCATGTGAACCATCGAGCGCGCTGAAGCGGCGATAGCATCAGACATGCGCTGATAGAGAGTTTGCTGTTTCGTTTTGTAGTAATCAGCTTCACGTTGATCA
>JBBQGK010000076.1:0-18299 GCA_038322885.1 Bacteriovoracales bacterium | reverse complement strand
GCTGATGGCCGCGAAGATTCTTTCACAAACGATGGTAAGCTTCTCAAGATCTCTGATAAGTCAGGTTACTTTATCGGTTTCAATTATAAAGACGGTCACCTAGAAAGCATCAAAGATTCTCAAGCGAAGCAGATCTACTTCACTTGGTACGCTGAAGGTACAGTGAAAGAAATGTGGTCTGCAGGTGATAAGAAAGCTGCTTACAAGTATCAGGAAAATGATCTTATCTACTCAAAAGACGTAGGCGATAATTCTTATGATTTTGGTTATGATAAATCTCACAACCTAACATCAATTAATTATTCAGATAAAACAAAACTCAAAATCTCTTACGATCCTAAGACGTATTTTGTAACTGAGTTCACTGATCGCAATAGCGAAGTGACAAAGTACCAGTATGGTTCTGATCCTAAAAATGCTGATGATCACTACTGGACAATTGTTACAAAACCAGGGTTTGACGGTAAGCCAGTTGCTAACCGTTATGAGTATGAGATCAAGGCAAAAGACGATGGTTCACGTTACACTTACCGCATTTTGACCGAGATCAATGGAATTAAGACGGAGACTATTTATTCAGATAATTCGCTTCCTCTTAAAATTGCTCGTGGCTCTCATGTAACAAATTTCGAATACAACTCTCAGGGTCTTCTTGTTAAAAAGAACTCCACCAAGGGTGATTTTGTTAACATCGAGTACGATGATAAATTGAACAAGATTAAGAAAGTGACCAACAATGATGGCACGACTGACTTTGAGTACGATCCGAAAGGGAACCTCGTCAAAGCCTCTAACAATACTGGAAAAGTTGTATTCTTGGTCTACGATTCAAAAGGTAAGATCTCGAAAATGGTCGACCAGGATTCGCCAACATCTAAACGTGTGTTAGCATTCAAGTACAACGCTCTTGGAAAACCGGTTGAGATTGAGATGGAAAAAGTGGGGAAAATCAACGTGGCCTACGATAACTATGGCGAGATTAAGAAAGTTGATTCTAGTGCCGGACACAAAATGGCGCTCCAAGTGACCCAGGCGTTCCAGAACCTTTTAACTATCGTTAAGCCTGCGGGCGTTAACTTAAACATGTAATTCAGGAGAGCAATTAATATGAAAACCCTCTTATTTTTAAGCGTACTTACTTTTTCTTCTTTCTCTTGGTCGGATTCTGACAAAATGGTCAAGGCCGGTCTTGGTGAGAACGCGAGCCAGGAATATAAAGATTGCCTTGGAGAAGATAAATGTCCCTCTCAACAGTGCCCGAATTCATGTGCCATGATGAATAAGGATCAGAGCCGTGGGAACATCGCTACTGGTGCTAAAGGTGCTTCAGGTACGTCGAAATCTACCGGTGCTCGTTAATCGTTATTTGATCATGAACTTTATACGCCCCTCTTCGGAGGGGCTTTTTTTTGTCTAATTTTTAGACAGGTGAACTGAAAGTTTCACACAAAGATTTTACACTCACGACTATTCCATAACCTGCAGACCCCACAATTGGCATTCACCTTGCTTATTAGAAGCCAGAAGCAATAACTGCTAGGGGGAACTTTATGAAACGTTTATTTACATTCGCTTTGTTGTCTTTATTTATCTCAGGAATGGCCTTCGCTGAGTCTGAGGTTGGTGAGACAGAAACACCTTGTCCTTACATGGCCGAAAGCAATACTCGCGATACGACCAAAGGTGTGGCCTCTGACGTCGTCCATAGACCATCAACAGGTTCATCGGCCGTCGCTCGCTAAATTCGATTTATTCTCATAGGCACCAGACCGAGGGGGTTTGGTGTCTATTTTTTAGTCAATTAACACCTTCTGCATAGTCTTTTTACATATCTCAATCGTAGTTCCGAAGAGTTAAATACCCCATTTTTGGCCTCTCGTTTGTAGTGTTACTAGTAACACTTATCAGGGAGAAAACATGAAATATCTAATCGCATTTGTTTGTATTACTTTCGCCGGTATTTCATACGGTATGGGTGAGACTTCAACTGACTGTCAGATGATGAATGAGACTCGTGGGGCACAGACTAAGGTCAAAACAGTGAACCAACCAGGTGGCCAATCCTCAGCGGTCAGACGCTGAAGCTTTAATGAGGTCGTCGAGCTGTTCTTTCTCATGAGATTCAATGTGCTCAGCTGGTGCTGATACAGCATGACCTCGGGATGGAGCGGAGAATTTCGACCTTACTGCATCGGCCTTAGGAACTGAATTATCAAAAATTTGATGAGTAAAAACTTGGACCTTGTTTGCGGAATAATTAAAAGCACTAAGCGCTCCTCGCTGGGCGAGTTTAGTGGCCGGAGAGATGACGTTGTAGATGGTTGAAAAAAGTGTCCTATCGTTCACCGTTATTGAGAGCGCGCAAATCGTGAGCATCACCAACCCAAAAATGTGTAATGCTCTTTTCATTAACTCAAGGCCTCGAGATGGTATTCATTTAAAACACAGAACTGAATGCTTTCTAATTCGAGATCATACTTTTGGGTCAGTGACCTCAAGGCCGTATTCACTTCCAGGGAATTCATATTCAATTTAGGCGAAGAGAGATTAATTTTGAAGTGTGAAAGCTCACTGTCCTGACTGATCTGTCTGCCAATGAGGATGTTCATCGACTCTACAAATAAGGGAAAAATGTAGTTGCGCTCAATCGCTGAGAGCTCGTGTCCATCAAGACAGAGGTAGCAAGTGATGGCCCCTTTGATCTCTCCGGTGACTGTGAATTGGACGCGTAAGTTCTCTTTTGAGTAAACCGGATTGAGATCACTTCTGTGAATAAGTCTGACGTTTTGGAGAATCTTAAGTTCTCCGATGCGTGTGACTTCAATTGGGCGAGTAACTTCCATGTTAGGCTCCGTTATGGTGATTGTTGCGAAACAATCTTTTCCAGTGAGTCCAGGAGTTGCTGTTTTTGGATGGGCTTCGCTAGGAAGTCCGATGCACCAGCACCGATGGCCTCTAAAATAATATGTTCTTGCGAGAGTGATGAAATAACAATGACTGCTGTCTCAGGATAATTCTGAGCAATTTTTTCTGTGAGCTCGATCCCACTCACTTCCGGCATCACGATGTCAGTGATGACGATGTTTGGTTTATCCTTCATCATGGCCAGAGCAGCACCAGCAGAATTGGCCTCACCCAAAACCTGGTAGCCGGCTTCGGTCACAATTTTATTGAGAATGCTTCTTGAAAAATCAGAATCATCGACAATCAGGATCTTGGTGTTTGAGACTTTGATATCACTCATGCCTCATAGGATAACAAATTTCGTTCAGAAGAAAAGAAAAAGGCCTCCTTTCGGAGGCCTTTAAGCTTAGGCAGCAACCTGATCGTTTTTCTTGTGTGGTCGTTTTACTTTCTCATCCTTGCGTTTCGTCTTATCGATGTCTAGTTGACCTTTATAATCAACTAAAGCGATAGAGAGAACTTCTTGGATGTTTTTCACCGGGATAAAGGTGACCTTTTTACGGTAATGAGCTGGAATTTCCAAAAGGTCTTTTTGGTTTTGCCAAGGAATGATGATGGTCTCAATTCCTGCTCGCATTGCCGCGAGAGCCTTTTCTTTAATCCCGCCAACCGGAAGAACCTTACCTGTCAGAGTGATCTCTCCCGTCATCGCGATATCCTTACTGATATAAGAATTCGTGAGAAGAGATACGATCACTGTCGCCAGTGTAATCCCTGCTGAAGGTCCATCTTTTGGAATGGCCCCTGCTGGCAAGTGAATGTGAACTTCGTTTTCTTCGAAGAATTTCTCGTCGATGCCGAGTTCAGCGGCATGTGATCGAATGAAACCCATCGCTGCGTGAGCTGACTCTTTCATTACGTCACCAAGCTGACCAGTCAGAGTGATTCCTCTTCCTTTCATCTTCGTGGCTTCAATGTGAAGGATTTCTCCTCCAGCAGAAGTCCATGCAAGCCCCGTTGCCACTCCCACTTCATCAAACTCATTTGAGTCTTCGTGAGAATACATTGGTGGACCTAAAAGCTCTTCAACAGTCGCAGAGAAAATATGAGTCTTCTGAGCATGACCTGTTGCGATTTTTTTGGCAACTTTTCTGCAAAGTGCTCCTACTTGTCTCTCGAGGTTACGAAGACCAGCTTCTCTGGTGTATCCAGAGATCACGGTTTCTACGCCATCGTCATGAAATTCAATGTGTTCATTATTGATTCCATGCTCATCCATTTGTTTTGGAATGAGGTATTTCTTCGAGATCTGGACTTTTTCTTCTTGTGTATAACCAGCAAGATTAATGATCTCCATACGGTCACGAAGGGGGCCCGGGATTTGCTCGAGCACGTTCGCAGTCGCAATGAACATGATTTTTGAGAGATCATAGTTCAAGTTGAGATAGTTATCACGGAACGCAAAGTTTTGTTCCGGATCCAAGACTTCAAGCATCGCTGAAGCAGGATCACCTTTGAAATCAGATCCAAGTTTATCGATCTCATCGAGAAGGATGACTGGATTGATGGTTTTACATTGTTTCATCGCCTGGATGAATCGTCCTGGCATCGCACCTACATAAGTACGACGATGACCGCGGATTTCTGATTCATCTTTTACACCACCTAGTGAAATTCTGATGAATTCGCGACCGGTAGCTTTTGCAATAGATTTACCGAGAGATGTTTTCCCAACACCTGGAGGGCCAGAGAAGCAAAGGATCGGACCTTTGGCATTGGCACCCTTGAGGGATCTCACAGCAAGGTATTCAAGAATACGTTCTTTAACCTTCTCAAGATCAAAATGATCTTCATCAAGGATATTTTTAGCAAAAGCTAAATCAGTGACGTCTTTTGATTCTTCACTCCAAGGAAGGTCGACCATCCACTCAAGGTATGAGCGAAGAATACTCGACTCCGAAGAATCCGGGTGCATTCTTTCTAAACGACCGAGTTGCTTTAAGGCTTCTTTCTCAGCTTCCGCCGGAAGACCCTTCGCCATCAGCTTCTCTCTAATCTCAGAGAATTCGTTATCTTTATCAGGAGACTCATCGCTGAGTTCTTGCTTCATGGCCTTGATCTGTTCGCGCAAGAAGAATTCTTTTTGCTTCGTAAGATCGTCTTTGCCGTTACCCTTGATTTTTGCCTGTTGAGCAAGAACTTCGAGTTCGTTCACAAGAATTTGGTTGATGTGAGTAAGGCACTCAATAGGATCATTGATCTCGAGGATCTTCTGACCTTCAGCAACTTTGAAGTTCATATTCGCTGCCACGAGGTGGGCCATGCGAGCTGGATCATGAGTATCTTCAAGCACCATCAAAATATCTGGCGGTAGCGCCTTACCGATCGAGATCACTTTTTCAAGATTCTCTTTCACTGTACGGATGAGAGCTTCTGCAGATACTGTGTTCACAGTTGTTGCTGGAGCATCTACTTTTTCTACTTTCACTTGATAGAAAGGTTCAGTTGCAACGAACTCTTTAATCCGAGCTTTCGCGAGACCTTGAATAAGAATTTTAATTCTTCCATCAGGAAGCTTTCTAATTCTCATGATCATGGCCACTGTACCAAGTTCATAAATTTCAGAAGGTGTCGGGCTTTCGGCCGTGATGTCCTTCTGGGACGCGAGAAGAATTAATCTATCAGCATTGTTGTAAGATTCTTCCACTGCGCGGATCGAAGTCTCGCGACCAACGAAAAGCGGGAGAATCATGAATGGATAGATAACAAAGTCTCGGACCGGCAGGAGAGGGAGCGTTTCCTTGAATTCAATCGCTTCTCCCTCATAGTTAGTTACCATAATGTTTTTCTCCTCTAACGTATTCTTTCTTCCATGAAGATCAAAAGTTTCATATGATAAATCGGGAAAAACACATTGATGCTTGATAGTTAATTTCGCTAAATGTTGAATATATTTTCACACTTAGCTGAGATGGTCGGTCTTTGATGACCGAGCCTTCCACTACGAGAATACCAATATTCAAGTACATGAATGAAAAATGAATTTGATCGATTTAGTTTTATTAAGGGATGGTTTATATGAGCGACTCAATTGGTATTGTGATTTTAGCCGCGGGCAAGGGCACTCGCATGAAAACCGATGCTCCCAAAGCACTTGCACCAGCATTGGGGAAACCACTTCTCGATTATGTGATCGAAGCGTCTGCTGATTTCGCTCTCCATTTCTCTCTGAAAGCAGAGGTGGGAGTTGTGATTGGACATCGAAGAGATCTCCTCGAGAAATGGTGGCAGAATCACTCCCAGCAGGCACTCATGAAATTGGCCGTTCAGAAAGAACAAAAGGGAACTGCTGACGCTTTAAAAGCTTGCTTCAATGATCAGCCTCAATTCTGGAATCATACTTACACTCTCGTCGCCTGTGCAGATACGCCACTCATGACAGCTCATGAATTTAAAACTCTTTTTGATGTTTTGAAAAATGATTCCGATCTCGTTGGAGTGGCCGCTACTTTTGAGGCCCACAACCCTAAAGGCTATGGAAGAATTATTGCGAACGCAAAAGGTTTCCACATCGTTGAAGAAAAAGATGCAACTGAGATTGAAAGAAAAATCACTGAAGTAAACTCTGGTTTTTATATTTTGAAAACTTCCCACATCAAGTCAGTACTCTCAACCATTACAAATAAAAATAAGTCCGGCGAATTCTATCTGACCGATCTCTTTCAGGATCAGTATGCTGTGAAAAATGTCAAATTCCCCTCTGAAAAGCCATTTTTAGGCATCAATACTATGGAACAACTTGCAGAAGTGTGTGGTCATCTTAAAAATGATAAACTTAAAAAACTTATGCTCGATGGCGTTCGCATGCTTATGCCAGAATCAGTCTATATTGAAAGCAATGTGAAGATTGGTGCTGGCACGGTGGTTTATCCCAACACCACACTTTTAGGAAATACAGACATTGGTGAAAACTGTGTGATTGAGTCCGGGTGTTTTATAAAAGATAGCTCTGTTGCTAATGGAGCAGAAATTCTCGCTCATAGTTATCTTGAAGAAGCTGTCGTTCATGTCGATGCAACGATTGGCCCCATGGCCCGCTTGCGTCCCGGAGCTGACATCGGTCCAGATGCAAAAGTGGGGAACTTTGTTGAGATCAAAAAATCAAAACTCGGCCGTGGAGCGAAGGTGTCTCACTTGAGCTACGTGGGTGATGCCGAGATCGGTGAAAATTCAAACATCGGTTGTGGTTTCATTACTTGCAACTATGACGGCGCCAATAAACATAAAACAAAAATTGGTAAAAATACTTTCATTGGTTCAGACGTTCAGATGATCGCACCAGTTGAAATTGGCGATGACGCATTCGTAGCGGCTGGGTCAACTATTACGAAAAGTGTCCCTAACGGAGGCTTTGGCATCTCTCGGGCCCAGCAAGTCGTGAAAGAGGGTGCCGCGAAGAGGTTTTTGAAGACGAAAAAGACCTAAGCTCTCTGCATAAACATTGAGGGACTTCCTCGAAAATGTTAAATTTTAGCCCTTACTTTCATTCTGTTTTTAGGGGTTTTTATGTGCGGAATAGTCGGTTACACGGGACCTTCAAATTCAGTCGGGCCAATCATCGAAGGATTGTCTCGCCTCGAATATCGTGGATATGATTCGGCAGGAATTTGTCTCAAAATCGGAGACGAACTTCAGATCATTAAAAAAGAAGGCAAGCTTGAGAACCTCAAGGCCCTTCTCCAAGAACAAAAGCCTTATTCTCATACCGGAATCGGTCACACTCGTTGGGCCACCCACGGTGCGGTAACTACAGACAACGCTCATCCTCACGGAAATGAACTTTTTGCCGTTGTTCACAACGGGATTATCGAAAACGCTGGGCCTCTAAAAAAAGAACTTCAGTCTGAAGGATTTGTTTTTAAATCTCAAACTGATTCAGAAGTTTTCTTGGTTCTTCTCACGAAATTTTTTAAACAATCTAATAATACTCTTCAATCGATTGCCAAGGCCTTCACAACCGTGACGGGTAACTCTGCTTTCGTGATTATCGAGAAGGCCTCAGACAAACTTTACTGCCTCAAGCGCTCTGCTCCTCTTGTTGTTGGAGAGAATAAAGAAACTCGTGAAGCCTTTGTTTCTTCCGATCCTTTTGCTCTTATAGGCTTTGCTCCGAAAATTTACTTCCCAGAAGACGCAGTTATTTGTGAGGGATCTGTAACAGCTACTGAGGTGATCACAAAGTTTTATGAACTCGATCTCTCACCATCGACTCGTTTTAAGTTTCAAGGAAACGCGATGACCATGGATGCAACATCAAAAGGTGCCTATGAGCACTTCATGTTGAAAGAAATCCATGAGCAACCTGGGCTTGTGGATAAGCTTGCTGCCTACTACATAAAAAATGAAGGTCGCAAAACTCTTGATTCGCTTAAAGGTTTTAAAACGTCGAACTGGCACTTCACCGCCTGTGGAACTGCCTGGCACGCGGGCCTTGTGATAAAGAACTTCTTTGAAGGGATTAACCGTCAGCGAGCTTCAGTTGAGATTGCTTCTGAGTTTAGATACAAAAATCCAATCCTGAATAAAGATGAAATAAGTCTCTTTATTTCTCAGTCTGGAGAAACGGCCGATACGCTTGCCTGTCAGGAACTTTGTAAAGAGAAAGGTATTCCAAGTTATTCAATTGTGAATGTAGAGGGTTCAACTCTCTTTCGAAACTCTGATAAAAACTTTTTGATTCATGCTGGTGTAGAAATCGGTGTTGCTTCAACCAAGGCCTTCACGCAACAAGTGCTCACGGGGTATCTCATGAGCCGCGCGATGGAAGGCACTCTTGATGATCCGAAACTTTTCGCTGAGATGAAACTTCTCTCAAACCGCATCGATGATTTGTGCACTCACGCTGATTCAATCAAGTCGATCGCAGAAAAAATTTATAGCAAGAAGGGCTTCATCTTCACGGGTCGTGGGAAATACTTCCCGATCGCTCTCGAAGGGGCATTAAAACTCAAAGAGATTGCTTACGTTCACGCTGAAGGATACGCCGCCGGTGAATTGAAACACGGGCCCATCGCTTTGATTGATGAAAACATCGTGAATATCGCGATCGTGGGTCCGGAACTTTTAGAGAAGACCGTTTCTAACGTGGAAGAAGTGAAAGCTCGCCGAGGGGTCATCATCATTGTTGGACCAAAAAATAATGCAGACGTCGAGCACTTAGCCGATGCCTACATCGGTCTTGATTTTGAAGGTCTGCCAAACTTGAGTCCGCTCCTCGTTAACGTTGCTCTTCAGTTTCTTGCTTATCACGTCGCCTCACTAAAAGGGACCGACATCGATAAACCACGAAACCTCGCGAAGTCAGTGACGGTCGAATAATGAATTTGAGTTTCCTCAATGAATCCCAACGTGAGGCCGTGCTTCACACCGATGGTCCGGTGATGATCCTCGCTGGTGCGGGTTCGGGGAAAACGCGTACCCTCGTGGCGCGAATTCAATATTTATTAGAAGAAAAAAGGGTGAGCCCTTATCAAGTCCTTGCCGTGACTTTTTCTAATAAAGCTGCTCGCGAAATGCGTGAGCGTCTTGCGAGTTCGTCTCAAATTAATATCGGCACACTTCAGGTTACGACCTTTCACGCTTTCTGCGCACGAGTGCTACGGATGGAAGCGACTTACCTTGGTCTTTCAAAGAATTTTACAATTTATGATGACGGCGAAACTCAAGCGATCATCAAGGCGATTTTAAATAAGCGCGGGATTAATCAGAAAGAACTTTCACCTTATACGGTTTCTTCTTTCATCGATGGCCTTAAAAACCTAGGCTTCTACGTGGGCCTCACTCGAAACGAAGATGTCGCTAAATACGCTGAAGACCAACGCCTCTTTGATATTTTCCTAGACTACGAATCAGAACTTCATCGTAGTAATGCTGTCGATTTCGGAAGTCTCATCACGGGAGTCCTACAGCTCTTTAGATCTTTTCCAGAAGTCTTAGTGAAGTACCAAGAGAAATATAAATATGTTCTCGTCGATGAGTATCAAGATACTAACCGCGCCCAGTTTGAATTGGTTCAACAGATTAGCCACCATCATCGCAACATCTGTGTTGTCGGAGATGAAGATCAGTCGATCTATTCCTGGCGTGGGGCCGATATCCGAAACATCCTCGATTTTGAAACCATCTTCCCGGAAGCAAAACTCATCAAGCTCGAACAAAACTATCGCTCATCAAAACGAATCATCGAAGCCGCCTCACAGGTCATTTCTCGCAACGTGGCCCGTAAGGGAAAGATGATGTGGACTGACAATGATGAAGGCGAGGTTATTAAGATTGTTGAATGCAGAGACGACAGGGCGGAAGCTGAGTATGTGGCCACAGAGATTAAGAAGCTAGCCCAACAAAGAATTTCTCTCAAAGACATCGCTGTTTTTTACCGTAACAATGCCCACTCACGAACCATTGAGGATGCTCTTCGAAAAGAAAAGTTTCCTTACCGGGTCGTTGCCGGAATTAAGTTCTATGACCGAAAAGAAGTAAAAGATCTTTTGGCCTACATAAGAGTTGTGGTAAATAAAAAAGATTCCCTCGCTCTCACAAGAATCATCAATACTCCCGCCCGCGGAGTCGGAGCGACTTCGCTCAGAAAACTTGAGGACGAAGCTGTGAGGCTTTCTCTTTCTCTTTTTGAACTGGTTGAAAAAGTTGTTGATGCCCCTCATGAATTTAAGCATCTTGGATTATCGGGAAAAGTTCAAAGCGCGATCTCTCAGCTTGTTCAACTCATTCAAGAAGTTCAGGTTCTGGAGCTACAAAAACATCCACCTACGTTTAGCTATGAAAAATTATTAAATGAATCTGGATACCATGAATACCTCCGTGCCGATAAAAGCTACGAAGGTGCAGCGAGACTCGAAAACTTAGAAGAACTCATGAGCGCGATCAAGCAACATGAAGAGACTGAAACCGAACCTTCCCTCGTGAAGTTCCTCGAAGATATCACTCTGGATACTTCTATCCCCGGAGAAGGTCCTCAGGACGAAGTCTCGCTGATGACTGTTCACGGATCCAAAGGCCTTGAATACCCCTATGTGTTTCTCATTGGTATTGAAGAAAATATTTTTCCATCTTTTAAGAGCCTTGAAGTCGGGCCAACCGCTCTGGAAGAAGAACGCAGGCTTTTTTACGTCGCGATGACTCGCGCGATGAAACAACTCACAGTTTGTTTTGCTCAGGCGAGGATGTTGTGGGGAAGCCTCAAATTTAATGGGCCCAGTCAGTTTATTCACGAGATCCCAGAACAGTATTATAAGTGGACTACCTTTCAAACTGGACCTAAGCGCCTCGATCGACCAGATTATCCACCAGATGATTTCGATCAAAGTTCTAAGCATGAAGATGAAGATGTCTTCTACCGTGAGAAAGTTTACCAACAGAAAAAAGTTGTAAAGGACCTCTCCAATTATCCATCTGGCTCAAAAATTGTCCATGCTCTTTACGGAGAGGGGACAGTGCTCGATTCAGAAGGCATGGGCCAGGACGAAAAAGTAACGATTCTTTTCCGAGACGGAATTCGTAAAAAATTTATGGTGAAATTCGCCCCTCTACAAAGGGCGTAGGATGAAAATGAAATTATCTATGAAACTCTTCATTGCCCTCTGGGTTGGTCTCTTCCTGATCATTGGAGGCTTATTTTACAGCGCTTATTCCCGCTTAAAGCCAGAAAGCTTTGTTGGGCTTGTAAAAGAGCAAGTTGAAAAAAATTATCCGGGAGCTTCTCTCACCGTGGGTGAAGTTCGCTACTCAATGGCGGTCGATTTTAAAGTACATATGAAAAACTTGATCCTCACGAGAAGTGGCAAAATTCTTGGGAGCATCGGAGACATGGAAGTTAAACTTCCCTGGTGGTTGCTACTTTTTAATAAGGGAAGCTCGCACATCAGCATCTCTCACTTGGAAGTTTTTGTAGACCATGATCAAGAAATCAAAGAAAAAGATCCTGTTCAAGAAACTGAAAAGAAAGATACTAGGAAAATCCGAGTTGTGCTTCCGGCCTATCTCGCAGACGCAAAATATTCTATCAAGGCTAAAGACATTTCAATTCGCGATTCCAAAAATTCTCGTCGCTATATTCGACTCTCGAAGCTTTTAGTTCGTGAATTTCAGTATGGTAAAAACTCGGCCTTCGAATTAAATATACCTATTGAAATTTCCCATAAGGGTTCTCAGTACACTTCTGATCTCTGGCTTTTTGGTGACGTAACTCCAGAGCGTGAAAGCTGGCGCCTGAATTACCGGGGTGAATTCAAGACCCGAGATAGCCATGATAAAATGCAAATGGAAGATCTTATCATTGACGGAAAGGCGGTCTTTGATCCGACTCACATGAATGTAAAATCTAATCTCAACCTGCTTGTGGAAAAAGAATCCGTAGGGGAAGGCTCACTTACTGCTAATGATGAAGAATTCAGCTTAGACTTGCAATTAAAGCACTTCCCTTTGAGTTTTCTAGAGATCGTGGAACAGGAAGTAAAAAATCCTTACCTAACCCAGATAAGTGGAACTTCAGATGGCATGCTTAAGTTTACAAAAAAATCATCTGAAGAATTTACGAGACTCAAAGGAAAACTCGGCTTTGAAGGAGCGATTTCTCTAGGTGATGCGAGTGTCAGTGGTCAATGGAATCTCTCCGTTGATGATGCCCGGTGGGAGACTTCTTTTATTAGTCCCAAAGGCGAAGTTAGTTTTTTTCGTCGCTCTCTGATTGATTACAACCTCGGAGCAGTTACTCAATACAGCGAGGAGCTTGGCTTCTCAGGAATGGATTATCGGATTGCTGTCAATCCGCTCTTAACCCTGGGACACCTCATTACAGCACCGGTCCAGGTGGGTTTCAAATCTAAGGTCTCTTTTAAAAAATGTACTTTGGATAAGCAAGTTGTGGACGGAGACATTACATACGGCATTTCTCCAGATCGAAGATCTTACGAGGCCCATCTCATCATTGGAGAATCAAGCCTCGCCTTGAACTACCAGGAAAAAAATCCTGTTCATCAAGTTTTTCTTGAGGCCAAGAATTTCCCATTGCTCGAGCAATTTAGAATGTTTGATCCTTATTTTTCTGCACGTAAGGGAATTTTGAATGGAAAATTCGAAGGAAAGTGGGGCATGACCTTTCAGGATGGAGTTTGGTTATCCCAGCTCGACTTAAGTGAACTTGATTCTCCTCAAGGAAAGCTCACTGAGCTTATTCAAAAAGTTGCAGGTCAATTCTCGCTTGATCCTTCTAGCTCTCCTCATCAGACCTGGAATTTTTCTCATAAAGCTGAATCGACAATTATTTCAAGCCTCCTTTTAGACGGAAATGATCCCGCTAAAATGACGGGAAACTTATCTGAGAACCCAAAAACAAAATCCTTTCTCGTTTTAACTTATCCACGCAACAAAGCTTGGAAACCCGTCAGAAAAGAGCTCACGACTCCGCTCTGGCCAGCGAAGGAACAGCTATGAGCGACTACAGACCAATTATTTGGAAAGAAGATCATCTCCTTCTCTTGGACCAAAGGCTACTTCCTCATGAGGAGATTTTTGTCACCGTTCGAGACCTCGATGGATGTATCTCAGCGATCCATGAGATGGTCGTTCGAGGCGCTCCTTGCATCGGATTCACTGCCATCTTTGGCATGGCCCTTTGGATAAAGTCACAAAATGAAGTTTCTCTAGATAGTTGCCGAATCGCTTGTGATAAAATGATAAGCGCTCGCCCAACAGCGGTGAATCTTTCTTTCGAAGTGAATCGTTGTTTTGAAATAATGAAGTCTTCATTAGCTCCTAAGAAATCGATTTCTCAGATCTACCAAGAACTTGTAAATTTCGGACTTCTTCAAATTCAAGAGAGTCACCAGAAAAATACAAGCATGGCAGAAATTGGAATAAAAGAGCTCAGTCATCGTTTAGGAAAGAAAAAATGGAATCTCATGACCCATTGTAATACGGGCTTTCTTGCCTGTGGATCACTAGGTACTGCTCTTGGGGTGATCTCTCTCGCTCATTCTCGTGGACTTGTGAATCACGTTTACGCAGACGAGACGAGGCCCTATCTCCAAGGCTCGAGGCTCACGGCTTATGAACTCGCTAAAGAAAATATTCCTTATAGTGTTGTGGTTGAAGGTGCGGCTTCTTACCTTCTTTCTCACGGAAAGGTTGATGCCATCTTTGTAGGTGCTGACCGAATCGCTGCAAATGGTGATACCGCTAATAAAGTTGGTACCTCCACACTTGCCATCGTTGCTCACCATTATAAAATTCCCTTTTACGTTGTGGCCCCGGTGAGCTCCTTTGATACGAGAATCCCCGATGGAAGTCACATTGAAATTGAAATGAGAGATATGAAAGAAATCACTGAATTCAGAGGGACGAAGATTTCTCCTCTTGGTGCTCATTCTGTGAACCCTAGTTTTGATGTCACTGATCACAAGATGATTACAGGAATTATTTGTGAAAAAGGTCTCATTAATCCGGCCCACCCGGGCGAACTTTTGAAGGTCGTGGGCCAATGATTAAAGATCTGCGCGCCTCAATTGATATTGGATCCAATAGTATCCTTCTTCTCGTGGCCGATCTTGCCCATGGAAAATTCGTAGAACTCTCAAAAAGAAGCGAGATCACTTCTCTTGGAAAAGAACTGGATAAGAATCGCGCCTTTCATGCAGACTCGATGAAGCTCACCTATGAGGCGTTAAAGTCTTATGCCGAAGAATGTGATCGCTTAGGCGTTCTACGAGAACATATCATAGTGACTGCAACTGAAGCCTCGAGGGTGGCCCAAAATGCAGCGTCCTTTTTTGAGAAAATTAAAAATGATCTTCGCCTCAATATTCAGATCATCAATGCTGAGGGGGAAGCTTATTATTCTTCCAGAGGAATTCTTTTTAACACAAAATTTCCGACTGAGATTATAATTTTGATGGACATTGGTGGAGCTTCAACAGAACTCATCAAGCTCAACACAAAAAACTTTCAGATCCTTGAGACCATCAGCATGCCAATTGGTGCAGTCAGGGCCTCTCAATGGCTCGATGATCAGCTCTTTGTTCAAAATCTCCAAAAAGTATTCCTCGATTTTCGAAATGAAATTGATAAATTTCAAACCAAAGAACTTTTCTGTGTTGCGGGGACCATGACTTCGCTTGGAAACATGCAGCTTTTAAAAAAAGAATTTGTCGAAGACGATGTACACGGACTTGTTTTGAAATCTGAAGATATCGATCAGCTGTTTAAAAAATATGGAGAGTGGATTCCTGCTCAGTTTTCTGAGGAATTTCCTTTCTTGCAAAAGAGAGCGAATAGTATCCGTGGAGGTCTCCACCTAGTCTATCACCTCAGCCACCGCTTGATGGTGAAGGAACTCTCGATCTCTACCTACGGTTTAAGATTTGGGACTCTTCTAGAAGGCAAGATTAAGCAGGAGCATCTCTATGCAGCTCGCTAGTTCTCCTGTCATTAAGCACAAGCTCATCTTCAAAGAAGGTTCTCCCGCAACAAAGCTTTATATGGTGAAGTCCGGCGAAGTCATCTGTATGAAGAAAAGTAATGACCGTCTCGTTCCTATATTCACAGCTAAAGAAAATGACATCATCGGTGAAAATACTTTGGTCGCGGGAACTAAATATTCTTATTCCGCTATCACTTCGAGTGCCGCCGATTTGATTGAAATTCCCTCGTCTCATTTCTCGAAGCTTTTTAGTGAGGCCCCAGAGTGGCTTGTGCAGTTGACATCGACGATGGTTGATCGTTTTCAGCATACGGCGAATCTGATCGCTGAAAATAGGGTTATCAGCGATCAGCTCGTGGATGAGGCTTACTTTACTCCGGCGGTTGAGGTGGAGTTTAAAAAGTTAATAAACTAAATTTTCATTTCTTACGAAACATTTTAAGTATGTCGATCATCTCTTGTCTCTCGGCATCGGTAGGCTGAATTTCAGCATGATCTGGTGGCATGATTTTCTTTTCTAGTCTTTCTTGGGGACCCATGGGTGTGATCTTGTTAAACGTGGGGACATAGTTGGACATGTTTTCCATAGAGTTCAAAGGAAGTGTAATAAACCCAACCTCTGGAGCGTGACATTGTGAACAGTATTTTTGGAACAAACCTGAACCGTGGTTCTTTGTATCGTCCTTTAATTTTTCAACCACTGGACCGAGAGTTCCTATTTTAACGACAGGAATTCCTTCTTTTCCGATACAGTCTTCTCTTTTAATTTTGGGAGAATTTATCCTATCGATATTAGGCCAACGTAAGTTTCTTAAAACGTTATCATTTGCAGTGGAGAGATCCCCGGCGTAACTCTGAAGTTGATCTATATCAGGATTACTAAGTGGCGCATTCGTCTTGAAATGTAAATCAAGGTTAAAACAAGAAGTCACAAGAACTTCAAACTTCTCTTTTTGATCTTTAGCATTTGTATACCTTTTTCTCGTTTCAAGTACGTAATCACTTTCAGGCCTTTTAAAGCTAGGATCTCCCTTTTGATCATTTACTACACCAGTGCTCATATCTAAGAGATTTGTTTCAAAGGATGTATCATCTTCATAGTAAATACTTTCATAAGATGTCTTAGGTGCAGAATTTCTTCGTGCATACTCATCTTCAAACTTCTGTTCCCTAAGTTTTCCAGATGCACTGCTGGTATCGATCATACCTTTTGTATAAATGGGTATAAAAACTTTCTTAGTTTTGGGATCGATATCAGGAATCACAGAGGAGGCTATAGTTAACTCGGACATTTTCTTATCGAATTCCTTAAAATTAAAATCATTTGGTGTAAATTTCTTAAGATTTTTAAAAATATTTCTCTGACAATCAAAATCATCGCTTTTACAAAGTATTTCACAGAACTTAGCTTTTATAAGGTTATGATTTGCTCTCCTCGTATTTATGTTAAAAATTGCAATGTCTGAAAATCCAAACCTGGAAGTATGCGTTCCAATCTGGACTTCATTTAGGGGAATCCCTTCAAACTCATTTCCATATTTTTTCATCCCGTTAAGAACTGGGTTTTCAGTTGGGGTCCCAGATGCTTTACTCGCATTTTCTGGTCCTAAACCAACCTCAGTCCATGGGAATCGAGAGAAAATAGGACCCTTGTTTTGGTGGCAAGTAATACAGAGCGATTCATTACTCACAATTCGAGGAGTCTTACCTGGACCGTAGTTTTCGACGATAAGAAAATCGTATTTTTTGGTCGTCGGATTATATGAGATAACCTCCATTGCTCCATTCTTAGGAGCAAATCCCACATATAGATCAGTAGATCTATATCCCTTGTCATAATAAGCATTAAACTTTTTTGTTGCTTCAGTACTCATGTTGGAGACAACGCTACTTTCAAATGGGGCGACGATTATTCTTGGAGACTGAATATTTGCACTATTTCGAACAAGCGACCTTCCCTCTGGTACAAATAGAATTTCCCCCTTTGATCTTGTGTCGAGCTTGAAAGAATCTAAGAAGTCTTTAAACGGATACGGTATCTTTCCACCGTTATATTGATTAATGAACCGAACGAACGTTGAATCCTTAAATTCATCAGAGTTGGAATTAACCGACGGGGCATCCGCAAAAAGTTGCGTTGAAAAGAGAATCAGAATTAAGAAAGAAAGCTTCACAACTTAATAAAATTGAATAATGCGATTACGATGAAGATTCATCGCGAGCTCCAAAATTTTCTGTTGAGCTCTAATACATTCATTTCTGCTCGATGTAAGATCCTTCTGCATTATATCGAAGGCCTTCAATGCCATTTCTCTAGGGACCAGAGAAAGAACACGTCGCTGATTTTTCGTATGAACAAGACTCAAAGCAAGTCCAATGATCGTCGGTTGAATTTGAGAAACAATCGTCTTCAAAGCACCGTCGTCTAGATCCCAAATACTTTCAAAAGAAATGCACGATTCAGTGAGCTCTTTAGCGAGGGCAGGGTTCCGGGTCCGCAAATTTCTAAGGAGTTTCGCCTTATCTCCAGCATCCATACGCTGAAGGAGTTCAACCACCTGCTGCTTACCATTGATAAAGATTCCGTTCTCGGTCTTTTGGCTCATCATTTCTCCCTACTGGATTTTGAGATATTACGTTTCGAGTCTCTGCTTAGCTTCCGTGAACTTCATGTTCGCATTTTCTAAGTATTCTTTATGTTTCAATTCTTCATTTTGTACAACTTCTTCATGATTCTGTTTAACCTCAGAGAGAGATTCGCTTTGAGATGCTTTGAGATCAACCATCAATTTCTGATAACGTTTAGTTTCGTCCTCAATGCGCTTATTGTAATCGTCACGAATCTTAGTGAGTTTGCTATCACCAGTGTTTTTTTCTTTGCCTAATTCAATTTCATAATCAC
>JBBQGK010000075.1:0-20122 GCA_038322885.1 Bacteriovoracales bacterium | reverse complement strand
GTAAGTGAATAGGCTGGGGCCCCTTCCATATTACTTAAAACTAGCTCGAACACCTTAGCGTATCGATGGCCTTCTAAAGCTGGGTCGTCGACTAAACCGCCAGATTTTGTTGGCGATTTGAATTTGCTCATTAACTTCTTGAACACTCAACTAATCCTTAAAAAAGTATAGAAATTCCCATGACTTAGTTTCTCTGGCTTTTAAATAAAATGCCAATCTTTTTAATAAGGAGCTTAGAAATAGGTGCTTTAGGAGTTGGAGCTTAAAATGATTCTATAGCTAATGAGTCGGTCTCTCGTAGAAGATTAACTTTAAAGCGAGAAATGCCGAAAATCAGATAGATGGAATTTTAAAAGGTAATCTATGAAACGCATTCTTTCATCCTCGATATGTTTAGTGATCGTCTTTCAGATGATCTTTGCCCCTACGGTTGCATACGCTCAATCATTGGGAAGTTTTTTGAATGCAGGTTTGAACGGAATTGCTGGAGGACTCCAAGGTCAAAACCAAGCTCCTAGTGATCCAAACGCGAATGCAAACATGGCGGCTCTTCAACAAAACCAAACGGCAACAAATACTGATAAGCAATTTACGTTTGATAACCTTTCAAAGATTCCAGGGCTCGTTCAGTACATGGCGACCCAGAAACCAGCACTGAATCCCGCAGCTCTGAATTGTACGACACTCATGACAACATTGAATGAAGTGAAGTTCGATGGATGTAGCCCTTCTCCTACAACGTTGAATGTTCCCTTGGCTGAGTCAGCAGCTCGCGCCGCAGTTTATAAAGATCAGTACGACAAGATTGCAAAACTCTACACCAACTATTCCTCAACAAGTAACAACCAAGGACAAGCTTTCGGGGTTGGTTGTATGAAAAACGTGATGGATATTTTAAAAGGGTATTTCAATTACCGTAAGGGAGAACTGTCGAAATTTGCAGCAGAGATTGATGCTCTCACAGCTCAGTTTAATTCAGATGCCAAAGGTTATATCACTGGAATGGAAGATGATACGGCCGTTCTAGAAGGAAAAAATGCTGAAGGCCTAATCGATAAAGCGAAGACTAGAAATCCTGCTCTCTTTGATTATGGCAAACGATTTAATAATCCAGCTTGTACGTCAATTTTTGCTGCAAACGATTTCAATACAAAAGGGACTGCGGGTGGTTTAAATAACATCAACCAAGATCTCAAAACCCTGATCTCTGCAACAGACGCCCCAAGTAAATATAACGGTCAGACTTACATGTCTTCAAATGCATCTGTGATTCAAGATATCAACACACTCTCAACCAGTGTGCAAAACCAGGCGAATCTAGATTTCAGTAAGATTGCAAGCGGGGAAGAAAAACTTGGAGATTTTTATAGAGGTCTCTCAAGTGTTGCGAATTCTCCGGATGGAGAAAATAATGCTCTCAATTCAGCGATGTTTGCGAATTCAACAAACAGTTTCAATACTCAGAATCAAACTAACCAAAACTCACTCGCGACAGTCAATGCTGAGTTATCTGCAAGTGGAATTAGTGGAGCATCTTTAACTAGACTTGTAACGAACAATAATCTTGGTGGATTCGAACAAGAACTAACCAATGTCACAAATCAGATCAATAACACTTGTATTCAAAGTAATCTTAAAGACCAAAACTCCGTCGACAACGTCATGGGACGACTAGATACTCTTTCAGGAATTTCAAGTTTTGCGAAAAGTCAGTCTTCGAACATTAAAGCCAGAATCGCTTCGATTATGAATAATCCAGGGACGAGTATCGCTCAAAAAACAAGTTTATTGAGTAGCGTAGATTCTGAATTCGGAAACCGTTATATTCTTACTCGTGATAATGAGTATTTCTATCCAGTCATCGATGCCAATGGAAATCCAGTCATGGAGAATGGAAACGTAAAAATGAAATCAGTCCCGGCTTCGACAAACGAAACGCCAGGCACTTATTTCACCAACGTCATGAAAAACTGTCAGGCGCAATTTGCTGTGAACAAATTAGGAAGCCAAATGACAGGCGCTCAAGTCTTAAATAAAATCCGAGACCTCAGAACGAGCTACTCCAACATGAAAAATGAATTCGCGAACAACCTCGCAAATCAAGTAAAAACAAAAATGCTGACGTGTACGAGTCCAGCTCTCGCAAATGCTTCTACTTCTGGTTCATGTTCTGCCGCAAGCTTTAACCCAGCTGGAGCAAACTTCTGTGTAGCGAACGCTACAAAGTGCGCAGGTAACATGCAGTCTTGTACGGCCGGTGCTCAAAAGTTTGTTGATGAAATCAAAACTGATCGTACGACAAAAGTTAATGCTTACAATGACCGTATCAATTCTTACAAGACTCAGCTTGTACGTGACTTCGGAACACTCCTCGCGAAGTTTCAATCTGAAGGCGAAGCTTTAAATAATGTTCTTAAAGCTGGATATAACGCTCCTGAAGGAATTAAGACTGAAGTTCCAGAAGAAAGCCGCTACCTCGCTTCCTTTAAAAATGCGACCCAACAGTCAACTGATGGTCAGCTTCTTGTAGAAGATCCTGCTCAATTAGCGATTATGTTTAGAAATAACATTAATGCTCTCAAGGCGAGTGTTGAGAAACAGCAAGAAGATGTTATGAACGATAGTTCACCGTTAAGAGCGCAGATTAAGAATACGGAAGATAATTATAAGAAAGTTGCGGCGGATGCACAGAAGCTATCGAGGGATTGTGAGGCGGGAAGAGCTTACTTTACGAATGCTTTGCAGGAGCAGGCGAAGCAAGCTCAGAAGTTGGGAGAGCAACGTAACGGAGTTTGTTCAATCTATGCTGCTGGAGACAGTAATAATCCAGCTTCATTTTGCACAGGGAATATTGAAGATGTAATGACGGTTGATAAAACTGCGGGATCAAAATTGAAATTTTTCTGTAATCGATATAATAATCATGATTCGGAGAACTCGGGAAGTTCAGCTTCTATTGGAGAAGCATGTAGCAAAAAAGCAAAAGCAGCTTTTCCAGATGTTAAAATAATTTGCGAAAAAAGGGACACGCAATATGATGATTGCGTAAAGTCTAACAATCAACCGAGAAGTAAGGATGTAGAGGCTCTAGATTGTAATGATCAGCTCAAGAAATTGGATCAGGATGCAATAGGTGCTTATTCAGATGCAAAATCTGATTCCTTGAAACCAAGCGATCTCCCAGAAGCACCTTCTTATTGTAATGCCGGCGACAACTCAGGCCGCGACAACCTCGACCAAGCAATATCAAATTTAGGAGTAACAATTGGCTCTTCTTCTCAAGCCATCGGCAAATAAAAGTAATTCACTCGGTTGATCTCAAGTCGAGATCTTCCGATAAGGTTAGTAATGATAATGGTACGTCAGTGGATGATAAAACCAGGTAAAAAGTCTCTTCCGTGGAAGAGCACATGGATTGTAGGATTTCTACTTTGTCTATCGTCGTGTAACCCAACTCAAATTCAGCCTTCGACGTCACGTGGTGCTTCAGTTGGAGATGAAGGTTTAGTTAATAAGGCCTACGTCTACAAAGAGAGTCCATACATTTTGGGTGCAACAGGTCTCTTGCCAGCGAACGTAGGTATCGGGGACTTTGTAGATAAATCGCCAGTCGATATCACTTCAAATAATCAACTCACTACGAACTGTGGAATAAATTTTTATTTTTATGGAAATTATACTGATAGCTCAGATAACTGTGTTCGCTCATTCGCACTCCACACAGAAACTCAACCTCTGGCCCGTCAAGCAAATCTCTCATGGGTATACAAAGCTGGAACGGCGGAATTTTATCAGACTGCGACTCTTTATCATTTGAACCGAGGGCTCACGACGTTTTTTGATAAGCTTGCTTTTGCTTATAAGACCGTTCAATCCCAGCTAACCTCAATTCCTAAATCGATTCCGAGTTACCTTAAAGACTCTAAGCAATTTTGGTTCAAAGGGGTCTCGAATCTGGATAGTCAGCAGTTTCAGAATAGTTTTCTTAGTTCATATGCTCTTTGTGCAAACGAAGGGAATGCTTCATTCAGCTCTGCTGGTCCAGAGCTTTGTTTTGGATCTATCGCGGCCCAACCTAATTTTCATGTGGTTCAGGATCCTTCAGTGATTTACCATGAATTTGGCCACTCACTTGTTTCTGTCATGATGAATCTTCGAAATGCGACGGCATCATCAACTCATCCCCTTCGCTCAAACCTTGGTAAGATTGGTTTTAACGAAGGCTCTTCAATCAATGAAGGCATTGCAGACTATTATAGCTACGTGATGACTCATCGAACTCATTTTGGTGAATGGGCCTTGGGTAAAACATTTAATCAATCTCGTCCTATGTCTGAACGTGATCCGATACATGTGGCCGGTCTGAGTACTACCTCGGAAGGACGACTCTCCTACCCTCAATACATTCTTTACGACCCAAACTACCCAACGAAACCCGTTGAAGACGAACACTACGCTGGTCAGATTACTTCGCACTATCTCGTCGCTTTAACAGAGGCGTTAGAAAATTCATGTGGTCTATCGTCTCAGTCTGATGGCGGACATGGTGTTGCAACTTCTTATATGATGCTCCTCCTTGCAGAAACTTTCAGTGAGCTTGGAGATTTAAATGCTAAGGGAGTGGATGAGTTCAGTGCTCCTTTTGCGAGTTCAGTTTATTTCAACAATCTTGATCCATCGAATTCATACTTGTGGACTCAGTTCATGAATCCGCCGACCTTCCGTCGTTTTTATCAAGTGTTTGCAAAAAACGTTTATAAGTATATCTCGAGTAAACTTTGCACGACCTTTACCAAAGATCAGTCTGAAAAACTTCTTGATGACTATGGACTTCTTCTTTTCAAAAATTATAACAATAACGGGAATAGTACCAAGAGCAGAGCAGTTGTGTACAACACGGCCGTTCCTTCGATTCCAATTCAGTCACTCACTTCTGTTTCAGAAAACAATCGACGAAAATCTGTTCTCGTGGCCAAGCAGCAACTTGATATTGCATCTAAGGTCGCGGACTCGGGCTCGAGTATTGGCTTTTATATCATTGATAACCGCTCTGATATGGTTAACCTCCTCTCAAATCTTCTCTATAAAGGTTATCCAGTGCCTCTCTCAACGAAAGTAGCGAGTACCGATTTTAACAACGGAAACGTTAAGGTTTCACCAGGTGAAGTCGTGGCCGTTATCCCGAATCTCTTTAACTCATCAAACAGTACGATCGCTGGTGTTCATGTCCTTGCTCAGGACTGGGATCACGTCGATATATCGGATACCTCAACGGGCAATTTTAAACCATGTGTTGTTGATTCTGATGTCACTGTCGATCAAGGCGGAACAACCGCAAATACATGTACCAGCACAGAAACTAACTACAATCGAAACTTGAAAAATAAGATTACTGGTCTTTATCCAACGGCGGCAGTGGCACCTGTCTGCCTCGTTCAGATCGACGACGGAACAAGTACACGTTGGGTTTCGCAAAATGAGTATCGTAAAAAGCAAGGTCTCGCCCTCCAAGACAAAGACTGTCTCGGATACTCGTCAAGCGGAGCGACGGATACGGATTTCTCATTTAATCCTCACGAATGGCTTGTTCGTTTCTTGCCGGGAGCAAGTGATTCCTTCTATTCCAAAATTGATTCGCGTAAAACATTCTATGATTCAGTCGTGAGCATTTCAGAGAAAAAACAATTCAATGTCGGTAACCTGATGATCATGGAAGTCAATAAATGGATTCCACCAGGAACTAAATTTAAATGCCGGCTCCGTGCCTCGTTCAGTAATTGCACTGATTGTTTTGTAGATGCCGCTAATGCGAATGACGATTATCAAGACTCAGAATACATGGGAAGCAAGCCCTTCAAAGTTTTAAACTTCGATTTCGACGTCAATGATTAAACGGTGGCAAATCGTCATCCTTTGCTTGGTACTTTCCTTTGGTCTTATCTGGACAGGAAGAACTCTCCGTAAAATTGCAAATGAAACGGATTCCTTTGAGGATTTTCTTCCAACAAATCTTCCCTCTAAAACACTGTCTTCTCCTTTACGAAAGAGCATGACTGGCCTGAGAGTTGAGGGACGTAAAGTTATAGGCCCTCCTCCGCTCTATTCAGCTCAAAAGAAAGGCTACATAGTCTCTAACAATGCTTCATCAGAGTGGAGAGAAGACCTTGAAGAGGTTCTAAAAACTCAGGCCCCTGACCTTAAGGAACTCAAAATTTCTCGTCTCGATTCTTTTATTTGGTCGCAAGGTGGTCAGGCGATAAAGGTCGAATCTGTTCTTGTCAGTTTTAAAAATGACCAAGGTCAAAGTACAAAGTTTAATGCTCTCGTGGACTCGCAAACAGGTAAAATTCTTCAAAGCTGGAACCATCCTATTATCGATTCTCTCAATCCTCGAGAGTCTTTCGGAATTAAACTCGATCCCCGCTACCACCAAGACTGATTAATTCTCTTATCTATCTTCATGTGAAATCAAATTGAGTTGAATCTCTTAGAGAACTAAATTTAAGGGAGGAGTATTTATGAAAAAATTTAAAGGAAAGACAATCGTCATTACCGGCGCCTCGAGCGGCCTAGGAAAGGCCATTGCACTCACTCTGGCCGAAGAAGGTGCCAACTTAATACTATCTTCAAGAAGAGAAACTATCCTGCAAGAAGTCGCTAGCGAATGTGAAGCTCATGGTGGAACCGCAGTTGCAGTAAAGGCAGATGTGACGAAGTTTAAAGACATGCAAAATCTTGTAGAGAAGGCCCTAGACCAATTTGGATCAATCGATGTTTGGATTAACAATGCTGGAGTCTTAGCTGCAGGAGAATTTACGGATACGCCACTGGAAGTTCATGAGCAAGTGATCAAGGTTAACTTACTAGGACCACTTCACGGAACCTATGCCATCCTTCCCTATTTCAAACAAAAAAATATCGGTACGATTATTAACACAGTTTCGCTTGGTGCTTTTGTTCCTAATCCCTATTCAGTCGCCTTTAGTGCGAGTAAGTTCGGTTTGCGAGGTCTTAACGATGCACTTCGATTTGAATTAGATCGTTATCCTGACATTCATGTATGTGATTTAAATCCTGTTTCCATCGACACTCCAGGAATTAAGCACGCTGCGAATTTCACAGGTGCCGAGCTCTCATCTACCCCACCTCTCATTGATCCGTTCCGGGTCGCGGAGGCCGTCGTATCGCTTATCGAAAATCCCAGACCTCGTATCTTTGTGGGGGAAGGTGCTCGTGCTGAAAAATTTGTCCACGCCCTGTTCCCAAACATTTTAGGAAAGAGCATGGCCAAGCTGGCCGAGTCGTACTTTTCTCGAGGGAAAAAAGCTCCTGACTCATCTGGAAATTTATTCTCAAGTTCCTACGTTGATAGTGAAACTCGAGGACATCACCATTAAATTGTGGCGGCTTTCTCTTTAAGTTTAATATCCAACTCTTCAATTATCTTGGGATCAATTTTAGGAACTAGCCCCTGGGGCTCGACCTGAAGCTTAAATCCATTGGCAAAGAATTCTTTAGCTGCTCCAGTCTTTCCTTGATAAATGTCTTTAACCACTTGTGAATTTGAATCAAGGCCAAAATAAGAAAGTATAGATGCTGAAAGTTTTGGTAGATAAGGCGCAAAGAATGCTCCTATAACTAAAACGTAGGCACTCGAGATGGCAATAGTTTCAGCTGCTTTGTCCGGATCCGTTTTAAATTCTGTCCACGGAGCGCGTTCAGTAATAAATTGATTCACCTTTGATCCAAGTGCAAGAAGATGCTCCTGGCCCTTCTTGATTTGATAAGAATCCAAGAGTGCATGATACTCTTTAATCCATTGATCAACATCAGGAAGATGAGTTGAGTAGAATGGATCAAACTTTTGAGCTGATAAACCTTCTGGCCATTTTGCGAGTGAAAACTTCATCGCACGGTTAATAAAATTGCCGATATTGTTAGCCAGTTCAGAGTTAATTTTAAGCTCCAGACCCTTCCAGGTAAAACTTGAATCCGCTGTCTCCGGAATAAGAGAAGTGAGGTAGAACCTTAGAGCATCAGATCCAAACTGGTCGATCGCCTCTTCTGCGTCCACGTACCAACCTTTTGATTTAGAGAACTGTTTTCCTTCAAGATTCACATATTGATTTGCAGGAAGTTCGTTCACCGGATTAACAAAACCAGTCCCTAGGCACATGACAGGAAAGATGATCGCATGAAAAATGATGTTATCTTTCCCGATAAAATTTACGATAGTTGTGTCTTTATTTCCCCACCAGTCTTTAATGTAGTCCTCTTTAGAACCGGATTCTTTCAAGAACTGCTTTGTGTTTGAAACATATCCAATCGGAGCATCAAACCAAACATAAATCTTTTTACCCTTGGCTTCGGTAAGAGGAACATCAATTCCCCAATCTAGGTCACGAGTAATCGCCCGATCAACAAGGTTATCTTTGGTAAGAGATTCGACAAATGGAACAACACTCTTGCGCCAGAATGGTTTTTTTGTATCAAACCACGCATTGAATTTTTCATGCATTTTAGACAACATGAGGTACCACTGAAAGGAATCAATCGCCTTAACGTTAGTTGATCCACAAAATTTACAAACGGGTTTAATGAGTTTGAGAGGATCAATCCAAGTGCCGCAGCTTGGGCATTCATCCCCACGAGCTTCCGGATAATGACAAACGTAGCACTCGCCTTCAACAAAACGGTCTGGGAGCATGTTTTTACAATCCTGACACTGAAGCTGTTGTTCGGCTTTTTTCTCAATCAAACCTTTACCAAGAAGGTCTTTAAACCAAACGAGTGTTTCTTCTTTGTGATAGTCGGCGGACGTCTGTCCAAAAAAATCAAACTTAATATCGTACTTATCAAAAAGATCCTTATGCGTTTTGTGCCACTGATTCACATATTCTTGATAGCTAATTTTTGCTTTCTGAGCATTTTGCATAATCGCTACGCCGTGCTCATCAGAACCAGAAATATGAATGGCTTTTTCACCCTTCATTTTTTTATGTCGAGTAAAAATATCTGATGGCAAATAAACTCCGGCAATATGACCAAAATGAATAGGCCCATTGGCATAAGGGAGAGCCGAAGTGATCAGGTATTTCATAGGTCCTCGAATAATGGTATTGAGAGAGAAAACAGTCTACAAAGTTCGCTCTTTTTTGTCTTTTGATTTTGACACTTTCTCCCCCTTTTTTTACTCTCAAATTTCATGATAAACCTCAACGGATTGAACCCAGAACAACGCGAAGCTGCCGAAACGGTGCTAGGGCCTGTTCTGATTCTTGCTGGCGCCGGCTCTGGAAAAACTAGAACCGTCACCTACCGCATTGCTCACATGCTGGATAACCTACGAATTCCTGGCAGCGAAATCCTCGCTGTGAGTTTCACAAATAAAGCTGCCACTGAAATGAAAGAACGCGTGGCCCATCTCGTTGATCGTCGACTGCGTAAAGGGATTACTCTTTCGACATTCCATTCTCTCGGGATCCGTATTCTTCGCGAAGATATTCATCATCTCGGCTACAACAATCTCTTCACCATTTATGATCAGGCCGATCAAATGAGCATTGTACGAGAGGCCCTGAAAAATTTCAAATCGGGAAAAAACTATGACCGCTCAACGGTCATGTCAAAAATTGGTCTTTTAAAAAACAACGGTATTTCTGCTGAGGAATTTTCGAAAAGTAAATTCTACGATCCAGAAACTGATTATGATGTTGTGACAGAGTTTGTTTATCACTTCTACCAAGATAAATTGCAATTTTATAATGCCCTTGATTTCGATGATATTCTTTTTCTCGTTGTAAAACTCTTCAATAAGTTCCCAGAGGTTGCTAAGAAATACTCTGAGCGCTTTAAATACATCATGGTGGATGAATACCAAGATACAAACAATCTTCAGTTCACAATGATCACCGCACTCACAAGTACTCATACAAATATTTGCGTTGTTGGAGATGATGACCAGGCCATCTATGCTTTCCGTGGTGCTGATATTTCAAACATCCTCAACTTCGAAAAACAATACCCGAATACGAAGGTGATTAAGCTCGAGGAGAATTACCGTTCGACCAGACCGATCTTAAATCTCGCCAATGAAGTGATAAAGCATAGTACGCAAAGAAAAGAAAAGACGATGAGGACTGCGAACCAGGATACCTCCTTGCCGCTTTTATGGGCCGGGGGAGACTCAGATCACGAAGCCGCCATTATCATCGAAGAGATCATCAGACTCCAATCCCATGGCATGGCCCTCTCTGATATGGCTATCCTCTACCGCTCAAACACACAAGTTCCTCCGATCGAAGATCAGCTCCGTATCTCACAAGTTCCCTACAACATCATCGGTGGTCAGAAATTCTACGAGAAAAAAGAAATCAAAGACATTATTGCCTACCTCACAGTCATTCAAAACCCGCGCGATGAACTTGCTCTCCGGCGAATTCTGAACGTCCCTAATCGAGGAGTCGGATCTGTCACTTTAAATAAATTCTTAGGCGAAGCGACCCTCAAGAAGCGTCACCTCTTTCACACCTTGAGTGATGAACAAGAGCATGACGGTATAAAAACCTTCTCTGAAACGATTAAGAAATATCAGCGCTTATTTAATGAGCAGCCCCTGCTTCAAACCATCACTCAACTCGTTGATGAAATTCAATATTACGACTTTATTGATAAGAGTTACGATAGTGCGAAACTTGCTCAAAGAAAGAAAGACGATATCAAAAATTTCATCATGGCCGCAGATCGTTTCCAGGATAAGTTCGGTGCAGATGCAAATCTAAAAAACTTCGTCGAACGACTTCTTCTAGCCGATTCTCAAGACAACCGAGAATCGGGGGACGATTTTGTAAAAAATGAAGTCACACTCATGACTCTTCACTCCTCCAAGGGTCTTGAATTCGATACAGTCTTTCTGGTAGGAATAGAGGAAGAGCTGCTTCCCCATAAAAGAACAATTCAGGACGGAACAGACATCAATGAAGAGAGACGTTTATGCTATGTTGGAATTACCCGTGCTCGTAAAAGACTGATAATGACTTATGCTAAAGAGAGAAAGATCTACAATAAGATGATCCCTCGTTTTAAATCTCG
The DNA here is from genome assembly GCA_038322885.1 of Bacteriovoracales bacterium. GTDB lineage: Bacteria > Bdellovibrionota > Bacteriovoracia > Bacteriovoracales > Bacteriovoracaceae > Peredibacter. The sequence goes on along the minus strand of JBBQGK010000075.1, from coordinate 9,031 downwards.
ATTTGTGATCGACCTTGTCGAACAATATAAAGAAGTTGATCGTACAAACTTTGGTGATATGTCTGAGGATGAAGTAAAAGACTTTAAGAAAAACTTTTTTGGAAATTTGATGGGGAGTCTTAAATGAAAATGTTAGATAAAGTTGTTGATGTCCACGGCTGGCTATCCGACAAGGATTTCATCTGGTGGCCTTTTTCATTTCTGCGGCCAGTCCCTGCAGCTCCCATGACTTTTCAGCTTACTTGCCTTATGACCATATGTTTTGCGGGCCTCTCGTCTCTCATGTATGCGGTGTATTCAATCATCAATAACGCTTTCGATGCACCAACTCTCTTAAAGAACATCCTGATGTTCTTCGTACTCTTTTTCATCTGGTTTAACGTGGTCACAAAACCACTATGGAATCAGCGTGCTCGCCGTCTCAAGGTATAAAAAAAGGCCATCCCTGGCCTGATTTTCCATCCTTGGAAGACCTCTTCCTGATGGTCTAAGACTTATTTTTGATGATCTTCAATTGGGAGCTTCTTACCATTGGTAAATCCTGTGATCGAAAAGCTGTGAGGGAGATAGATTCCAAACGTAAGAAATGAAATGAGTACTTCTTGCGGAGTTTTCTTTTCGTAAATGATGAGCTTGGAGAGGCCTTCGTAACCAGCGTGTCTTACGACTTCATCGACAAAAACTTGTTGATGTTCAGGATCGAGTCCCCACCAGTAAAAATCTCTTTTACCTGTGATCGTTACTTCATGCTGTTCTTGAGGATTTCCATCGAATGAAACTGGAATTGTATTTTTAGAACGGAAGTGAATTGTTGTGCAACTAAAGAGAGAACTAATGAAAATAAGTGAGAGAAGTTTTGTCATACTTCAATTCTTGGTGGGCTGAGACGACTTGTCAAAATTATTTTAGAGATGATCGAAGGTTGGCTTTTTCTTATTCATCATCCCCTCTACTGCCTTAAAGTGGTCCGATGAGCGTTGAGTGATTCCTTGAAAGGCCGCTACCAATTCTAGATGAGAGTGAATATCATTTTGATAGGCGTGAGTAAGTGATTTCTTTGTCATCTGAAGTGCAATTGGAGGGAGAGAAGAAATCTGTTCTACAAATTTTTGAGTCTCTTCTTTTAGCTTTTCCGGTAGGACCACTGAATTTGCAAGTCCCATCGCTTTTGCCTCACCTGAGTCGTACGTTCGACAAGTCATAAACATTTCCGTCGCTTTCCCAAATCCCACTAACCGAATAAGAAAGAAAGCTCCACCATCACCTGGCACTAAACCGACTTTGGCAAAAGTTTCAGCAAAGGTTGCTTCCGTTGAAATAACTCTCAAATCACACATGGCCGCAAGATCACATCCTGCTCCCACTGCTGCTCCATTCACCATCGCGATGACAGGAGTTTTTAAAGACATCATTATTAACGGAATTTGTTGAATTCCGTTTTGATAAGCTTCTCGAAGTTCATTTGATTCACCAGTAAACATTCCTGTTTTCCCTAGCATTGCTTTAACATCTCCGCCCGCACAGAAATTTTTTCCCGCGCCCGTGATCACAATCACTCGTACATCACTATCAAGATCAGCATGCTTTAATACTTCTACCAGGCCTTTCACCATTTCAGAAGAATAAGCGTTGCTCGCCTCTGGGCGATTAAGAGTAATCCATAGAGATTGGTTCTTCTTTTCAACTAAGAGATCACTGAATACACGTAAATATAAACTCATGTCATACCCGTATTTAAGTAGGCCTTAAGAAATTTTGATTCTGTTTCTTTATTAACTTTCGACAAGATGAACTTAGATGCCTTGACTAATTTTTCGAGATCAATACCCGTCTCAAGTCCCATTGAATTCAAAAGATACCAAACATCCTCTGTTGCAACATTTCCGGTCGCCCCATTTGCATAAGGACATCCACCAAGGCCTCCAGCAGAGGAATCAAAGGTTGAAATGCCTAAATCCAGTGACACTAACATATTGGCGAGGGCCATTCCCCGGGTATCGTGCAAATGCATCGCAAGTTTATCAACAGGAAACTCTTTTTTAAGTATCGTGAGATAATCTTTAATTTGATTTGGTACGGCCACACCAATCGTGTCGCCGATTGAAACTTCATAAACGCCCATTTTCAAAAATTTTTTTGTCACCAAGGCGAGTTTCTCAACCGGCATGCGTCCTTCAAAGGGACAACCGAAGGCCGTCGAGATGTATCCCCGCATTCGAATGCCATCTTTTCTTGCAGCTTCTGCGACCTCATTCATACGACTAAAAGTTTCCTCTACCGTCGCGTTGACATTCTTTTTGGTAAAAGAATCTGACGTGGCAGTAAAAAGAGCGATCTCTTTTACGCCTAAGCTCTTAGCCTTCTCATAACCTTGGAGATTGGGAACAAGACACGGAAAATTAATCCCTGTTCTGCCTAATCTTTTTTCGACTTGCTCAAAAAGCTCAACAGCATCCGTCATCTGAGGAATAGCAGGAGCTTTCACGAAGCTCGTGACCTCAATATTCTGAAGTCCCGTTTCACTTAATAGCGTAATGAACTGAAGCTTGTCTTCAGTCGAAAGAATAATCTTCTCATTCTGTAAACCATCTCTAGGTCCGACTTCAACAATCTTCATTTTCATTATTCAACTTCCGCTAGAAGAACATTCGCTTGAACTAGATCACCGGTTTTGAAAGGAATCTTTTTTACTTTGCCGTCTTTATCAGATCGAATGGAATGTTCCATCTTCATAGCTTCAAGAATGAGGATGGTCTCACCTTTTTTAACATCAGATCCAACTTCTTTTAATATTTTAAAAATCTTCCCTGGCATTGGAGAGATAAGTCCCCCCACTGGTCCTGCTCCCTTTCGGGTTTTTTTTGTGCCAGAACTCATGATTGCCTCACGCCCCATTGTCATCACGGTGCTCTCTCCATCATTGGAATGAGAGCTTACACTTGCCTTTACTCTAGTACCTGAATCCAAAATCAATTGTGTTCCATCTTTTGAAATCAATCGATATGAATATTTTTTTCCATTCAATAAAAAACTTACGACTCCATCAATTTGGGAAAAATCCTTAGCTCTTATCTCTTCACAGTTTATGACAAATAATTTCTCCATATTAATTCCTAAATCCATGTAGAGATGTCCATGGGGTTATCAGCTGAATGGACTCAGTTCCCTTGGCAGTTATTTTACCAGCAAAAGAGAAGGCTCCAATCATTGCTGCCATCTCTTCATCGCTTAAATTTTTGGGCCCTAATTCATTTTTATGATCTGGAATGAAGTGCGTATGAGTATGTCCTGCAATAAAATCTTTATGACCTAAAATTCGTTTTAAATAGTCACGATTCGTTTTAACCCCAAGAAAAAGAACATCATCTAAGCTCTGGATTGTTTTCGAGATAGCAAGAGGCCTATCCTCACCCCAGACAACGAGCTTAGCGAGCATGGGATCGTAGTTCACTCCTACGTCCGTTCCATCGAGAAATCCGCAATCAAGTCTCACGTCCCGAAGTGTTGGCGCTCCAATCCTCTCAATTCGACCTATCGTGGGCATAAAATTATTATCCGGATCCTCAGCATAAATACGGCACTCAATTGCCTGCCCTTTCTGCTTAATATCTGTTTGCTTCAGAGGGAGTTTTCCTCCCTCTGCAACGAGAATTTGATATCTCACGAGATCGTGCCCGGTCACCATCTCCGTCACAGGATGTTCTACCTGTAACCGAGTGTTCATTTCCATAAAATAATAATTTCCATCCTGGGACATAATAAATTCTACGGTACCAGCACCCCGATAGTTAATTCCGCGTGCGATCTCAACTGCCGTCTCACATATTTTAAGTCGAAGTTCTTGATTCATGTTTGGTGCAGGTGTTTCCTCGATGACTTTTTGATAACGCCTTTGAATCGAGCATTCACGTTCAAAAAAATGCAAGTGATTACCATGCGTATCTGACATGAGTTGAACTTCAATGTGTCTTGGATTTAAAACATATTTTTCAATAAGAACTTTATCACTCGAAAAAGATTTAAGTCCCTCAGACTTGGCCCCTCTAATTCCTTCCAGAAGCTCACTGTCTTCATGAACAATTCGCATTCCTTTACCACCACCACCAGCTGAGGCCTTGATCAATACTGGATATCCAATTTTCTTCGCCTCTTTTACAAGCGTCTCATCACTCTGATCATCTCCGTGATAACCAGGAGTGAGTGGTATTTTAATTTTTTCTAGTGCCTTCTTAGACCCAATTTTATCACCCATTAAAATGATCGACTCTGGCGTAGGCCCTATAAAGGTAATGCCGGCCCCTTCGACCATCCTTGCAAACTCTTCATTTTCAGATAAAAAACCATAACCAGGATGAATAGCATCCGCTCCTGATTTTTTTGTCACTTCAATGAGTTTTGCTTTATTTAGATAAGTATCTACAAGAGTCCCAGATCCTAAAGAATAAGATTCATCCGCAAATAAAGCATGGGGTAGATTTTTATCGTCATCAGCATAAACCGTTACGACTTTAATCCCCATCTCTTTTGCCGTTTTCAATACTCGCAGAGCTATCTCACCACGGTTCGCTACCAGAATCTTTTTTATCTTCATACTTTCATCCACGTGGGTTTGTTTTTCTCAAGCAACGCACGCATGCCTTCTTGTCCTTCCACACTCACTCTTCTTTCAGAAATCAAATCGCAAGCAAAATCCTCTGAATTCTTAAGGTCTTTTACAACTCCGCGAATAAGTCTTTTGGCTTCTCTGGCCGCAATTGGCCCTGCTGCTAAAAACTTCTTTTTTGTTTCATCTACTTTTGCATCCAAATCCGAAAGCGATTCAACTACTTCATGAATTAAATTTATCTCTTTAGCTTTTTCCGCATGAAACCGTTCACCAGAAAGCATCCACGCCCTCGCATGCGACTCACCAATCTTCGAAATACAATAAGGAGAAATCACCGCCGGAATAAGCCCAAGCCTCACTTCAGTAAAACCAAAGAGCGCTTCTTTAACTCCAACAACATAATCACAAACACTCACCAAACCAACTCCTCCACCAAGTGCATGCCCATTCACCCGTCCAATAACAGGAACATCACACTCATTAATCGTAGAAAAAAGTTTTGCCAGCCTTTTTGCATCTTTAAAATTTTCTTCTTTCGAATAATCTTTCATCGACTTCATCCAGTTCAAATCAGCGCCCGCACAAAATGAGGCCCCTCTTCCAGATAAAACGACAAGCCTCGCATTCGCTGGAATCCCAGCAAAAGCTGTAATCATCTCTTCAATCAGTGCAGCATTAAACGCATTATGAAGTTCCGGACGATTCATCCAAACTTCCACAACACCTTTACTCTCAATCACTTCTAAATATTTCATGTTACATCCTGAAGACGCCGAACTGCGGATCTGCAAATTCGTCGTTATGCGAAGTACTCAAGCACAATCCAAGAATATCTCTTGTCTGGCCCGGATCAATCACCCCATCGTCCCACAATCTTGCAGACGAATAATAAGGCGATCCTTCTTTTTCATATTTATCGAGAGTCGGTTGCTTAAACGCAACTAACTCTTTATCTGTCATGATCGATTTTCCACCACTCTTCAATTGATCCTGCTTCACCGTCGCAAGAACATTCGCCGCCTGCTCTCCACCCATCACCGAAATTCTTGCATTCGGCCACATGAATAAATATCTCGGACTAAACGCTCGTCCACACATCCCGTAATTACCAGCTCCAAACGATCCACCAATAATCACCGTGAACTTCGGAACCTTCACCGTAGAAACTGCCGTCACAAACTTCGCCCCGTGTTTTGCGATCCCTTCATTTTCATACTGCTTACCCACCATAAACCCGGTGATATTTTGCAAGAACAACAAAGGAATTTTTCTCTGCCCGCAGAGCTCAATAAAATGCGCTCCCTTGACAGACGACTCCGAAAACAAAATCCCATTATTCGCGATAATCCCCACCATGTAGCCGTGAATTTTTGCAAATCCACAAACAAGTGTTGATCCATATCTTTCTTTAAATTCCTGAAACTCAGAACCATCTACAAGACGAGCAATAATCTCTCTCACATCAAAGGGCTTCCTCGCATCCTGTGGAATGATTCCGTAAATCTCCTCCATCTTATAGGCCGGAGCTTTTACATCTTTAATAAACTTTCTTGGATTCTTAACCTGATAATTCAACGTCGACACAATATTTCTCGCCATCTCAAGTGCATCTTCTTCGGTTTCAGCAAAGTGATCTGCCACTCCCGATTTCGAAGTATGCACATCTGCCCCCCCCAAATCTTCCGCACTTACCTCTTCCCCAGTAGCTGCTTTCACCAGCGGCGGTCCACCTAAAAAAATCGTCCCATTACCTTTCACAATAATCGTCTCATCACTCATCGCCGGAACATAAGCTCCACCCGCCGTACAAGATCCACAAACAACAGCGATTTGAGGAATCCCCCTCGCCGACATATTCGCCTGATTATAAAAAATTCTTCCAAAATGTTCTTTATCCGGAAACACTTCATCCTGCTTCGGAAGAAATGCTCCTCCCGAATCCACCAAATAAATACACGGCAATCTATTCTCAAGTGCAATTTCCTGCGCTCTCAAGTGCTTCTTCACAGTCAGCGGAAAATACGTCCCACCTTTTACTGTCGCATCGTTTGCCACAAACAAACACTCTACCCCATGAACAAGACCAATACCCGTAACAACTCCGGCACCCGGAACATCTTCTTCATAAACCCCATCCGCCGCTAAATTTGAAAGCTCTAAAAACGGAGACCCTTCATCCAAAATCTTTTCAATTCTCTCTCTCGCTAAAAATTTCTTCCGTGATTTATGTTTTTTTACAGCTTCATCACCACCACCCAAACGAACTTTCTCAATTTTCTTTTTGAGCTCGCTAGCAAGCCCACGATGAAATTCTGAATTAAGCTGGAAATCTTTATTTGAGGAATCAATTTGCGAGGAAAGAGGATGCATTCAAACCACCATTTTTTGAATAAAATGAATGATTTAGTCTATCGATTCACACCTAGAGGGACAAATTGTTTTTGATTAATCCGTTGAAGAAATACTGAAGATACGCCTTTAAAACTTTTGAATCAGATGGCTTTTTGTTCAAAAGCTCCCCTTTCTCCCAATCATAGTCAAAATGAACCTGCTCTTGATTTTTATCAAGCGACAAAACACCCGAATTTGACACCAAAATATAGCTCGCACTATCGGCAAAATTTATAGCAGCTCCATCATCATGCACAAAAACACTATTTCCCATCGCTGAAAGCTCACCATTCACTTCCACAAAATCCAAAACACTATTCGGAATATCCGCATGTTGAGTCACCTTTACATGCTCTTTATTCCAATCAAATTTCGGCATATACCACATCATGGGCACCCGATACCTTCCAACCATGTTTTCATATTTTTGCGTAATCAATTTCTGCGTGTGATCGGCCGTAATAATAAAAAGTGTATTAGAAAACCAAGGCTCATTTTTTATAGAATCAAAAAACTCTCTTAAAGCAAAATCAGTATAACCAATACTCCTATGAATTTCCGTTTTCCCCTCAGGAAACTTTCCCTTTAAATGATCTGGAATTTTATAAGGCTGGTGAGAACTAAGAGTAAAAACTCCCGCTAAAAAAGGCTGCTTCATCTCGCCAATTTTTCTCCCAACATATTTTAAATAAGGCCCATCAAAAATTCCCCATGTACCATCGTCATCTTTTTGATCAGGATAATCTTCCTTCGCAAAATATTTTTCAAATCCATGCGACAGCAAGTATGACTCAAACCCCATCGTTCCTCTCGAACCAGCATGAAAAAAATGATTCGTATAACCGGCCTCTTTCAAAACCTGTGGAAAGCATCGGTAGTTGTTCCCTTGAAAAAGCGACTTACTAATCGGTTCATCCAGGAGAGAAGGAAGGCCACAAAACACCGATGGCATAACCTCAATAGACCTTCTGCCATTCGCTAGATGCCTCTCAAAGTTTAAACTTTTTGTCTTTAACTCACTTAAAAACGGAGCATAACCCTGATCCAAATATTCAGCAGCAAAGCTCTCGAGCAGAATGAACACGACATTGGCATTCTTGATTCCTTCAACTCCTGCCCTGATTTGTCTTTGTTTTTTAACGATAGAACTCACTTCTTCATCACTTAGATAGGTCAGTTTTGTTGGTGGCTTGCTCGTAAGAGTTCTCAGAAAATGATAAGGAGTATTTAAAACAAGATGCCCTAGCTCATTCTCTCCCTGAGTAAATGCCGACTGAACATTTATAGATTTGCCCTGTACTCCACCACGGATTCCAATGAAGCTCATACCTAAAACAAAAATTCCAGAAAGAGCATAATTCACCAAACTCATTGGCCTATCCTTAACCCGAAAAAATTTTCGATCAAAGAAGTAAAAACTAATGCAAAAAACAATTCCAGTCACAGGCAGGTACCAGTAGTACAAAAACACCTGTGGCAACTGGCTTAAAATATCATTCGCCATGAGAAAGAAATCAAATGAGAGTCTTTTCCCCATGAAAAGAAAAAGCTCGTAGTCGTCTAATCCAGCTACTATTGCGCTGAAGTTTAATAAAATAAAAGTACATCTCTCAAAAGTGATTAGTTTTTGACTCCGGAGCGGAATCAGAGAAAGAAAAATGACGGGGATATTGACGAGACAAAGAGCAGCGACATCAAAACGAATCCCCAAAAGAAAACTTTCGGCGAGTTGGTTTAATGAAAAGTGCTGATAAATGTTGTGATGATAAAGATAAAATCCAAGACGCATAAACGAATAGGGAACCAGCAGGAATAGAAAGCGCTTAATCAATCTCACATGCTGTGGACTTATGAACATATGATCCTAAAAAATAAAAAAGCCCAGCATTTGGCCGGGCTTTTTTTATAAAATAAGAGGGTGCATCTTGCTATTCTGACACCAAGTTCCCCTGGCACTACCTTCGCCGCAAATGAGCTTGACTTCCAGGTTCGAGATGTTACTGGGTATTTCCTCATCGCTATCGACACACCCAA
>JBBQGK010000074.1:0-20608 GCA_038322885.1 Bacteriovoracales bacterium | reverse complement strand
CTGTTACTAATACGACGATCAGAACTCGCATCGCTCCCATCGCAAAACTTGTTCTCGACGGAATGATTGGGGTTGGAACGATTCAACTCGGAGGCTACGATTACCACTCTGGAAATCGTCAAGACGGCGAAACACGTGACGAAGAATTGGGACAAACGATCGGTGCCATTTTTCAACTGGCGGCCTTGAAACAAAAAGACGTGGTGGTTTACGTGTTCACTGACGGTGGTGTTGCGAGTAACCAGACGGTCGATAACTCTACTGCTGGCCGCGGTAAACTCGGCTGGGGTGGTGACTCTGGAAATAGATCATCAACTTTCATGATGGTTTATAAGAAAGATGGAAAACCGTCTCTTCGCACTCAAAATCGTCAAATCGGTTTTTTCCGCGCAAACGGAAGCGTTGAAACAACGGCCGCTTTAACGAGTAATAGTGTGATCAATACATCTAAGGCCATTGTTGCAAACTATCTGGCCCTTCACTCAAAAGAAGGGGACCTCGAAAGTGTGGTTGGAGATAATCCATTCGTAAACCAAGGTCTCGATAAGTATCTTGTGTTTGATAAGATTCGATAAGATTGCCTGGGAGGCAAATTTTGTCTAAGAATATTTATAAAATTATTATCCTTGGGATGCTCACAGCGATCCTTGCTGTGTACACCAACTGCGGAAAACCATCGCAGCTTCAATTTCAGAGTGCGGCCGTAACAGAGGAATCTCTGAGCGCGTTCCAAACCACTGTGTACCCTATTTCTCGTGCTCATTGTATCGCCTGTCACACAACGACATCGCCGAAACACGCATCAGCGGATCCTGCCGAAGCGCTGCTTGCGATCCAGAACGGAAATAAAATTGACTGGGATACGCCTTCAAAGTCCCGGATGGTCTTAAAACTCCGCACAGACAAGCACAATTGCTGGTCTGATTGCGATGCCAACGCCGACGAAATGCAAGCGGCCATTGAGCAAATGAAAACCATGACGACCCTCGGTTCAGGATCCGGATCTAGCTCGGGGACCACAACGGGCGGTGCTAGCGGATTTATCACCACGAGTGAATCTCGCTCTATTCAGGCTGAGCTTGACGACGTTTCAAATCCCCAGAAATCAAACACGGTGAGACTTGATCTAGACTCAGCGATGTTGACTCCTCCGATGGTAAAGACTGCTGATGTCGTCAAAGGCACTTACCTCTCGGTCAATCAAAACAAGAACACAACACTTGCCGTGAACGATCCAACAGCTGGAGTTGCCTATTTTAACTTTAACATCAGAGTCCAGGCGTCCTACAAGGTTTGGATGTACGTGAATGCTCCAACCGCAAATGACAACGGCTTCTATGTCGGTTTTGATAACACAGCACCAACAACGTTTGATGCTGCCGTTAACGGAACTGATTTTGGTTGGATGATGGTTCCTGTTTTAAATCAAAACCTCACTATCGGAACTCATAAGCTCACCGTTCGAGAAAGAAAAGACGGAGCAAAAGTGGGAGCGATCATCGTAACCGCTGATCCGTCCTTCAATGGCACAAACGTGGGAAGCTTTGTGGGCGTAACAATTAGTTATGATCTCGCCCCGACGATCAATGCCGCCAACGTAAAACTCATGATCGACGTGGCGGACTACGATGCTTACAGCTATAAACTATTGAACCCGCGGATTGTGACTCCGACGAAGAACATCGTCGTAAAAAATATGCGGATTCTTTTGAATAACTATTACAGCGCTCAAAACTCTGCTTTCACCACAGTCGATAAGACGATCACACCGGCCGATAGTTCAGTCTCGACCTTCACAACGATCATAAACAAAGATAAAGGCATCACTCTTGATAAACTCTCCTTTGCTTTTGAGAAGCTTGCGGTCGCTACAGTGACTGGAACAACCACTGGTACAACCGGTGGAGGCGGCACAGGTGGGAACGCAGCGGCTTCACTTGCCTCGTTTCAAACCAACGTATACCCAATCTCGCGCCAATACTGTGTCGCCTGCCATACCCAGACTTTTCCAGAACACGCCTCAGCGGACATAAATCTTGCTTACGCTCGTGTTGTGAACGAACCCCTGGCCGACTTCGTGACACCGGCCAACTCTCGCTTGGTGGTTAAATTAAGAGTGAACCGACACAACTGCGGATCGAACGCGAACTGTGACATGATCTCGAATCTCTTCGAGGCGGGGATCACTGAGTGGAAAAAGAATAAGCCTTAAGAAATTGACAAATTTTTAAAAAAAGGTCGCATGATGTGCGACCTTTTTTTTTGAATTATTTTTTCACGTACTGAGTACAAATCGTGTTGTACCCACAATGCTCTGGACCATCCACATAACCACAATCGAAGCCACTGTAGTCGCAAGAGTAGTGCTGAGAGGCCGAACAGCTATAAGTATTTCCTTCTTCGTACTTCACGCAGTCATGAGTGAGCTGAAAATAAATCGCGTAGGCCACAATCCCAACGACTAAAGCAATGATCCCGTAAGTAAGTGTCGCGTCCCCATTCCAACTCGCTCCTTTGCTGTACAGGGCACTGCTCTCAGATCTCAGTAAGCTCAAGATATCTTCTCTCGATGCTGACTTCCCAAGAAGTTGAACTTTTAACCTGAGCGCAGAAACCACTTTGGGATCTTTTACTTTTTCTTCCACCATTTTTTCTAGATCAGAGACCGCCATCCCATCTTTTTGGGTGAGTTTATCAAGCTTCTCATAAAAGGTATTCATCATCGCCTGATAAGCCTTTTGGTCTTTCTGATCCCAATCAACGGTGATTGAATATTGAAAATCATCAAAGGCACGTGCCAGTTCGTCGGCAGTCCCAGTTGCCGCAAAGGAATTTAAACAGAAGGTGAAGGCGAGAAACAAGAGTGTGAGCTTTTTCATTAGTAACCCCTTTAAAAAGTGTTTTAAGTTCTTATTGGGAAATTACTTGGGAATGTTTCAATTGAAAGGATATATGAAAGAGACCGTACCAAAGGTATGGTACGGTATAGAATTTTTACTCAGAGGTCCTTACTTTGACTTAAAATTGATATCGAGAGATAAAAGAATCAGCACATTGCGCCTTCTTAAAAACGCCGAGTGATTTAGTAATTCCACACTGAGCATAGAAGCTTCCTTTTTCTCCACAACCGACTCGTTCGACATTAACTTTCACGAAGGCAGCTGTCGTTGGGTCATAGCTATTATCGAGGACGTTTCCAACGGCAATACGTTCGATGTTGGTGAAATCCTGGATCGCATATCGAATTGGCAGCTCATTGACTTTAAAATCTAAAACCTGAGGTTTTTTTGCCTTAATCAATACACCAGGTGCATTTCCGAAATAAGGAACGATATTGTAATCACTGTAATTAGAGAAAGAGATTCTGTATTCAGAAGAGTTGCAAAATGGATTTTCCACTAATGCCTGATCTTGAATACGAGTTTTTGGTGAATATGAATTATTAATTTTACTGATCGATTCGACAGCAAAGATTCCACCTGATAAAAATGGTGTTTTCACCAGCAAGGTTGAGATTTCATCCGTCGAATATACTTGAGCAATAAATTTTCGAACGGGATCTACTGATTGACCAGTCTCTTCAGACTGAAGTCCAACTTTGTTTGAACGGTAGAGCGAATAGGCCGCTTCATGCATAATCAGAACACCTTTCTGCGCATCCGATAGTAAAGCGTAGCGAGACTTACTCACGATTAAACGGTCAACAGTCGTATCCCAGTTCGCAATTTGAAGGTACTCACAAGTTTCTTCGACATAGAGGTTATCAGAATCAAGGGTCCTCTCAATTTTCATATTAAGGAGTTCCATCTTTTTCTTCACGAGCTCGACTTCGAGCTTTAACATATACGAGAAGACAGGAAACTGCTTTTTAACTTTTTCTAGTCCAAGCTCGATTGTTTCATCGTTAGAACCACTCAGATTTAAAACGGGAATATGGTAGCGAACTCTCCCCTCTTGCAGATCATAAACTTCATTGTTCCCATTGGCGCAAAAATGCCCTCCGCCGCCATTTCCACCCTTATCCCCCGGTTCGGCAAAGGCACTGAGGCTAAGAATTCCCAAAAGGGCAACGGAAAAAAACTTAGTGCTCATAACTTTCCTTTGGGACTGTTAATGGAAAAAGGTACATGCAAAGACGGTAAACTTCAGAATTATCATCTTGCATAATCTCTTCGAGATCATCTTGCGCTTTGCGGAGAATTTCTTTGGCCCTGGGAAGGGTCTTAGGATTTCCCGAAAAAGTCACATTGGTAAAATCTCTTAGATGAACCGGGATTTCTTTTAATTTTTTTGCGGCCATCGACATATCATTTAAATGCATGTCTTGGAGTGAGGCACTAAGCACATCATCAGAGGTTCTCACAGCGTTTGATGTTCTCGTGATCGTCCCCTTCTCGGAGATGTGAATCAGATCAAGGTGCTGCAATCTAAGGAGCGCCTTCCGAACGTCAACGGACTCGACTCCAAGCCGGTTCGCCATCCAATCAAGATCGGACTGAAAGTCATTGAGTTTCACGAGCGATAAAATCGCAAAATGAACCCAATTCGAGATCAGCTCAAACTGATCGGAGTTAAGCTTCCTTGCCCCAAGATTACTTTTAGTGACGGAAGCTGTCTTCATCTTCGAATCTGTGAAATCAATCAGGGATTGAGTTCTCTCTTCAGGATCAAGCTTCAATTTATCAATAATTTTTTCTGCCAGCTGTTTTGAGATTCGTCTCTGGCCCTTCATGATCTCATTGGCCGCAGAGGCCTGGATCCCTAGTTGCTGAGCAAAAGCACGAACCGAGAAACTCGCGTTCCTCGATTTGATCTCATTGAATTTAGAATTCAGCACCTGCTGAAAATATGTCTGACTCATAAATTTTATTTTTTTCTCGCCGTTAATTTAAATCCAACAGACAAGCGAACTGTTGTCGTTCCTGTTTCCATATTTCTCGTGACCATTCCACCTATCGCGTATTTTTTTGACGCGATAAATGAAACACCTGTGCTGAGATTTACTCCACTGTAGTCATGAAAGCCTTCGCCATAATAATTGCCATAGGATTTATCATTATCATGAAGCCTGAATCCGTAATCAGCACGAATCATTCCTTCAATTAAATCTTTTACGATGAATTTTCGTCCCTGAACTCCAACTGTTCCAAAAACGGCGTCCCCTTTCACAGGATCAAGCACATTATAAGTAGGAGTTGATTCAATGAGAACGGCACGACCTGTGTCTCGAGTGGCCTGAACGATACTCGCTGTTGCATCCCAGTTAATAGGATTTTCTGAATCTCCGGTTTCAAAGACTTCATAGTCCACTCCCATCTGTAAAACCTGAGTATCAGTCGTGCTCACGGAGTGGTTCACCTCAAACTCTACAGTCCTTTGGGACCATGAGATGAGAGGTAAAGAAGCCAGAGCAAGGATTAGCAAAATTTTCACGTGGGGCTCCTTAGAAGAAATACCTAGAAGTATAGGTCCCAAGGTAGATTCTAGATCGGCGATTGAAATTTAGATCCGGAGGTGTCAAATTCTTAGACAGTTTTAAGGGTCATAAACTTTGTTTTTTTTAGAACCATTACTACCCTAATTGTCGAAAATATTTACACTCTTTCTTGAAGAATTTATCCACACAAGGCACTCGAAGAAAATTTGATGATAGGATCTTTTAAACAAACTATCTGATCAATCAAGGAGATTTTTATAAAAAATTTATTATTGTGTTTTGCTGCACTGATGATTTTTATTTCTGCAGCTCAGGCGCAAGAGTCAAGCATTGCACTTAACAAAGATGCATTTGTTCAAGCTGCACTTCAATCAAAGGCTTTTAATAAACGTATTAAAAGCTGGGGTCTTTCTAATGGTAAAGTTATTAGCTCAACAGTGGAGGTCACTTCTTCTGATTGGGGAGTCGCCTTGGTAAAGATCGTTATTCAATCTCAAGATCCACAAGATGATGGTTTAAAATGTGAGATTCGTGGCACTGCATTTTATAATCCACAAACCGGTGAGTTCAGCCAAATGGATGATTTTGCTCCAGCAACTTGCTCTTAAAACTCTGATGTCCGACTCATATTTTGAAATCTTGGCCTAAGAAAATCAACCCATCCGGGCCAGTTCCCGGTTTTTAACAAAAAGACGAAGAAATTCTGAGCAAAGACCCCGTTTAAATCAATGGATGAGTGAACGAAATTTGAGCTGCAAATCAGCGACGAGGCTTTTGCCAAAGACGTGAATGATCTGAATGGTCGTACTCGAGCATCTGCCGAGCGATTTTGAGCATGTTCCTCTCCACCGACTCACATAAATCAACGAGTGCCTTCGAACTTTGTCTCCCAATTTTAGAAAGGCTGTACTCCACTCGTGGGGGTACTTCAGGGTAACTTCTTCGAGAAACAAATCCGATGCGCTCAAGACGCTTTAAAGTTTGAGACAACATTTTTTCTGAAATCCCAGGAACAAGCTTCCTGATTTCCGCGTTTCTAAGAACTTTATTTTCATTCAGAGCTTTCAAAATGAGGATCCCCCATAGTCCTGTGACAGAATCAATAACCTCGCGAGTCGGACATTTGGGATTTCTCAGGTCGCCTTGTTTTGGAAGAAGGGCCATCACCTCATCTATTCGTTTTTCATTACTTTTCATACTTACCTCTTAGTGCGTACTTACCACAACGGCTCAACTCTCTTACAGTTAGTATAGCACACAAACAAAGAGGTTTCTATGAAGCAAGATTCATATATTCAAAGCAATAGTAAATATGGAGGTATAAATCATGAGTAAGCAATTCGTAATTCTAAACTATGAGAACCTTGAGGTAACGAAACGTCGCGACGACCCTAAGCAGGCTGAAGCATACTGGGGAGCCTGGATGGCGTATGTGAAAGCGATCAACGAGGCGGGGATTGTTCGCGGAGGCGAGGGTCTTGATTATCCGAGCACTGCAAACACAGTGACCCTCAAAGATGGCAAGCCGGTGGTACATGATGGTCCCTATGCCGAAACTAAAGAGCAGCTGGCAGGCTTTTTCGTCATTGAGGTTCCGAATCTCAATGTGGCACTTGATTGGGCTGCTCGAAACCCGGCTTCTGTGAATGGTAAGGTGGAGGTTCGGCCAGTACTACCTAAGCCTAAGAACAACTAATTGAAGATAAACTAAGTAGACTGAATTTTAAATTCTAGTCATCGATACATGTTTAACATTCAAACCAAAAAAAATCGAACCGACTTGAAAGAACACTTCAAGTCGGTTTTCCAATATTATAGGTCAAGAATTAGAATGATCATAAACCATGCCTCCGGCGACATAGGAAGCAATGATGCGATTCTATTTCCCTTTATTAGCTATCTTTATGTCACTGTCCACATTGAGATACTGAAACTGATAGGCCGAAAACTCCATGTACTTAAAGTTTTTCATCCAAGGCTGACCAAGATGATATCGTGTCCGGTGAAAGCTAAAAATCCAAGGCACCTCCTCGCCTGCAAGCAGATTAATCTCAGTGTAGAGGGCCGATCTTTCAGGGGAATCCTGCATCACACGAGCTTTCTGAAAGAGTTCATCAAACTTTGGATTGCAATAATTAGATCCGTTACTCCCAGGTGCTTTGTTCGGACAGTAAAGAAGCCCTAAGAAATTTTCTGCATCCGGATAATCTGCTCCCCATGCCATGGCATAGAGTTGCACCTGGTGGCGGGCCACTTTGTTAGTGAGTTCAGGCCAAGTGTTGATATTGATCTTCACCTTGATCCCAAGTTCACTCATGCATTTTGCGAAGTGCTCAGCGATCTGACGAGAGGAGGTCACTGCAATCGTTTGATAAGTAATTTCTGGAAAACCTTTTCCATTTGGATAACCAGCTTCTTTTAAAAGTTCCTTAGCGCGAGCAAGGTTAAACTCCACATTCGGATTTTTGTAGCTCTCGTCATAACCACCGAGCCCTGGTGGAATAATGGACTGAGCAATCTTCGCCGTGCTGTTATAAAGTAGGCGATTGGCCTCTTCACGGTTATAGGCCATCGACATTGCCTGACGAACTTTTTTATTCTTAAAAATCGGAAGCTCGTTATTAAAAGCAACGTAGGTAACGTCAATCATCGCATCCCCGAAAACTTTGATGCCTCTCTTTAAGAGATCTTCGTGAACCTTCCCCTCGGGAGTTACGACTTGCCCGAAATTATCTTTCGGCAGGATAATCAGATCACTCTTCCCAACTTGAAACGACTGCCAAGTAGGCTGCGCCTCAATTTGAATGTTAACAATAATTTTATCCACCAATGGAATACGTTTTCCAGCGTCTTCTAGAAGACCATTCTCTTTATCACCCGGGGCACCCTCAGATGGATAAAACTTTTCTCGAAACTCGGGATTTTTTAAATAAACGACCTGATTGCTTTGCTCATACTTTTTAAGCGTGAAAGGTCCTGTTCCCACTGGATGATTGAGAAACTCAGTGCCATATTTTTTAACGACCTCATGAGCAACCACTGCCGTCGCCGGCATCGCCAAAGAATAAAGGAGCTGAGGCGATTGTCGAATCAGCTTGATCTCTAACGTGTGATCATCCAGGGCCTTGAGACCTTCGATATCCTCATTATAATTTGTCTCTTTGAGAGCAGCATTTTTCTTTCTCCACTCGTTCAAACCCAGAACCTTATCATCTAAAAGCCACCAGGCCTTGGCAGTAAGCTTTGGATCGGCAAGACGCTTGTAAGAGTAGATAAAGTCACTCGCCTTAAGCTCCCGGCCTTTTCCATTCGGGAAAGCTTCGTCATTATGAAACAGTACACCCTTCCTAATTTTAAAAGTATAGGTGAGCCCATCTTCACTCACAGTCGGCATCGCCTCGGCCAGATTAGGAATGAGTTCAAACGGTCGCTTGAGCGGATGGAATTCAAAAAGATTCTCATAAATCTTCCCGATCTCGTGGCTTGAATACATGTCATTAGACAAGATCGGATCATAGCCAAAGAATTTTTCTGGCGATACGAGATAGAGCTCCCTTGCTCCTAGATCACGCTTTTTGGTGCAGCTGAAGAAAAAGGTCAGGATTACGAGCCATGCAAGGTATTTTTTCATACTTCTATTTTCGTTAGTCTGGGAGGCCAGTCAACATCAATCACGATCTTCTTTTTAAAACACCATAGAAAATTTTCAAAAAAAATCAGGACCGATCACTTTTATCTTAGATGAGGTATAAGACCCTTCATGAAATACTTATTGATCTCAACTCTGCTGCTCATCTCCGGTATGGCATCTGCAAAGTCCTTCAGGGAGCTAGAAGGCCGCTACAAACTAAAACTTCTGATCTTCACTTCAGAACTAGAGCTCAATTCTTCGGGCCACACGATACTCACGTTCGGAAATACTATTTGTGAAGGGCAATCTATCATTATAGGAGATACGATTAGTGCTCCATTTGAGTGCAACAATGGACAAGCGGCGACCATCGCAATTGACTTAAAGAATGTTCATAGCTACTCAAAATTCAGGGCACCTGTTACCTTTCCAGGTGTCGCGCCAGTAAACTGCCTGTTTAGAAAAATTCAATAATTACTTAACCTTAATCCATCCCAAAGAGGTGTTACCTCCACATGTTACACTTTGTAACATTCTGGATATCCAGTGTAACATTTTTGTTCTAGATTGCTTTCATGTCTGAAACTGAACCGTTTTACTTACAAAAATTAAAAGAAGATCTCTCGCGCCGTCAGCGAAAGTCACCAAGCTATTCTCTGCGTGCTTTCGCCAGAGACTTGGATCTGCACCCCGCTACTTTGAGCCTGATGTTCAAAGGAAAGAGGTCCCTTCCTTTTAAAAATTCTGTGAACGTAGCTGACAAATTAAACCTTGGACCAAAAGAGCGCACCTACTTCTTAGAAAGCCTCCATCGCGAAAAAACAAGTCTCGATAAAATTAAACTCCCTGATCATGATGAGCGATTCATGTTGGATGAATCCTACTTTGCAGTCATCGCCGAATGGGAACACGATGCGATCTTAACCCTGATGGACTGTTCAGACTTTATGTTTTCTCAAGCAGAGATATCAAAACGATTAAGTATTTCAGAAATAAGAACTCAAGTGGTCATCAACAATCTGCTTCAATGCGGTCTTCTCATTCAAAATGAGCATGGATTTCAAAAGGCCCACGCTTCAATCCGCACAACAGAAGACATCGCAAGTACGGCCCTCAAATTAAGCCACAAAGAAACAATGGATATAGGAAAAGATAAACTGGAAGACGTTGATGTGATGATGCGCGATTTTTCATCGATGATGATCGCCGTCGACACAGAGAAGATGACAGAGGCAAAAACCATCATCAGAGAGTTCCGGCAGAAAATGTCGGCATTGCTTAGAGAAGGACACAAAACCGATGTCTATCAACTTGCGATCCAGTTTTACCCGATGACAAAAACAGAACAAAAAAGGAGTCTCTCGTGAAAATGATCTTAGGTATGTTGATGCTCGTGAGCACGCTAGTTGCTCAGGCCGGAGAAAAAGGGAATGGCGGGGACGCTGTGGTTTGTCGGGATAAGAATGGAGAAATTATTTCCGTAGAGTTACTCGATTACTACGAAGGAAGAGTTATGAGGAAGCTTTCAAGCTTAGAGTATCCTGAACTATCTGATGATGAATTTCTCGACAGAATCGGGGGAAAACTACAGCTTCTGGAAGAATCCCTAGACTATTATAATTTGCGAGAAGCAAAAGAACTTTTGCAAGCTGTTCGAGACCATATTCAAAGTGGTCAAAATAATAACCCCGAAATACTCTTTACGGATGACAAGCTCACTGACATACCAGACTCAAACGAGCTCATAATTAAAAATGGCTGCGGGATCGAACAACTTGCGATTTGGAAGAATAAGGAATTTCCAGAAGATCCATTATTCATCATTCAGAGTGAGCTTGTAAAAAAATTATCTCCTAAGGACATTAGAGGATTGGTCTTGCATGAATCTATATATAAGTTTCTCTGGCTGCGGAACGCACTGAGTGGACAAGACCTGACAAACTCAATACCAGTTAGATACTTACATCAGAAACTCATGTCTCGACCTTTAGAAAAAATGACATTTACGGCATATCTTGAATTTCTCATGCAAATGGCAGGCGATGATTCTAACGTAAAGTATTTTAATCACGGCAGAGGATTCAGTGTGAGAAACGCTCGCATCTACCCTGACCGAATTGAAGTTAATGAAAAAGATTCCGATGTTACATATGCCCTGGATACGAATGGGGCCATTAGCAAAGAATTAACAATGCGCTACGGAAGATTAAATTGGAACTCCTACTTCACCTTACCTGATAACAATGTGTCGTATGGTTCGGCCGCAGTAAGTACTTTAAAAGTTGATTTTAAAAGAAATCAGGAAGCTGAATGGAGTACATTTGGAGAACAGGAGTTGACAGTTAGCCTGAACAAATCAAATGGAGAGACCAGTAATCTAGGAGAATGGGGAGTAAGTTATAAAACAGGAAAAGAGACTCAAACCGTCTTCATCAAAGCTAAGCAACAAAAGAAAGAGAAAACATACAAAAAGAAATTTTTTATTGGACTGGATGAATGGTTCAAAGTCGTTATAACTGAAAAGCTGTAATTAAGTTTCAACTTCTAGTTCTCATCTTCAAATGGGAACTAGAAGACCCTCAGGGGTCTTTCTTATTCCACAATTTTCAATTCTATACTCGGATCTAATCTCTGCGCAAACTCAAATAACTTATCAATAGTAAAAAGATCAATCCGGTATCTCACAATCTCATTTAATCGAGCCGGGTCCATCTCTAGTTGCCGTGCAAGCTCAGCCTGAGTTAAGCCATTCTTTCGAATTAGATGGCGGACAAATTTCCTACATAGCTCGTATTTCAAAACTTCTGACTTCGTTGGATTCTCTGGCAAGTCATGCGAAGGTTCTGCTTTTTCAAGCTTCTTTCGTATTTTTTTTAATTCTTCTTCACTGGGAAACGCCATAATCACCTCACCCTAAAAGCATTAATTACACCTATATAAAATTGATCCTTCTCAAGAACCCAAACTAATCGATAAAACTTTTGATCAAATCTGATCCTCTTGGAGTAATAAGAAAATTCTTCTTTGTGGTCAGTCGGCTCATCTTCTTTACCATGCAGTTTCTTAACCAAGTCAATGATCAATTTATCCGTCATATATGAACTATGCTTCTCTTCATAATGAGGATCAATAATCACTTCACCAAAAAATCTCTCATTAAAATAAATGGAACTCACATAATAAATTCTTCGACTCATATTCATCCTCTCATGTCTTGCGTAATTCCGCAATCGTAACTTTTAAAGAGTTAAATATCAGAAATAATGGCTTAAAAACCAGAATTTAAGAATGAAATGAGACGGGTATTTCAAATAAGAAAGGCCCCATTGCTGGGGCCTGCACTACTATCAAAATTTAATCAATGTTACTGTCTTACTGGCGGCTTTGCCTTCTCAGCTTTCGCCTTCCCAAAATTCCGCTTCTTCTCAGCTTCCTTCTCTGCCATGATCGCCCCAAGTTTTTTACTCACATCTTCAAGCTCATCGATGAGTTTTTTCTTTAAAAGGGCCGGAGACTTCAAAACTTTTCTAAATTCGTTCAAAGCACTGGTCTCTTCTTTGATCAAAAGAAGACGCTTCTCAACTTCTTCTTTCGTCATCCTATAAATCGCCATATCAGCAAGATACTCAGCATACACAAACTTCGATTTCGAGAGGTAATCCACGTAGTCTTTGCGGTTAGCTTTCTTCTCAGCAATGGCGTAATGCTTTTCTTTGATAAATCGAATGATCTCATTATTTTTAGTCAGGCGATCTTCGTAATCTTTGATCAAGAGCTCATAACGACGCTTCGTCACCCCTACCCTCTGAACCGTGAATACCTCAAGAATTTCTTCAACCGTATGGAAGACTTTTACACCTTTCTCAGTGATGAGCGTGTAGTTCGGAACGATCGAGCTCGTCACTCCCATCGTGGCTTCAACTTCGGCCAGAGACGGCTGTTGCCCACGCTTAAAAATAAGCTCTATATTGATGATGTTATCTACAGACGAATCGACGTAGTCTTTTAAAAAGTCTGCATCCATGTGCTTATTCAAGTGACGATAAATCTTCTGAGCGTCGTAGCCTTTCGGTACTTCGTTGATAAAGATTTTCTCACCCACTTGCTTAAAGCTCATGCGGGTAATGATTCTTCCCTTCTCGTCTTGCTCCACCTTATCGGTGTAATAACGGAAGTAAGGCTTAATTTTTTTAATTTTTCCAGTTTCAATAAATGAGATCATCGATTTTATAATGTCGTCATGATTAAAACTTGGAATAACTGAAGAGAAACCCGTCCCGATTCCTTCAGCACCGTTTAGGAGCATGATGGGAAGTTTTGGAAGAAGGCCGACTGGCTCCATGACTTTCTCGTCATAGTTCGGAACCATCTGGACCTGGTTCATGTCATCGAACAAAAGAAGTTCAGCAACTTTGCCCAAACGGCACTCAATATACCTTGCGGCAGCTGCCTGTGTTTCCATTCTCTCTCCGAAGTATCCTTTTTTATCGATCAAAGGATAGTTGTTCGAGAAGGTATAATCTTGCGCGAGGTTAACGATGGATTGTTCAACAGAGGCAGGACCATGTGGATGCAAAGTCAAAACAAGGCCCGTGAGGGAGCTTACTTTGACGAGACCCTTGTTCGAGTTTTTCCACAGCGTGAAAAGGATCCGTCTCTGAGAAGGTTTTAAACCATCTTGCAAATACGGAATCGCCCGGTCCATCAACGTATAAATTTGATAGGTCCGGTATTCTTCTTTTACCAAGTCGTGCAACGACACAGAGGCCATTGAATGTAGGGTCTGATTCTCTTTCATCTTTTAAGCTCTCTTCTCTTTTGCAGCAGTGGCAGCTTTCTTTTTATCGGCCTTCACACCAGCGATGACGTTAGATAAATCAACATCGATGTCTTCAGAATCGATCAATAAATCTTTTCTGAGTTGTGACTCTTTCCCGAAGCAGGTTTCAAGCATACTCTTTGAAGACTTTAAATCTTTGGTCGAAATTTTTGTGAAGTCTTTGCGGTTCAACACGTGTTTGAACGCTTCAGGACTCATCTCTCCCAGACCCTTGTTTCTCATGATCTCTTTGATCTTATAATCTTTTTTCTTTTTTAATGTCTCAAGTTCATTTTCCGACTCACAATAGATCGTCCCCTTATCAGTTATCACCTCAAAGAGTGGAGCTTTTGCGATCTGGATCATGCCCATCTCAAACATTTCAGGCCAGAAGGTGAAAAAGAAATTAGTGAGAAGTGTATTGATGTGTCCACCGTCGACATCTGAATCGGCAAGGAACACAATTTTTGAGTAACGAAGATCGTGGGTTTTTGCTTCAACTTTCTGTCCAATCGCAAGTCCAATTGAACTCATGATGTCGGCGAATTCCTGATTCTCCAAAACTTCTTTTATCGAGGCTTGGGACACGTTCATCGGTTTCCCTTTGAGCGCAATTCCACCTTGATAAAGCTTATCGCGGGCAGAACGTAGACCACCGATCGCCGAATCTCCCTCACAAATAAAGAGTGAACACTTTGATCTGTCTTTTCTCTCGTTAGCATCGAGAAGTTTTTCAACTCTCTGTTTTTTGCCTTTCTTCGCGATTTTTGAAGCGTCTTTGAGGTCCATCAAGCGCTGGCGAGATTTCGCGCGCTCCATGATGTGATCCAAGAGTTCCTGGTTTTTTCTAAAAAATTTCGGCATCCCGTCGGACATAAAGGTATCAAGAGCTTTCTCCAAAAGAGTGTCGCGCACGAGTTTTCTCTTCGTCTGGGATTCAAAACGCGGATTAGGCATCACGATACCAATCACAAAAGTCATCCCGGCGAGAACATCGTTATCTACCAGAGTGAGTTTGTCTTTTTTGGCCGTTCGCTCAAGCTTCTCTTTAACTGAGTTAATATAGAGACGCTTAATTTTATCGTGGTGAAATCCACCATCATAAGTCGGAGTTGAGTTCACAAAAGAGATCATGCGCTCTTTATCATCGGATTTTTTATCGAGGGCGACAGAGACGTGAATATCAAACTTCGCCTTAACTTTGGCACCTTTAATATTGGTCGTTTCGTACTCAAAAACTTCGTTACCGATCAGCTGCGCACCAGTCGGATCAATGCGAGTCGCAAGCTCAAACAATCCCTTCTTATACATGTAAACTTCATCGTTATAGTAAAACGTGAGGCCTGGATTGTTGTAGGCGAGATCGATGATACGTTTTCTTAAGAGCTCTTTATCAACAACTTGGTTTTTATAAACTTCTTTAGCGAGAGTGAGTTCAACTCGAACTCCAGACGGACCTTTGAAAGTTTTCTCAGGAGTTTTCTTGATTTTCAAAGCGCCATCTAAGAATTCGTAGGTTTGCTCTTTTTTTGTATTGTAGTGCTTAACAGTCGCCTTGAATGAATCAGAAGTAAGGCAAGTGGCCGATGCTCCAAGTCCATTTTGTCCGAGTGTACGATAGAGAAAACCCTTCTCATCGACTTCTTCATCTTTAAATTTTGAGCCGGTTCTAAATTCTGTGTAGACGTCCTTGATTTTGGCGACTGGAAAACCAATCCCATTATCTTGAACGGTCACGACTTTTCCATCAGCTGAAAGGTTCACATGAATTTCTGTCACGTGACCGCGATAGAACTCATCAATAGAGTTATCCAGAATTTCTTCAATCGCCTTGGATTTCGCCTGGTGGAACTTAACTGTTTTAAACTCGAGCGAATCTTTGGTGTAGACGTAGGTATCGAGGTCTTCGACATCGTTACTGCCGAAAACTAATGAGACACGATTGCGGCAATGCCAGCGCTGATCTTTACTTTCAATGACGGCTTCTTTTATCTTTCCGCCACGGCGCTTCACTTCTTCGACGGCCATGGTCAATCTCCTTAAATAGTTGCTTGCAAGAAAATCAATAGGATAAGATTAAGGGCAGACAGAACAATAGGTCAACCGATGAGATGGTACTTTTTTTTTCTCGCTTTAAGTTTTTTCATCAATGAAAAATCTTTATCGCAATCCAAAGCGGTTCTTCCCAAACCCTTTGCGACCCCGATTTCACAGGAGTTAAACCCCTATTATCAACTCTCCGAAGGACTGCTCGATGACCTCTTAAAAGGGGATGTTGTGTCCATCGGTCAGGTAGATAGTCCGACCGACAAAGAACAGCAATTGATGGAATTTGTGGCCGGTGTTCACCCAAGAAATTGTACGAGGGCCATGAGAAAGCTCTCGCGTTACGAAGATTACTCCAAATATATCGACTTCATTAAACAAAGTTCCTACGACGAAAAAAATGAAAAAATCCATTTCACCATCGATCACGTGCTGCTCCCTTTTCCGATGATTCTTGAATTTAAAATTGCTCGCATCACAAAAGAAGGGCACTACCCTTTCACCTTCGATCACGGATTTCTGAAAGGCCTACAAGGAAAAGTGATTGTTAAAGAAGTTGGAAAATTTTGTCTCTTGGGTTTGAAAACAGATTGGCGCGGGCCTGAGACGAAAATCCCGGATTCTATTTTTGGAACCTTCATTCAGACCGCAGCGAAACTTGGTCTCGAGCACTTGATTCGAGTGAGTCTTTTTTAACCGAGCATCAGTGTCAAACAAATCGAATTAACTTCCCAAAGAGAAATTTGGCCATTATCTTCATTTTCGTGGAAGTACTAAGAATTAAAGCCATTGATACCCAAAATATTCGTCACAAGATGCTCCGTCCAAACGGCACACTTGAAGACTGCTTGTTTCATGGTGATCACGATGAGCTCACTTTCCACCTAGGTGCCTTTGTGGATAAGCGCTTGGTGAGTGTCGCCTCTTTCTATTTTGATAGTAATACCAATTTCCCAGAGCAATATCAGTATCGACTTCGCGGCATGGCGACTCTAACTGAGTTCCAGGGCCGAGGCCTCTCAAGTGCACTTTTAAGAACGGCCTTTCCCGTGATCAAGCAAAATCAGTGCACTCTCCTTTGGTGTAATGCCCGTGAGAAGGCCGTAGGCTTTTACGAAAAAGTGGGCTTCCATTCAACAGGTGAACTGTTCTCTCTCCCAAACATCGGTAAGCATATTTTGATGTCCATGAAAATTGACTGATGCTAAACTTATAACTCAACCAAAAAATTCAGGGGCGGAATAGTGTTTTTGAACCACGATCAATTTCGACAAGAACTAGCTAAATCTCTTTCTCTCTCACTTAAAAACACTTTTAAGACCGAGTTTCCTTGGGAAAATTTGTACAAGAGTTTTGGTTTCCCACCTTCAAAAGAAAATGGGGATCTTGCTTTTCCTTTGTTTCAGGTCGCCAAAGAGCTCAAAACAAATCCTGCCCTTGCGGCGAAAACTCTCCAAGAGAATCTCTCAGTGCTGCCCTCTTTTGTTAAAGAGGCGCGGGCGATGGGGCCCTACCTCAATTTCGTTTTTGACTTCAACTTGATCGCTAAAATAATTGTGCCGGAGCTGGTGAGTGGAAACTTCTTTAAGCAAAAACTAACCGCAAACACCCCGCGCACGATGGTGGAATACTCCCAACCCAACACGCACAAAGAAATGCACGTTGGACACATGAGAAATCTCTGTCTTGGGGATTCTCTTATTCGCCTTCACCGCTACGCGGGTTTTGACATCGTCTCGTCCACTTTCCCAGGAGACGTTGGGACCCACGTCGCCAAATGCCTTTGGTACATGAAGTTTCATTATAAGGGTGCCGAGCCTGTGACGAAAAAAGGTGCTTGGCTTGGGAGCATGTATTCAATTGCCCATAACAAACTGGAAGAAGAGCGGGGCACAGATAAAGAAGCAGATAACCGCGAGAAGCTCACTCTTATATTAAAACAGCTCGAACAAAAATCCGGCGAGTTCTATGATCTCTGGAAAAAAACACGTGAGTGGTCGATTGAACTCATGAATGAGGTCTACACTTGGGCCAATGTTAAGTTCGACGTCTGGTACTGGGAATCGGAAGTGGATTCAGATTCGGTGAAACTGATTAAAGAGTATCAAACAAAGGGTCTTTTTAAAGAAGATCAGGGGGCGATTGGGATTGATCTCGAGCCGTATAAACTTGGGTTCTGTCTTCTGATCAAAACTGATGGGAATGGTCTGTACGCAACGAAAGACATTGAGCTTGCGCGCAGAAAATTTCAGGATTACAAAATCGAGCGCTCAATCTACATCGTCGATAAGAGACAAGAGCATCACTTTAAGCAAGTCTTCAAGGTGCTCGAACTCATGGGTTTTGAGAACGCCAAAAATTGTCTTCACCTCCAATATGACTTCGTAGAATTACCCGACGGGGCGATGAGTTCGCGCAAAGGAAATATTATTCCTCTGCAAGCACTTGTAGAGAACATGGTGAAACTCATCAAAGATCAGTACCTCGCTCGCTATGTGAGTGAATGGTCTTCAGAAGAAATTGAAAAAACCGCTCAAATTGTTGCCAAGGGTGCCATCAAGTACGGCATGGTGAGAATCGATCCTTCGAAGAAAATTGTTTTCGATATGCAAGAGTGGTTGAAACTTGATGGAGAATCTGGGCCGTACGTCCAGTATGTATATGCGCGAATCAATTCTCTCTTGAATAAACTTGGAACTCCCAAAGGATCTGAGCTCTTGATCAACACCCCACAGGAAAAAGAACTGGTCTCTCAATTTATGAATTTCCATCACGTCGTAAAAGATGCAACGGAACAATATCGTCCCTCTATTCTCACGGCGTATCTTTTTGATATCGCTCGCGCCTTTAATAGTTTTTACGCTGAGTGCCCGGTTGGAAACGCTGAGGAACCGCTACGCTCCTCGCGCCTGCATCTAGCGAAGGCCACCGCCGACATCCTTAAAGTCGGGCTCTCACTTCTAGGGATTGAAGCTCCGGACCGGATGTAAAGAGATCAGTATTTTTTGGATCAGATAATTTCCAGATTCTTCCATCAATGATGAAGTGGTGATTATTTAACAGCGTGAGGATCATCGCCGTCCAAAGCATTCCCATTGAACCCAGGCCCGTGTCCCAAAATGGAATCTGCCGGAAAAAAAACTCTCCGATTCCCACACACAACATTAAGAAGAGTCCCCACTGCCAAAGCTTAAGCTTTCGCATCTTCATGTAGATGAAGGGATAATATTGGAGGCCATGCAAGATTGGTAGGTAGAAAACCAGGCCATGGGAAAAGGGTGGAATAAACCAAATAAAGCCCGTACCTAAAATCGCAAGAGGAAGGAGATACTCAAGTTTTTTCTTTTGATAAAAATGTTTAAAAGAAATAAAGCAAAATCCCAAAGCAAGAACAAAAAAGAGGATAAGAGTTGAACGCATGATCCACGCAGGAAAAATCGTGATTGGAGTATCTGTATAGAAGAGAACTCCGGTCGCTCCTCTCAATTCCAAGTCCATCAATGTGTAGGCACCCATCAAAAGAAAAATGGCACGCAGAAGTCTCTTTTCCCAGAGCGAGAATTCAACTTTTTTCTCGCTTCCTAGCCACAAGGCGACGCCGTAGAGCTGACTGCAAAAATGATAGAGTAAGTAGACGTAAGTGAGTTTGACGATAAGTGAAGGATGGATAGAACCCAATTGACCTCGGACACAAGCATAAAAAATTCCCAAGTAAAGGAACGGAAAGATCAGAGGCCACCACTCCTGTCTCCAAGATTTCACTCGAGAAATCCAAACTCCATAGGTCGCAATGAAATGGGGAAATGAAAACAAAAAGAGCATAAACGGTAGGTAAGAGTGATACGAACTGCTATCGATTGTTGAAACTGTGAGTAGCAACATAAAGTTGACAAGAACTATCAGTAAACTAACAGTAAAAATCATGTGTTAACCAAATTAAGGAAGTGAATTGGTATATCTATTGTAACATAGGTAAATGAAAACAATAAATTTGATTCGTTCTGAGAAAGGGTTCTCACTTACAGAAGTCCTTGTCGCCAGCGGCATATTCTCGCTCGTCCTCCTTGGAGCAATGGGTGGCTGGAAATATTTCCAAACCCAAACCACAACAGAATTTAAAAAGATTGGCGACATCGCCGAGTTCAATCAACTGACTCGTGATCTTATGCGATTTACCGAAGGAGCAGGAATTTCAACGGCGTATTTAAATCTCCCTATTGCGACCGGGGGATGCGGCATCGATCCTGTGAAAAAAAATCCAACTCTTCCTTGTATTATGAAAGTATCAGACTCTGGTCTCGTGCTTCCAGAAAATGGAGAAATTCCAAAACAAATGAGACGCTCATGCGTTCAATTTTTTAAAGACGGAAGAGGAAATCTTAATGCCCGTCGCGCTTATCCAGGCAAGCAAAGCACTGATCTCCTATTGCTCGTCGATGACATGCAGATAAAGGCCCCCAGTGAGCAACTTGTGACGGTGTGGCCACTTGTGGATGAAAACTCGGCCCCGTTTCCAATGATCAAGCTCCACCCAGGTGGAATCTTCCTCTCCATGCTTCGTGGGCCGTCGGAAATAAGTCGTTCGGCTAACATGGGAGAGAATGGCCCCAAAGTTGAATACTCGTTTTTTGAATATTCTGTAGATGACCCTGATCCAAGTGTGCAAATGGCCAAC
>JBBQGK010000073.1:0-20924 GCA_038322885.1 Bacteriovoracales bacterium | reverse complement strand
ACTGTGGGAAAAGATTAAACTTGAAAAGATAGAAATGATTAAACAACTGGAACTTGACTTGTTTGCTGCTTAGGAAATAAAAGAATGAAAATCATTTCGGATTACTTCTAAAAAATTTCTACCAGATCTGGGACGCGGCCCACCAAAGAAGCTCAGTCAAATCTTGAGCGGGCGTTGTCTCAAGGGCGGCTTCGTGAATACCTTCGAGCTGCTTGAGAGCTTCAGGTGCGAAATCTGGTTCAAAGCCCCTTGATAGCATTGCCGCACGGGCGATCTGAAGAAGGTCAGGATGATTACGCAACTTTTGAGTCATCTCATTTTTCTCCTGGCGGGTCTAAATACCTAGAATGTAGCGTTTCTCATTCATATTTGGTATTTAGGTATCATCCGGAATTATTTAAGGCCAGTAATTTCAAAGCTATCGACGGGAGGAAATGCAGATGACTCAGGACGAATTGAAGCGAGAAGCTGCCCGGGCGGCGATCCCTTTCGTGAACGAAGGAGTTATCGGTGTTGGCTCCGGAACAACCGTTGATTTTTTTATTACTGAACTTGAAGGAATAAAAAATCGTATAAGAGGCGCAGTTGCAAGCTCTGAAGATTCCGCACGCCAATTAAAGAAGTTTGGAATTCCAGTCATAGATCTTAACGATGTTGAAGAGCTGCCTATTTATGTGGATGGGGCAGATGAAATTACAAATCAAATGCAAATGATCAAAGGCCATGGCGGCGCACTGACTCGCGAGAAAATTATCGCCGCTTATAGTAAAAGAGTTATCTGCATTGCCGATTCCTCAAAATTGGTTCATGAACTTGGTAAAGTTCCTATTCCACTTGAAGTCATTCCCATGGCAACGAGCCACGTAGCTCGGGCAATCAAACGCCTGGGTGGGAAGGCCACCTTAAGAGATGGATTCACCACCGATAATGGAAATATTATCTTGGATATTTCCGGCCTCAAAATAGCCGATGCCGCCCAGTGGGAGATCAAACTTGATCAAGTGGCTGGCGTAGTCACAAATGGAATCTTTGCGCTTAGACCCGCAGATATTCTGCTTCTAGCCACCGAGAACGGAATCAAGAAAATCGGAAAAGACTGATATGAATTTTTCTTTAAAGGAGAGATCATGAATTTCCCTGAGGACACTATTTCACCGGAGCTTGCGTACCACGACGAGCCTTTTTTAGACAGCGCTGAAGGCCGTCCCATTCGTATTTTGGCCGAGTACCTTCATCCCCTTTATAAAATGCGTCGAGAAAAGATTCATGACACCATCGTCTTTTTTGGATCGGCCAGACTCAAAGCTGAGGGGCCAATGGGTCGCTATTATAATGAGGCCAGGGAGCTTGCATCGGGAATAACAAAGTGGGCTGAGACGCTTCCTGGCGACAGACGATTTGTCGTTTGCTCAGGTGGTGGCGACGGAATTATGGAAGCGGCAAATCGAGGCGCTACGGATGCCGGTGGAAGAACAATCGGGCTTAACATCGGCCTTCCTCACGAACAACGGCCGAACCCCTATATTACTCCCACGCTCAGCTTTGAATTCCATTATTTCTTCATGCGTAAACTTTGGTTCTCGTATCTTGCCCGGGCTCTCGTTGTGTTTCCCGGTGGCTTTGGAACACTTGATGAGCTCACTGAGACCCTTACTCTAGCGCAGACCCAGAAACTTGACCGGGAGATAGTCATTTTGCTTTATGGGTCGGACTACTGGAAAGAGATTCTTAATTTTGATGCGCTTGTCAAACATGGAATGATTGCTGAAAAGGACTTAAAGTTATTTCACTATGTAGATGACGTTAAATCAGCTCTTGAATTGCTTAAAAGGGAACTTCCAAAGGAAAATGGAGCATCAACTCCGGCCATTGCAAAATCTAAGATTTCGGGATCAACCATTGCGGAGGGTTCAAAAGGAAGACAGAAATGATCGAGCTTTTTGGGCATCTTCAAATCTTTCCTTTCGAAAACATCATTGCCCTACAGTGGCGTGCGATCTGAAAATTTTCCTGACTCGGAATGACGCTAATGAAAATGTCACTATGCTCCGTTGAGATTTTGTTCCTATTGGATGTTCCACGGTTAGTTCCATAAGTTCGATTGCTTGCATCATCGATAGCGACGCCAAGGAAGATTAGACTTTCACAGACGCGTCCTCTCAATGGGGAACTGTGTTCACCGATGCCTCCGGAAAAGACGAGCATATCGAGGCCGCCCAATACTGCTGCATAGGCTGCGATAACTTTGCTGACGGACGTACAGAAGACTTCGATTGCAAGTTGCGCCTCTCGACTTCCTCTATCAGCCGCAATTTCGAGATCGCGCATGTCTCCCTTTTCACCTGAGAGCGCCGACAAACCAGAATTGTAATTTAGTAATTTCTCAAGCGAATCAGCGTTCATCTTTTTTTCACGTAGAAGATACAGTAGTATTCCGGGATCAAGATCCCCACTTCGCGTCGCCATAGGAATTCCGCCGGTGGGCGTGAGTCCCATAGTCGTATCGACTGAGCGACCGTCCTTTATGGCCGCCAGGCTGGCGCCGCTCCCGAGATGAGCGATGACAGTACGGCTCGGAAGTTGTTTTCCCAGTTGAAAAACAATGGATTCGTAAGAGAGCCCATGGAAGCCGTAACGGTGAATTCCTTCATCAAATAACTCTCGCGGAAGTGCGAATCTTGATGCCTGCTCTGGGATCGTAGTGTGAAAAGCCGTGTCGAAGCAGGCAAATTGCGGGACATTCGGAAACAATCGCTCCGCACTCTTTATCAATTGCAGGGCTTTTGGAATGTGTAGGGGAGCGAAATGGCGGAAAGTGTGTAACTCTTCAAGCAGGGTTGGTGTGATAAGTTGATGAGTTATCAAATGAGGCCCGCCGTGAACCATGCGGTGTCCAATGGCTTTCGGCTGTTTTTGTGAAAGTTCTTTGAGCCACTTTGTACCATGATCCAGCGCTTCGCTTTCTGATACAAAAGTGTGATTCTCAGATCGTAAGGTGTGGCCACGAGCATCCTTTAGCTCGAGCTTGCCGCGACTTTGACCTATGCCATCGGCTGCGCCATCAAACAAAACATGCTCTTCGCCGTTTTTATCGACGTAGACACCAAATTTCAGCGATGAAGATCCGGTGTTGATGACAAGAATTTCGTCTTTTGATTCATTTGCCATGATGGCAGAGTCCTTTCCAACTCAGCATTGTATTTTCCTTGTCGTGCGAATCGATTACATATGGTTCTGTGAAGCAGGGCTTGTTGTGCCGCCGGCACGTTAATCTCTTTACCTTGCCAAATCTCCAGGGCAGGTTTCTGGATTGCTCGGGCAAAAGAAAACGTCAGGGCCCAAGGGAGTTTTGATTTGAATTTCAGATTCATAGCATTCAAACGAGCCGACGCAAGTTCGCCTGATTGGCCTCCTGATAAAAAAGCTATGCCAGGAACAGCCGCGGGGACTACCCGCAACAGGCATTTCACTGTGGCGTCGGCGACCTCATCCACCGTTTCTTGCATGACGCATTTTAATCCCGGTAGCACCATATTGGGTTTCAGAATTATACCTTCCAGCATGACTCGTTGGGTATGGAGTTGGTCAAAAACATTGCTAAGACTTTCTTCGGTAATTGCGCGGCACTGCTCCAAGGTGTGTTCACCATTCATGAGCACTTCCATCTCAACAATCGGAACCAGAGAGGCTTCCTGACAAAGTGCTGCGTATCGGGCTAACGAATGAGCGTTGGCCTCAATGCAACCCCGACTTGGAATGCCGTCACCTATTGCAATTACCGCACGCCACTTTGCGAAGCGGGCGCCCATCTGATTATATTCAGTCAAACGATTACGTAATCCGTCTAAGCCTTCGGTGATTTTCTCACCCCTATGACCCGCGAGTAACTTTGCGCCCTTGTCGACTTTAATACCCAGGACAATTCCAGAATCAGTAATCACTTGAGTAAATGGCGTACCATCTCTTGTTTTTTGGCGGATCGTCTCATCGTAAAGAATTAACCCACTAACGGACGCATTTAATAAAGGAGTGGTGATGATTAATTCTCGATAAGCGCGTCTGGCTTCCTCAGTTTGGGTGATACCAAGAGCTTCAAAACGTTTGTTACAGGTTGATGTGCTTTCATCTATGGCTAGCAGGCCCTTTTCATCGGAAAGGAGTCTCCTCGCGGTTTCGATCAGTGCGCCGGTATTCATTTCAAGTTGCCCCATTTCCAATTCCGAATGGCCGGCATGTCCTCGCCGTGCTGATCGATATAACGTTTGTGTTCGATAAGACTGTCCTGCATCTGTGCTTTAAGATAATCGCCTTTGCCCTCTAACTGAGGAAGACGATCAATTACGTCCTGAACAAGGTGAAATCGATCTAAGTCGTTTTGCACTCTCATATCGAACGGCGTCGTGATCGTGCCCTCCTCTTTATAACCTCTGACGTGCAGATTCCGATTGGTGCGATTATAAGTTAGTCGGTGAATTAACCAAGGGTATCCGTGGAAACCAAAAACAATGTGCTTGTCCTTGGTAAAGAGCGCGTCGTAATCCACTTGGCTTAAGCCATGGGGGTGCTCTTTTGCCAATTCAAGTTTCATTAAATCAACCACATTGATCACTCGGATTTTAAGCGTGGGCAGCTCTCTTCTCAGGATAGAAACTGCGGCAAGAATTTCAAGTGTCGGCGTGTCTCCGCAGCAGGCCATAACTATATCTGGCTCAGACCCTTGGTCGTTGCTCGCCCACTGCCAGATTCCAATCCCTTCTTCACAATGAATGGCCGCTTCATCCACGTTCAGCCATTGAGGCAATGCATGTTTTCCCGCGACTACGACGTTGATGCAATTTCGAGTGCGCAAGCAATGATCAAAGACCGACAAAAGGCAGTTGGCGTCGGGCGGAAGGTAGGCTCGCACGAAAGCCGCCTTTTTGTTTATGACGTGATCAAGAAACCCTGGATCTTGATGCGTAAATCCATTGTGATCTTGTTGCCAGACGTGAGAGGCAAGCAAGTAGTTTAACGATGATATCTTCCGACGCCATGGAAGTTGAGAAGTGACTTTCAGCCATTTGGCGTGTTGACTGAGCATTGAGTCAATGATGCGGATGAAAGCTTCGTAACTATTGAACAGTCCGTGGCGTCCTGTGAGGAGATAGCCTTCTAGCCAACCTTCGCATTGATGCTCGCTCAGCATTGAATCAAGAACTTGACCCTGAGGTGCGAGAGACTCATCATTTTTTTCCTGGGGCAAATCCCATTGCCGATTAGTAACTTCAAAGACAGTTCCCAGAAGATTAGAGGTGGTTTCATCGGGGCCAAAGATTCTAAAATTACGCTGTTTCTGATTTAGACGAATAACGTCGCGCAAAAATCCGCCCAGCACTTGAGTGTCTTGCGCCATGGTCGCGCCAGGCTCTGTAACTTTCACTGCATGGTCACGGAAATCTGGCATGTGTAAATCCCGCAACAGAATTCCGCCATTGGCGTGGGGGTTTGCGCCCATGCGACGTTCTCCTTTAGGAGCAAGATCAGCGAGTTCTGAAATCAGACGTCCGTTTTGATCGAAGAGCTCCTCGGGTTTGTAGCTCTTCATCCAACTTTCAAGCTGAGCCACATGCTCTGGATGATCAGGATCAACGAGTATCGGCACTTGATGAGCTCGACACGTCCCCTCAATTTGAAGGCCATCGACTATTTTTGGCCCCGTCCAACCCTTCGGAGATTTGAGAACAATCATGGGCCAGCGCGGTCTAACCGGATCATTTTTTTTGCGTGCATTGCTCTGAATATTTTTGATTTCATCTATCACCTTATTCATGGTCGCCGCCATGAGCTCGTGCATGGCCATGGGGTCATCACCCTCAACGAAATAGGGTGTCCAGCCGCAGCCTCGTAAGAATTGCTCCAGCTCCTCGTGATCTATTCGCGCGAGAATCGTCGGATTATTAATTTTGAATCCATTGAGGTGCAAGATCGGAAGAACCGCTCCGTCAGTGATGGGATCGATAAATTTGTTTGACTGCCACGCAGTCGCGAGCGGGCCGGTTTCAGCCTCTCCATCGCCCACAATGCACGCAACGATAAGGTCCGGATTGTCAAACACAGCCCCAAAGGAATGGCTGAGCGAGTACCCCAGTTCTCCCCCTTCATGAATGGAGCCCGGAGTTTCGGGTGAAACATGACTAGATATTCCTCCCGGAAAAGAAAACTGCTTGAATAGTTTCTTTAAGCCGTCCTCATCTTGGCTGATGTTGGGATATACTTCGCTGTAGGTTCCCTCAAGGTATGTATTGCCGACCAGTGCTGGGCCACCGTGGCCCGGACCCGCAACGTAAATCATATTGAGATCATGCTCTTTAATAATACGGTTCAAATGGACATAGATAAAATTTTGACCTGGAGTTGTACCCCAGTGGCCTACCACTATGGGTTTTACATGGGAAAGCTTCAGCGGTTCCCGAAGTAGGGGATTGTCGTAGAGATATATTTGTCCAACGGACAGATAGTTTGCAGCACGCCAGTAGCTGTTTATTTTTTGTAGTACATCAACTGTGACGGTTTGAGTCTGTGTTTTCATGTTTCAATCTCTTTCTTTTGCGTGACGAAGCGAAATTTAAATTTTCTAAACCCAATCCAAGAGCAGCTAATTTCTTACGGGTAGACTCGTAATCTGTGTGATAAATTCCACGAATCCCTAAAGACTCAGCGACCTGTACGAACATCAATTGATTTTCGATGTACGCTACTTGATTTGCCGGAATGAGGGCCATGTCCAAGGCCACTTGATAGATTTCTTTATCAGGCTTGGCGAAATGAACAATGTAGGATGAAACAAAAAAGTCCACGAACTCATCAATCTTGAATTTTCGTATGCGATATAAATTCAAATCACGGCTTTCATTACTAACCACGGCGATTTTAAGGCCATGACGGATCTTAAGTTCTCGTATCAGTTCTATCATTTTAGGAAAAGGTTTTGATTGTTCAGTCATGAATTTCCAGAACTGGGCCCTCGTGAATGATCTCCTTTTGTAGAAGACCACCTCATTCAAGTATTCTTTTAACGTGATCTTGCCAGACTCATAGGCACCCACGCAGAGTTCTTGACGATGCTCCATTTCCTTCAGATCCAGATTAAAGGCCTCTGCCGCACTTCTCCTGGCAAGGTGTCCCCACCCGTCATTCAGTAACACGCCTCCAATATCTAAAAATAATGCTTTGACTTTCATTGCGAGATCCCCCGAGACAAAGTTTCAAAGCCCGAAACTACATCGAAAAGCTCTTCATCGATTCGGCTTTGACGAAGATGGTTGAATTTACCAGTAAGACTCTCCAACAGATCGTTGATATTTTTGTCGGCTCGTTGCATGGCTGCCAACTGATAAGCGTTCTCAGAAGCTAATGACTCAGCACAACTTTTGAAGATAGAGATAAAAAGGTATTCACGTATAAGAGCCCGTAAAGTAGAGGTGCCCATAATTTCAGGAACTTGCCCAGTGGGCCACGGCGCTTTCACAAGGTTTTGTTGCCACGTTTCGTCTAGCGGGAGTAGGCGTTGATCGGCGGGCGAGTAAAGGCTACCTTTTGCTGAGTGATTGTAAAAGAGAAAAAGTTGCGCGCTTTCGCCTTGCTTTTCGTATTCTTCCAGAATCTGTCCAACGAGAGGGGTAATGGCTTTCACTGAGTTTGGTACTGAAAAGAGTCCTTTCACGGATAGGCCCGAATCTACAAGTCTTGAATGAACACGTTCACCAACGGCCCAAACCTTTGCGTTGCCTTTCATCGTCTTAATTTTTTTTACTGCATAGTCGGCCACGATATCATTGAACTGACCAACGAGTCCTTGATCTGAACCAAAGACGATGGCTGCGATTTCTCCTTCGGTGCTGGACGGCTCCCGTAAAGCCCCTTTCGAGCTTTGACGAAAGTAGGCGCCCAGTCCCAGCTCCAGAGATCGAGAATAATCAGCCAACGCTTTAATAGACTTCTCATATTGTCCGATGCTTGAAGCAGTGAGAGCTTTCATCGTGCGTACGACGGATTGAAGCTCTTTAGCGCTGCCGAGTTTTCTTTGCAAACTTGCTGTGGTTTCACTCATTTCGTCACCTCAGGTGCCGGTTTTGGTGCAGCTTGTTTGGGAGGTCCTGGCTTTGGAGCTGCATCTTTAGGAGGCACTGGTTTGGGCTGAAAAGGCAAAAGAGCTTCTGTGGCGATTTGGATAATTTTTCCGTGATCTTCTTCGGTCATTTTGACTGCCGTCTCAAATCGAGCTACCACCTCTGGTGGAATTTTAACCGCTGCCGCACGCGCGGAGTGTTCAGCCTCTGTCATCTTTTCAATTGGAACATTGTCAAAAAGTTTTGCGCTTAGGGCTACCAGGACTATGATCTGTTCTGCCACAGACACCGGTGAAGATTCTGGTTGCTTCAAGCATGCGCGAATTCGTTTGCCATGTTCGATGATTTTGCGAGTATTCTCGTCTATGTGAGTGCCAAATCGGGCGAAGGTTTCAAGTTCTTCAAATTGTGCATAAGCGAGTTTCAGATCCCCCGCCACACCTCGATAGGCCGCCCATTGAGCTTTGCCGCCGACGCGTGAAACAGATTTTCCAACATCGACTGCGGGCAAAACGCCCAATTCAAAAAGCGATGGAGAAAGATAGATTTGCCCGTCCGTGATGGAGATCAGATTTGTTGGAATGTAGGCTGAAATATCCTGTGCCTCGGTCTCAATGATTGGCAGTGCGGTGATTGACCCACCGCCTAGTTCTTTTCGCAAGTGTGTCGCTCGCTCAAGAAGACGGGAGTGAATATAAAAAATATCACCGGGAAAAGCTTCACGGCCAGGGGGGCGACGTAGGAGAAGTGAAAGTTCCCGGTAAGCTCGCGCGTGTTGGGTGAGATCGTCGTACACAACGAGTACGTCTCGCCCATCGGCCATAAAATGTTCAGCAATACTCATGGCGGAGTATGGCGCAATGTATATAAGACCCGGAGAGTCACTGCCCTCTGCCACGATGACGACCGTATATTCCATAGCGCCTTTTGCCCGCAATATTGCGATGACTTTTGCCACGGCGGAGGCTCGCTGCCCTATAGCGCAATAAACACAAAGAACATTTTTACCTTTTTGGTTTAAGATTGTATCGACCGCAATGGCTGTCTTGCCGGTCTGACGGTCGCCCAAAATCAATTCTCGTTGCCCGCGACCAATTGGTATGAGAGCGTCAATCACCTTGAGCCCCGTTTGAAGTGGAACTGTAACGGGTGCCCGATCCATGATGTATGTAGCGGGGCGCTCAATAGGGAGTCGTTCATGAGCCGTAACCAATTGTTTTTTTTCATCCAGAGTGGCTCCAAGGGGGTTGATGACACTTCCTAGCAAAAAATCACCAACGGCGACGTCCATCACACGATGGGTTCGTTGGACCTCATCTCCCGCTTGTAATTGTGAATACTCGTTTAGAAGAACAACGCTGACATCTTCTTCGTCTAAATTAAATGCAATACCATAAACGTCTCCAGGAAATTTCAAAAGCTCTTGAAAACCCACGCTGGGAAGGCCCGAAACTCTGGCAATACCAGTGGAGACAGATGTAACCACGCCCACTTCACGAAGTTCGAGCCTAGGTGTGAACTTTTCTAGTTGTTGGCTCATATTCGTGAACAACTGGTCATAAATAGTTGAAAGATTGCTCGCCGCTTCGTTCATGTAGCCTTCTCCTGCGGCGGCACTGTCGCCTTGGCTTCTTGCGATTTGGGTTTTGTCAAAGGTTCCGACGTGGCAGGAGTTTTCAAAACTTCGTCCAAACTCTTTTTTAGTGATGTAAGGTAATCTGAAATAGTCCATGCAATTTTTTGCCCGTTTACGGTGCACTCGATCCCCGAGACAAGATTGGGGTCGGTATTAAATTGTAAGGGATGTGTTACACCGAAAACATTTTTGAGAGCGCTTTCGACGGCAGTCTTTTGCGCTGGGGGTAACTCAAATGCACTGCGAATTATCAATGGGTCTGAAGTTGAGTCGACGGACACCTTTAGTGCCTTCCCCTCATCTATTTTAAGGTCGCCCATTCGGTGAATAAACGTATCGACCATACGCTCCTCCAAACTCACGCTAGCCAAATCTGTCAGTGCTTTTCTTGTAATTGCAAATATTTGGTTTTGAGCCTTACGACTAATCTCAGAGCTTAAACTTTTCTGCTCATTTTGCAGGGCTTCCTGTCTTTTAGTTCGCAAGTCATCTGCCTCTGTATGCGCCTCTCCCATAAGCCTGGTACGCTCGACTTTTGCTTCTTCAACGGCTTTTTTTAAGAGGGCAGCGCGCTCTTGATCGAAGTCTTCATTTTTTTTCTTGAACTCGTCTTGTTCTTTTTGAGCTTCAGTTTTTTTTGCATTTGCGTCTGCAATCTCCCCAGCAATTTTCTTTTCTCGAGCGTCAATAGCATTTAGAACGGGCTTGTAGAGAAAGTGCTTCATCAACCACACGAGCATGAGGAAGTTAAGAGCTTGCGAACCTACCGTGAACCAATTGATGAGCATTGGTTATTTCCCAGTCGCTTGGGCGATAATGTGGTTCCAGAAGGGATTCGCGAAAATGAGAATCATCGAAACAACAAAACAGTAAATTGCTGTAGATTCGATCATCGCTAGACCCACAAACAATGTGCGGGTAATAGTAGCCGAAGCGTCAGGTTGTTGGGCAAGGGCTGTCAATGCCGTTGAGACCGAACGACCTTCACCAAGAGCTGGGCACATGCACCCTACGCCGGTTGTGATTCCTGCCGTCGCAATCGATGCTACAGCGATAAGTGTTATGCTATCCATATTGATTCCTCTTTTCGTAAATGGTTGTGTTTCATTTTACAAGCTCCAATTTGGGTTTGGGCTTGCGAGTGCGCGTTGCTGCTGCAATGTAAACCGTCGCTAAAATACTAAAGATATAAGCCTGTACCATGCCGGTCAGCAGACCCAATAATGTCATGACGACTGGAAAAATAAAGGGAGTGATCGTAAGAAGGATGGCTATAATCATGGTTCCGCTCATCATGTTTCCAAAGAGACGAATGGCCAATGCAAGTGTGCGAGAAAGTTCGCTGATAATATTAAACGGAAGCATGATCAACGTCGGCTGCGTGTAAGATTTGAGATAGCCACCCAGTCCTTGTTCTTCAATTCCAAAGTATGGAACGGCAACGAAGACGCAAAGTGCAAGGGCGGCTGTAGTAGAAAGTGAGCCCGTCGGCGGAAAGTAGCCAGGAATTATTGTGCAAATACTTGAAATGGCAACAAAGAGAAAAAGAGTACCTAGAAAGCCGATATATTTTTCTGGATGACTCAGGCCAACTTCGCTTATTTGCTTTTCTATTGATGTCACAATAATTTCTAACAAAGCCTGCCAACGA
Source organism: Bacteriovoracales bacterium (assembly GCA_038322885.1). Taxonomy (GTDB): domain Bacteria; phylum Bdellovibrionota; class Bacteriovoracia; order Bacteriovoracales; family Bacteriovoracaceae; genus Peredibacter. The sequence continues at coordinate 9,529 of JBBQGK010000073.1, read as the reverse complement.
GAAATGGAAATCTCAGTTTTAAGTTTACGAGTGACAAGTTTTGCTCCCAGGCTCATTGCGATCATAAGTGCCCATGTAGTCGCAATCGTCCCATTAAGTTGAAAAATGCCGTGTCGCCAAATAATCTGTTGGTCGGAACTAAGATTCATGTAACCTCCGCGGCAGTCTCGTGAGACGCATCACAATTGGTCGCGCAACAATAAACCCCAAAAGACAAATGAGAAGTCGCTTCCAATGTGCGTGCCCCACAAAATAGAATCCACCAAGAACAATGGCCGTTCGCAGAAACATGCTGCTGGTAAACCAGAGTGGGGCATAGGGAGATGAAACCCCTTTTTGAACTGTCCACCAGAGTCCGCCAAAAAAAAGAGTGCCCAGAAAAACTCCTGCTATTAATGCGAAGATCAGAGACGTCACTTCAATCATTGGTATTATCATCCTCATCTCCCATGGCATTTTGTTCTTTACTCACCCAATGCCAGGCGTTGAAACAACCAAGTGTGAGACCTGCGATGAGGAGCGCAAGTGTCCATGAGTGAATTCCGGGGTGTTTTTTGTCTATCCATAGTCCTAGGGCCGCACCAAGAAGTGTTGGCACCGTCACCGACCACCCCACAAGACCCATCATGCCCAACCCAAACCACACACCATGCGTAGACTGTTTCTGTGCTTTGAGTTTTCGAGCTATCTTTATTCCAACGTCTCGGCTGAACGTCGTTTCTACTTTTGTTTTTTCGCTATCCAAAAAATCATTCATTTTGAAACTCAGCCAAACGACGCATAAAGCCGCCTTCCATTTTCGCTAGAATCGAACGAACACTCTTCTCTCGATCGTTCAAATCTAAAAACTCCCGATCCACCTCTTTGCGAAGTTGAGCGAGATCCGTTCCGCCAATTGCGTTGCGAACAGAAACTTGCACATCCAGACCGGTCTTGACGAGAATCCCCTCGTCAACTGCCACGTATGTTTCTCCCTCGGAAAGGATTTGAAAAGTCAAAATTCCCGGGGAGAGTGCCGCGACGCCGTCAAGTCTATGCGGCAAGATGCCAAATGAACCTTCCCGAGTTTCGGCAACAACACGCGACACTTGGGAGTTTTCATAGAAAATCTGGAAGGGGAGGAGGATTTTGAGATTAATGAGCGCTTGCGACATGTTTAGCCTCCGGTGTGGTTTTCTGAACTCTTTGGTCGGCAGGCTTTACCACTTTCGAGTCTGTTTTAACCTCTGGTTTTGTCTCAGTCTTCACTTCTGCGATTGAGCCAATCATATAAAAAGCACTTTCCGGTAGATCTTTGAACTCGTCGTTCAAAATTTTCTCACATCCATCCAGAGCATCCTTAAGACTGACAAGTTTTCCTTTAAGATTTGTAAACTGTTCAGTTGTGAAAAATGGCTGGGTCAGAAATCGCTCTAGACGGCGAGCACGTCCCACTACTTTCCGATCTTCTGGTGAAAGCTGTTCTAAGCCCAGCATTGCGATGATGTCTTTAAGTTCTGCGTATTGTGCGAGAGTCTTTCGGATTTCTTGTGCCAATAGATAATGTCGTTCGCCAACAACTCCCGGAGTGGCCATTTTGGAGCTAGATTGCAACGGATCGACGGCCGGATAAAGCCCTTCGCCCGCTCGTTTTCTCGACAGAACAATTGAGGCCGAAAGATGTGAAAACGCGTGAACAGCTGCAGGGTCGGTGAAGTCATCGGCGGGCACATAGACAGCTTGGATTGAAGTGATGGCTCCTGTATCGGTGTTCGCGATGCGCTCTTCTAACCTTGAAAGTTCAGTCCCCATTGTCGACTGATATCCTAAACGTGAAGGCATCTGTCCCATCATTCCAGAGACCTCGGCCCCGGCTTGGATGAAGCGAAAGATGTTATCGATGAGCAGCAGTACGTCCCGGCGTTCGTCGTCTCGAAAATACTCAGCCATCGTCAGTGCCGCATGGCCCACGCGGAACCGGCTTCCGGGTGGCTCATTCATTTGTCCAAAAATCATCAGCATATTCGGAAGAACTCCGGCTTCTTTCATTTCGCGGTAAAGTTCTTCTCCCTCACGACATCGTTCGCCGATCCCACAGAAAATGCTGATGCCATTGTGATGCCCGATCATGTTATGAATAATCTCTGTGAGGAGCACTGTTTTACCCACGCCGGCTCCACCCAGAAGTCCGGCTTTACCCCCACGCTCCAGGGGTGCCAATACGTCAATGACTTTGATTCCAGTTTCAAAAACTTCGGATTTGGTAGAAAGTTTGACGAGTGGCGGTGGATTTTGATGAACCGAGCGCCATTGCACGTTTTTTAAAGGCGGTCCACGATCGATCACATTCCCGAAAACGTCAAACATTCGAGAAAGTATCTCTTTACCCACTGGTGCTTTCAGCGGCCCAGCAGTATCTAGTACCACAGTACCTCGCCCTAGACCTTGCGTGGGAGTCAATGCGATTCCGCGCACTCGGATCCCATCTAATTGGGCGAGCACTTCTATGATAATTTCTTTTTTATCCCCGGCGTGCAAGATTGTGTAAATGGCTGGCAGTTTTTTTTCGAATCGAATATCTACTACACTTCCCCGGACTGAAACGACTGTTCCCAAGTTTGCCGAAGGTGTGGGAAGAGTTGTTTCGTTCATATTTGCGCGCTTCTGGAAACCGAGATTCCATCAGACGGACCAGAGGCTTTCGTGCTGGCATTCAGTGCGTCTTGAAAAACGTTTCTAATTTCATCAAGCCGAACCTGTGAAGTTGCTTCGAATCGAAGACTTAATACGGGTTCGGTATTAGATGCCCGAATGAGACCCCATCCATCTTCAAAGTCAATTCGGATACCATCGATCGTGGTTATTTTATTTTTCGCAATTTCAGCATCGCCGCAGAGGCGTTTTTCTATTGTCTTTATAATTTCGAATTTGTTTCTATCATCACAAGGAACGCGAATTTCAGGAGTGGAGACAGTTTCCGGTAGCCCCGTGAGAAGCGATGAAAATGGTTCAGAGCCTATAGCTTCATGTTGGGCTGCAATTTCATAGATGCGCAAAGCCGCATAGACCGCGTCGTCATAGCCAAGGTATTTATCTGCAAAAAACATGTGGCCAGACATTTCTCCACCGAGCAAGGCGCCGGTCTCTTTCATTTTGGCTTCGATGAGGGAATGGCCTGTTTTCCACATAATAGGATTGCCACCATTTTTTTTGACATCGTCGAATAACCTAAAACTGGATTTCACTTCTGAAACAACTGTGGCCCCGGGGTGATCTTTAAGAATATCTCTAGAATAAATGACAAGGAGTTCGTCGCCATAGAGAAGTTTTCCTTTTTCATCGACCACTCCAATACGGTCGGCATCGCCATCTATTCCAATTCCAAAGTCAGCTTGACTTTCTTTGACTTTAGCTATGAGCTCCACAAGATTTTTCGGATTACTGGGATCAGGAATGTGATTGGGGAAGAGGCCGTCCATCTCACAAAACAACTCGATGACATCGGCTCCAAGTTTTTTAAAGAGTTGGGGAACAACTTGAGATCCGTTTCCATTTCCGCAATCGATGACGATTCTTCTAGATTTTATGGGTTTGGTTCCCTTAAGGAGAAAATCCAGATAGGCCGGGATGATGGCGTATTCCAAAACAGAACCACGGATTCTTGGTGCAGGTTTTGAATCTTTCTCCATGATTTTTCGCAGTTCTTGGATTTGATCACCATAAATGGCGTTGTGTCCCAGGCAGACTTTGAATCCGTTGTGATCAGCGGGTAAATGTGAAGCAGTAATCATGATGGCTCCATCGAGATTAAGATGGAAAAGGCTAAAGTAGGTGGCAGGCGTTGGACAATTACCAAGACGAACGACTTCGACGCCTCCTTGTGTTAGACCTGAGATCAAAGCGTCGGCGTAGTTGGGACTACTGAGTCTACAATCATGCCCCACAGATACTGTAAGTTGGGCTCTTTTTTTTAAAGTTGGAGCTTTCTCTGAGATAAACTCCGAATAAGCATAGCCAAGACACTCGGCGAACTCGTCGGAGAGATCAACACCTGCAACGCCACGAATATCGTACTCGCGAAAAATCGAGGGATTTATTTTGCAACTCACGCTCATAGCTCGATGCAATAAACACGCCAGAAAAGTCCTCTGGCACAGGAGTTGCTATGTTAATTCTTGAAGGGAATTGAAAATGAAAAAGCGAATAGAAAAAGCGAAAGAAAATGCCTCTACAAAGACTCAAAAGCAGAGAGAAGTCTGTGACGACGCTTATCGTCAAATTAACTCTAGTGCCTTTAAGTATAATTTCAAATTATTGCTGGGCCATTATAAGCTTCAAGGGGAGGAGCCTCGGGTGAGTTGAGTTTTTTGGGCACCTGCAAAGTGACGGTGACTTTGTGGTCTTTTGCATCATCCACTACTGTAACTTCAGAGTTTTGAATTAAAGTACCATCAAGTTCTACGATGGTATCTCCTCCGTTAAGTCCATTGGGATTTTCAATTTTGATGTGATATTTAGATTTTCCATAACTGTAAGTGATCTCGTATTCCTTCCACGTTTTTGGAATACAGGGTTTAAATTTAAGTTTTTTATCTCGTAACTGAAACCCTAATATAGACTCCAACCCCGCGCGGTAATACCAAGAGGCAGAACCTGTGTACCAACTCCAGCCACCACGTCCTTCGTGGGTGCTCTCCCTTGAATACACATCGCCAGCGAGAACATACGGTTCAATTTTATACTTGTTAGCTTCGGTTTTATTTAGAGAATGATTCATAGGATTGAGCATTTTAAATAATTCAAATGCTTTTTCTCCGTCGCCCATCTCGGCAAACGCAATGATGGCCCAGATTGCCGCATGTGTGTATTGACCGCCATTTTCCCGTACGCCCGGCACGTAACCCTTAATGTAACCTGGATCAACCAAGCTCTTGTCAAAGGGTGGAGACAAGAGGAGAACGAGTTGAGATTCTTTTCGAATCAAAAATTCGGTAACTTTCTTCATTGCAAGTGCCGTTCGTGTAGGATCTCCAGCTCCAGATATGACTGCCCAAGTTTGAGCGATGCTATCGATTTTGCATTCCTCACTGGCAGTAGATCCCAGAGGAGTCCCATCATCGAAATAAGCACGTCTATACCACTCTCCGTCCCAACCTTGATCTTCTAGGGCTTGCTTCAATTTTTTCAAGTGGAGTTCATATTTCTGCTTTTTAAAGTTTTGATCTGAGCTGCTGCAAAAAGGGAGAAAATCTTTTAAAACTTTAGAAAGAAACCACCCTAACCAAATACTTTCTCCTTTACCCTGGGAACCGACTCGATTCATTCCGTCATTCCAGTCTCCTGTGCCAATCAAAGGTAAACCGTGTTCACCAAGCTTAAGGGATTGGTCAATGGCTCTAATACAATGCTCAAAAATACTCCCAATTTCTGTAGAAATTTCGGGAAGTGAGTAGGAATCTTCTTGTTCCGGATTCAATAAAGGCGCATCGAGAAATGGAATTTTTTCCGTTAAGATCGAAATATCCCCGGTGACATTGATATAGAAACTGACAACATACGGAAGCCAGAGCAAATCGTCAGACATTCGCGTACGAATACCTCGCCCCGTTGGGGGGTGCCACCAGTGTTGCACGTCACCTTCTTTAAATTGGCGACCAGCAGCGCGCAATAAATGCTCTCTCGTCAAATGCGGCGCTGAATAGACGAATGCCATGCAATCTTGAAGTTGATCACGAAATCCATATGCTCCGCCGGATTGATAGAATGCAGTTCTGGACCAAAAACGACAGGATAGCGTTTGGTAAAAAAGCCAGCTGTTCATCATAATGTCCATTTCGGGTTGAGGTGTTTTGACTTGAATTGCGTTGACCAAAGTGTCCCAAGCCTGAGTCAAATTGTCCCACGCGGCTTGAACATGCGTCCTGTCTCTATAACAAAGAGTGAGCTCACGGGCTTTTTCAACGTTTTCGCATTGACCCAGCAAAGTTATAATCTCTCTTTCTTCGCCGGGTTTGATTTCAATGATACTTTGAAGGACGGCACAAGGATCCTGTCCAGTCCCCTTTTTTCCTGTGAGACCCGAGCGCTTTAAGGCCGCAGGTTCAGAGTAATTTCCGTTGCGTCCGATAAACTCTTTTCGGTGGCACGTAAATGCTCGGGTAGGTTCGCTGATATCAGCAAAGGCAATTCGATCCGCAAACTCGTTGTCATAAGGATTTCGGGCAAAAATAGCACCGCTTTCAGAATCCACATCACAAATTAAACTTGGAGCCGATCTTTCCCTCTGAGGGCCCAGAACCCACTCGGTATAACTTGTCACAGAAATTTTTCGTTTTTTATTCGTCAAATTTTTCAATTTCAGAACAGACACTTTAATGGGTTCATCCTTTGGCACAAATAACGTCAAGGAATGGTGGAAGCCGTGACTCACATGCTCGAAAGATGAGTACCCCAAACCGTGCTTCACCACATAATTGGACTCTTCGCGAATTGGTAACGGAGTGGGCGTCCAGATTTCCCCACTGTCCTCATCTCGCAAGTAAATAATCTCACCAGGCAGGTCGCTAACTGGATCATTTGACCAAGGTGTGAGGCGATTTTCTTGGCTGTTTATAGACCAAGTAAACCCAGCCCCGGTTTCACTGACTTGAAAACCAAAATCGTGTCTGTTGCCAATGACGTTAATCCAAGGGGCGGGAGTCCACTGTCCTTTTTTAAGGACAATGATATATTCACGTCCATCTTCGCTAAATCCTCCGAATTCATTAAAAAATTGAAGTTTTGGAATAGGCAAGTCTTGAATTTTATAATTTTGCTTTCTGATCGGATAAGAAAAGAGCGCAGGATATGTTTCGTCGGATATTTTACGGTCAATTTGATCTTTTAAGGGCTGATCGGCAAAAAGAGAAACCCGTGCTACTGCTTGAATATGATCTCTGTCTTTTTCCGGTGTGATATCAGATCGCAATACAAAAACACCGCCTGGCTTATTAAGCCATCCTTGCGATCCCGTTGTTCTAATCTGTTGTTGCAGTTCGTCCTGCAATTCTTGAAAGTACGTCGCCCCATGCTCGTTGAGAATGACGAAGTCGTAAATCAATCCTTTCAGGCGAAGGTATTCGTGACATCGCAGAAGTTTTCGGACAATGACTGAGTCCTTTGGGTCGCTGATCGACACGGCGACAATAGGTAGGTCCCCACTGATGCCATGGGGCCAAAGACTCGACTGCATGTGAGTATTCATAGCTAATTGATGAGACGGTGGTCTAAGCGTCGGGTCAGAGTAAAGGATCCTTTCCGCCAATCTTTGAAATAAATAAGCTGTTTCCGAATCAATATTAAGGTGACGAAGGTCTACTTGAGATTTTGTCCATGCAAGTTTGCTCTCTCGCTCAAACGAATGAATATCGTGATACCGATCTGAAAGCCCAAGCGCTTCTTCACGAGACGATGCAAGGCCAGTTGTGAACGCAATATGATTTACGCCCCCAGGCGGCAATTCCACCCGAACTCTCAGAGAAAGAATTGGATCTAGTGTGGCGCCGACAGTATTAGAAAGTTTATGTTCCCCTAAAAACGCAACCGGATTAAGTATTGTTCTCCCTCGACCAATAAAGTTGGCACGATCAGTTTCATATTGAACATCAGCGGGGCTTTCGGCGTCAGTAACCACTACGTGGAGGCCCCATACTTCTTTCTCTGTACTTGATCTCTTTCGCCTTTTAGCTAACAAGGCATTCCTTGATGGCAAAAACTCAGTTTGAATAAATAATTTGCTAAAAGCCGGATGATCCAAATCGTTAGCAAGGGGCCCAAGGACTGGCTCTAGGTAACTTGTGATCTCTAAAGTCCGAATTTCATTGGAATGATTTGTGAGGGTTACAAAACGGATTTCAACGTTATCTTCAGGGGCGACGATAATCTCAGTATGGGTAGAGATATCTCCATCCCGTCGTCGAAACTCTACCCTCTCCTCCTCAAATGTTACTTTATATGATTGCGGAACAACTTGAGAGGTAGGCTGGTAACCGGTCGACCACACTTGACTATTAAAAATATCTTTTACAAAGATAAAATTTCCCCAGTTATCTCGTGTAGAATCTTCTTTCCAGCGGGTGACAGCCCGCCCCCCGGACTTTGAATAGCCGCCACCCGCAGTTGAGATCATGACTGAATAATTTCCATTGGAAAGTAGCTGAAGGCGCGGAGTGGAAACATTGGGGTCACTGTACTGACGAATAAATGGATTTATAACCGCCAGACTCTCTTTTTTTAATTCTACTTCCGCAGCTTTTGGCAAAACTGGAATGACCCCTCTGGGAATGCGTTCTTGCAGAAGAAGTCGAGTAGCTCTTACAATCGGCTCAAGGTGAAATCGGTTTTGCATGATATTGTTGTTGATCACATTGTTGATGGCGACGAGACTCATTCCTTGATGATGGGCCATAAATGATTTGATCACGGCAAATTTTTGTTTTTCGGGGTGGCGCTCTGCCGTGTAATCAATAGACTCGTAAAATCCAAATACTGTCAAAAGCTGCTTACTTTTTAAAAGTTTCAGATTCTCGATCGTAGCACGTGGATCGACCATGGCTGCCAGAAGCGTTGAATAAGGAGAAACAACCAGATCATGGCTTAGCCCACGCTTCAGGCCAAGACCAGGAATCCCAAATGGTCCATATTGATAGTTAAACTGAAGATCTCGGGCATTGTAACCAGCTTCAGAAATTCCCCATGGAATATGATGTTCACTGCCGTAACTGATTTGCCTAGAGACAACGGTCCGGTAGGTTTGGTCTAGAAGTGTGTTCTCATAATCCCGCATCACCAAAAGCGGCATTAAGTATTCAAACATTGAGGCAGACCACGAAATAAGTGCTCGGCTGCCTGCTGCGGGGACAAGTTGCCGACCTAACTTGAACCAATGCTCTTGTGCCACGTCGTCTTTTGCTATGGCCACAAAGCTTGCAAGGCGTGATTCAGAAGCTAACAAATCATACAGGGCCCCATCGTGCTTATTGTCTGAAACGTTATACCCTATTGAGAAGACGCCACGCTCTTTGTCTAACAAAAACTTAAAATTCATTTCCTGGAATATTTGATTTATGGAGGAGGCTATACTCTCTGCTTCCTCTAAAAACTGATCCAGAGATTCCCGCGCTTTTTTAAGTGAGCTTATAGCCTGAGAAAGTTCACTAGGGAGATTGGGTGTCACAGTTCCATTCATTTGTTCTAGCTTCTCGATAGCCTGGTCATACGAACTGGATAGGGTATAGAAAGTGTGATTTTGATCAAGGCTCTCAATGACGTTGTGCCAGATTGCGGAGGATGTTTGCTCATGAGTCCACGGCGCAAAGGTCACAATATCTTTTTCGGTTGCCAGAATCTGGGAGATTAAAGAGTTCACCCATTTAATTGTTTCTTCGATTTCATCAGTTGGAGTTGTGCTGGTGGTGATTATATTTTTAAGGTTTTCAGCGGAGCCCTTAAGGTTCTTTAAAAATATCGACCAGCCTGAAAAAAAATTTGAAGACAGAGTGTCTTTAGATTT